>NZ_FNWI01000004.1:1919535-2279303 GCF_900106855.1 Varibaculum massiliense | reverse complement strand
GGGCTCGAGCTCACGCTGCGCAACAACCTAAACCAACGCGCGCTCGCCCGCGAATGCGCCGAGTGGATCCGCGAGAAGGGCGTCTTCAAGTCCGCCAAGACGTCCGGCGCCATTCAGCCGGGCGGCACCTACGTGGTGGAGAACCCATCCGGCGACGACCACGCCTTCATGGGCGCCGCCGCGAACTTCACGCAGGAGGGCCTCGGCTACGAGCGCCGTCCGGGAACCGTGACCTGCGTGAGCCATTTCGAGAACGCGACCGAGGCCGTCGGCCTCAAGATGATGTTCGAGTCGGTCTGGGACAACCCTGCCATGGTCGAGGAGGTCACCGCGCAGGTGGCCGCCCAGGTCGAGACGCTCTACCGCGAGAACCCGCCCGAGTTCATCTATTTCCTGACCCTGTACCACCTGTTCCGCGACTTCATGGAGGACGACGAGGACAACGGCATCCGCCCCGGCCTCAAGTTCGAGGAGTCCGTGGTCTGGAGCAAGCTCTACGACTTCCAGAAGGACGCCGTCGTGGGCGCCATCCGCAAGCTGGAGAAGTACAAGGGCTGCATCATCGCCGACTCGGTGGGCCTGGGCAAGACCTACGAGGCGCTCGCCGTCATGAAGTACTACCAGGAGCGCAACGACCGCATCCTCGTGCTGTGCCCGAAGCGCCTGCGGGACAACTGGACCCTGTGGACGCAGGACAACGACGACCGCAACCCGCTGGCCGACGACCGCTTCAGCTACACGGTGCTCAACCACACCGACCTGTCGCGCTACCACGGCATGAGCGGCGAGGTGGACCTCGAGCACCTGCGCTGGGGCCACTTCGACCTCCTCGTCATCGACGAGAGCCACAACTTCAGGAACAAGAGCACCGACGCGGACAAGACCGACCGCTACACGCGCCTCATCGAGGACGTCATCAAGTCGGGCCAGCGCACGAAGGTGCTCATGCTCTCTGCCACCCCGGTGAACAACCGCCTGCTCGACCTGCGAAACCAGATCGAGCTCATCACCGAGGGAGACGACGCGTACCTCGCCGATACCGATGGCATCCCGTCGATCACCCACGTGACGCGCGTCGCCCAGCAGAGGTTCAACGAGTGGAGCAAGCTCTCCGACTCCGAGCGCACGACCGAGAGCTTCGTGAACGCGGTGAACGCCGACTACTTCAAGCTGCTCGACGTGCTGACCATCGCGCGCAGCCGCAAGCACATCACGAAGTACTACGGCGCCGCGAGCGGTACCTTCCCGGCGCGCCGGCCGCCCCTGTCGTTTCAGACGCCCATTGACCTAGAAGGCGAGCTGCCGCCGATTGCCGTGCTCAACGACATGATCGCCCAGCTCACGTTCGCCCAGTACCAGGTGCTCTCCTACGTGCGCGCCGACCAGCGCCGCAAGTACGAGGACCGCTACGGGGACACGTGGGGCAAGGACTTCGAGAGCCAGGTCCACCGCACGACGGCGGTGGCCAACCTCATGCGCGTCAACGTCCTCAAGCGCATGGAGTCCTCCGTGAACAGCTTCCGCATCACGCTGCGACGAATCCTCGACGGCTGCGTCGACCTGCGCGCGAGGCTCGACGCCGACGCGTCGGGGGTCGCCTACGGCACCGAGGGCCTCGAGGACGGGTTCGACGACGACGATGCCGAGGAGTTCGAGGCCGGCGGCAAGGTGCGAGTCGACCTGCGAGACGTCGACGCCCTGCGCCTGGGCCAGGACCTCGACTTCGACATCCAGGTGCTCCGGGCCCTGCTAACCTATGCCGACGCGGTGACGCCCGAGCGCGACGCCAAGCTCGTGAAGCTGCGCGACTTCATCGCGGGCAAGGTCAGCGAGCCGTACAACCCCGGCAACCGCAAGGTGCTGGTGTTCAGCGCGTTCGCCGACACGACGGCGTACCTTTTCGAGCAGCTGGCGCCCTGGCTGAAGCGCGAGCTCGGAATCGAGTGCGCCGAGGTGGCGGGCAGCTCCAACCGGACCTACTCGCTGAAGCTTCCCAGGACCACCTTCGAGAACATCCTCGCGAGGTTCTCTCCCGTCTCAAAGGAGCTGCCGGAGAGCCAGCGGGAGCTCGGCGAGATCGACGTCGTCTTCGCGACGGACTGCATCTCCGAGGGCCAGAACCTGCAGGACTGCGACTGCCTGGTGAACTACGACATCCACTGGAACCCCGTGCGTATCATCCAGCGCTTCGGCCGCATCGACCGCCTGGGATCGAAGAACTCCCAGATCCAGCTGGTCAACTTCTGGCCGGACATCGCGCTCGACGAGTACATCCAGCTCGAGGGCCGCGTGAAGGGGCGCATGGCGCTGCTCGACGCGTCGGCAACCGGCGAGGAGAACGTGCTGGAGGCCAAGGGCAATGGAGAGATGAACGACCTCAAGTACCGTCGCCGGCAGCTCCAGCAGCTCAAGAGCGAGGTGCTCGACCTCGAGGACATCTCGGGCGGCATCTCGATCACGGATTTCGCCTTCGACGACTTCCGCGTGGAGCTCCAGCGCTACGCCAAGGAGCATCCCGGCGCGTTGGAGAACTCGCCGGCGGGACTGCACGCCGTGGCCCCCATCCCCGACGAGCTTCGCAGCGACGTGAAGCCAGGCGTGGTCTTCTGCCTCAAGCAGAACGACGAGGGCAACGATCCCAGGGACACGAACCCTGTCTTCCCGTACTACGTGGTGTACGTGTCGGCCGACGGCGAGGTCATGACGAAGCACACCCAGCCCAAGCCGGCGCTCGACATCATGCGCGCCGTCTGCTCTGGGCATCCCGAGCCCATCGCTAAGCTGTGCCGCGAGTTCAACCGCGAGACCCGCGACGGGACGAGGATGGACGCCTACACCGACCTGCTTGACGATGTCGTTGCGGCCATCACCGGAACGCAGCAGGACAAAGGCATCGAGAGCCTGTTCAGCCTGGGAGAGGTCGGCAGCGGCACCGTCATGGGCTTCAACGACTACTCGTTGGTATGTTTCGCGGTGCTGCGATGAGCGGCATCGACTGGAACGGAATCCTGCGCCTGCCCGAAGCGGCGCTCGCGGGATGCCGCCGCATTCCCAAGACGGTGCTCGTCAAGCAGGCCATGCTCACCAAGACCGAGCAGAAGAGGCTCGACAAGGTCGCGCGCCTCGAGCACTTCGCCACGGTCCAGAAGTCCACGACGCGCATCCCGCCGTACGAGGACGACGAGCGCAACGTGCAGAGCGTCGTCTTCCTCCGTTGCGAGATGACAGCCGGGACCATGGCGGTGGCCGAGGTGGCGGAGCTCGTGCACAAGTGCTTCCCGAACCCGACGGTGCTCCTGGTCGAGGCGGGCGGCTGCGCGTGCATATCGGTCGCCCTCACGCGGAGGAGCCAGGCCGAGCAGGGCGCGACGGTCGTCGACCGAGTCGAGTCGACGGGCGCGTTCGATCCTGGCCGTTCAGAATACGCGGACTTCCTAGGCGCGCTGGCATTCGGGCGGCTCTCGCAGGGCGACCTCTGGGAGTACCTGGTCGACCTGTCGCGCACCGTAGCGCTGTCCCGCGCGATTGGCGGCCTGGGGTTCTACCCCGTATGCCCCGCTCGAGACCGGGAAAAGCTGATCGCCCTCACGTCGCGCTACGATGAGATGGGAGCCTCCGTCAAGCGGCTGAAGGAGCAGCGGCGGTCGAAGGACATAACGCTCAACGAGTCCGCGAAGCTGAGGATGGAAATGAAGGAAGAGGAGCGACGCCTGAGGGCGGTCGCCGATGAGATAAAGGAGATCTGCAATGGCCGTTCTAGATGAGTATATTTTGCGAGCGGCGCGCCTTTTGAGTGATGCTGCAGATGAGGATGTTGATGCGCTCTGCCGTGAAATCATGCAGGTCTTCGACCTCGACTACACTAACCCCGAGGCTTTAAAATATATCAATTCCTCAAGCTCATTTCGCTACTCGAAAAGCGACCTAGGGATGATTCTCCAGAAGCTGCGCCTAAAGCGGGAAGACTCAGACGACAAAGCGTTCGGTGCCGCATTCTGCGCAACTATAACGCAGCATATCAGGAGACTGGAGCAAGCTCTTGAAGAGGGCGTGAAAGACGACGAGCTCAAAGCCGTATACGACTCAATCGACTACGTCTACGCAAACGCGAGGGGCTACGACTCCTACACGGACGGACTAGCCTCCTATTCCTATGGGTCTTCCAATCGCAATGATTTCAACGATGAACAGACGCAACTACGTATCGACAAACTGAAGCATTTCCGTGATGAGGAGCTCCGTAAGCTGAAAATCGCCGAAGCGCAGGGCGCTAGCGTCAGCCTCACGGCATCCGCCACGAGCAACGTACAGGTCACGTTAGAGGCAACCTTTGAACAGATTGACAAATTGCCAGAGACAACGCTTTCCGATGACGAGAAGACGCTGCTCAAAGGGATGATGGGCGATCTCAACACAAAAGATAAAAGCAAACGGGGCAGCAAGCTTGACAAACTCCTGAGCTGGCTTGCCGGCAAGGGCACCGACGTTTTTATTGCCGCCATGCCCTACATAGTTCAACTAATCAAATCTCAACTTTCCTAGGAGGAGACCTCATGGGCGAGATAGAAAAGATGACTCTTGAATCGGAGAGTCTTATTGACGACCGCCTGAATAAGCTCAAGGAGCTGATGCCCGAAGTGTTCTCCGAGAGCGGAATCGACTTCGACAAACTGCGGCTGGAGCTTGGCGACGAGGTAGACGAGGGCCTGGAGCGCTATGCGTTCACGTGGCCCGGCAAGGCCGATGCCATCCGCCAGTCGCAGATGTCCAGCACTGCTACTTTGCGTCCCCGTATCGAGAAAAGCCGCAGCCGCGATGGAGAGGATGGGTCCTTCGACTCGGACAACATTTATATCGAAGGCGACAATCTCGAGGTGCTGAAGCTCCTACAGCGCGGCTACCACGGCAAGGTCAAGATGATCTACATCGACCCACCCTACAACACGGGTCACGACTTTGTCTACAAGGACAATTTCGGCAACTCTGTCGATAACTATAAGGAGCAGGCGGGACTCGCCGGCCAGTCCAACGCCGACACAAGTGGCCGCTACCATAGCGACTGGTGCTCGATGATGTACCCTAGGTTGAGACTGGCTCGAGAGCTCCTAACCGACGATGGCGTCATTTTCATTTCGATTGACGATAACGAAGACCGCAATTTGCGCATCCTCTGTGACGAGGTGTTCGGAGAGGCAAATTTCGTTTCTCAGCTAATCTGGGAACGAGCTTACTCGCCCAAGAATGACGCCAAATACGTTTCAAATAGCCATGATTATGTTCTCGTATACGCCAAATCCATTGAGCGCTTTGTGATTGGACGCCTGCCGAGAACAGACGAGGCAAACGCCCGCTACAAGAATCCAGACAACGACCCTCGAGGCGTTTGGAAGCCAAGCGACCTCAGTGTAAAGACTTACAGCCCAGATTCCGACTATCCAATCACAACGCCCTCGGGGCGTGTTGTAGAGCCTCCAGCAGGACGCTGCTGGAGGCTCTCGCGAAACGCGTTTCGCGAGAGACTCCAGGATAACCGCATTTGGTTTGGCCCAAACGGCGACAGCGTCCCTTGCATCAAGCGTTTCCTAACAGAGCTCAAATATGATGGAATGGCTCCAACTTCAATCATGTTTTACAAAGAAGTGGGTCACAGCCAGGAAGGCGCCAAGGAGCTCGTATCTCTATTTGACGGAAAGGGCTATTTCGATGGACCGAAACCGACGAAACTACTTCAGCGCCTGATAACCCTTGCGAATCTGCTAATGTGCGATAAAGAAGTAATAGAAGTGTAAAAAATTTTGCCGTTCCTATCCGGCACTTAGGGCTGTGTCGGATAGGTCAGGCGTTAGGCTTCCGGCAAGTCTATCTTGCCGACAAAGCTGTAATAAATCTCAATGTCCTGCCTGCGGGTGCCGTTCTCGTCATAGCTGCACTCATGCACGACGATTTTCTCAATCATTTCCCGCAAGAGGGTGGGGGTCAATTCTTCAAAAGCAAGGTGCTTTCTCACAATCCCCATGAATTTCTCGGCGTTGACGGTGGCGGCCTGCGACTTGGAAAGTTCCTCCTGCAAAGCGGCAGCCCGGTCTTTCAGTTCCCGCTGCTCCTGCTCATAGTCCGCCGACAGCTCCATGAAACGCTCGTCGCTGATTTTGCCGCTTACATTGTCCTCATACAGCCGCTTGATAATGCGGTTCACTTCGGCAATGCGTGTCTGGGCCTGTTCAAGCTGCTTCGTGGCTGCGGCGGTCTTTCTCTTGCCGCCGATTTCGTTCTGCTGGATGAGCAGCTTTACAAAGCGGCTCTCATGCCTGGCGGCGTATTCCGTCACTTGCCGGAGATTGGAAAGCACGCCCGCCGTCAAAAGGTCGGTGCGGATAAAGTGTGCCGTACAGTCACGGGTACGCTTCTTGTAGCTGCCGCAGATATAACAGTCCTGCTTGCGGTTCTTGTTCTGATACCGCTGCTGATACAGCACATGGCCGCAGTCGGCGCAGAACAGCATACCCCGGCTAGTTCTTCCTGTGTCATTCCCAATTGTGTTCGCAGATGACGTATTTGCTTTCCTGTTGTAATATTCGTCTGTTCCTGGTTCAAAATAGTTTCTCCTCTCTGATACTGATTTTATCAATGATATTTCGCAATAGCCAGCAATGAACGCTTGCATTGCGCAAGACGTTACATTATCTTCTGAAACATATAGCGCACCTTGTCCAGGCGGCTGTTTGGACGGCGGGGCTGGATGACTGGCTTGCCGACAGCGGCCTGATACCCTTTCAGTTCTGTAAGGCATACGCTCTGCCCGTTGGTGTAAAAGGCCTGATCAGTACGGTATGCCTGTATACAGCGGGCGGGAATCTCGCCAGTAAAGACAACTTCATCCTTTTTTACCTGGACCGTTTCGATGGTGGCACAGTATTTCGGTGCATCATGATAAGCCCTGGAAAGATATTCCCGGGGCGCATAGAGGGTGAAGGAGAGATAAGGTTCCAGCAGTTGCGTCCCTGATTCCTTCAATGCCTGTTCCAATACAATCGGGGCCAATGAGCGGAAGTCCGCCGGCGTGCTGACCGGACTGTAATAAAGCCCGTATTCAAAGCAAATCTTACAGTCCGTTACGTTCCAGCCGAACAAGCCCTGCTCCAGCCCGTAACGGATACCATCCCTGACAGCGTTTTGAAAACTCTGGTTCAAGTATCCCAGCGAAACCCGGCTCTCGTATTGTACACCGGAGCCAAGCGGGAGTGGTGTAACAGACAGTCCGATGGATGCCCAAAACGGGTTGGGCGGCACCTCGATATGGATGGTGTGGCTGGCTGCTTTGAGCGGCCGCTCCATATAAATGACGGTGGGTTCCTTTACCACTGTTTCAAGCTTGTATTTTTCCGACAGCAAAGCGGAAACAACCTCCAACTGCACCCGGCCCAAAAAAGAAAGAATGATCTCATGGGTGATGGAATCCACCTCGCAGCGCAAAAGCGGGTCAGTATCCGCAAGTTGCGTAAGAGCGTCCAGCAGCCGTTCTCTTTGCGCTGCCGTTTTCGGCGCAATCGACGTCCGCAGCATGGGGAGGGGGTCCTCACGCCACCTTTTACGAGGGAGCCGGGTTGGGTCCCCTAATACATCGTTTAACCTCACGCTGTCGCTGGGAAGGATAACAATTTCACCCGGATAAGCGGTGTCTGTCCGAACAATTTCCCCTTTGGATGGAATACGCATCTCTGTGATTTTCAGCTTTTCTCTCCCGGCCAGGGCCACCGTATCCCGCAGGCGCAGCGTTCCGCTGTATAGCCGTAGATAGACACGCCGCTGGCCGCAATCTGTATACTCCACCTTGAAAACGCTGCCGCATAGGGCGGCGCTCCCCTGTTCCCCAATCGGTTGGAACAGCCCTGTCACCGCATCCATCAACGGTTGAATGCCAAGGCCCTTTTTGGCGCTGCCATAATAGACCGGGAACAGGGAGGCGTCTTGAACCCGCCGCTGTTCCTCCCGCACAAGTTTTTCCCGGCTGATTGGTTCTCCTGCGATATACTTTTCCAATAATTTATCGTTATTTTCGATGACCGCATCCCATGCTTCTATGTCGGTATTTTCCTCCAGGACTATTTCCGGGGACAGCGACACCGTCTGCTTGATGATAATATCGGCGGAGAGCTTATCCCGAACAGACTGAACCACGCTCTGCAAATCAACGCCAGCCTGGTCGATCTTGTTGATAAAGATAACGGTGGGAATGTTCATTTTCCGCAGGGCATGGAACAGAATACGGGTCTGGGCCTGCACGCCATCTTTAGCGGAGATCACCAAGATGGCCCCATCTAAAACAGCCAAAGAGCGGTACACCTCCGCCAAAAAATCCATGTGGCCGGGCGTATCCACAATGTTGACTTTACATCTGTGCCACTGGAAGGAAGTGACTGCCGCTTGAATGGTAATCCCACGCTGCCGCTCCAAAAACATGGTGTCCGTCCTCGTTGTCCCTTTTTCGACGCTCCCCGGTTCTGAAATGGCTCCGCTGGCATATAGCAGGCTCTCCGTCAAGGTCGTCTTTCCAGCGTCTACATGGGCAAGAATTCCAATATTGATTATTTTCATGTGATTGTCCTCCCTTTACTGCCCCGAAGGGCATAAAAATCCCCAGCAGTAAAATACTTTTACCGCTGGGGATGATAATTTGCGGACATACACATATACAGCATACACCTGTTTGTGAGTGCTGTTTTTGGGGATATGTCAAAATTGATAAGGCAAAAGTATTCTTAAATTGGGTACAAAAAACTAAGCCCCTACAAAAGGGACTATCATAATCCTTTGTTCCCACTATTTGATTATAGTTTTATTTAAGAATACCTTGCCGCATATTTTTTACTCCTTTTCTGTACTTGAATTATTATATCACATCAGTTTTAGGAAAACAAGTATCTAAAAGAAATTTTTCTTCCCCTTATATGTAACAATCATACCGGCTTCCTAACGTTCAGAATGGTTTCTACTGTCTGCTGCGGTGTTTGGTTGGAATTGTCCAGCCAAAAGCCGATCCGTGGTGTTGTCTGCATTTTACTAAATACAAATTCAATGTATACAGAAAGAAATATATAAGGAGTGGGAGGGATTCCGCCGTAGTCGGCATTGTAGGAAAATCCAAAAGTTTAGATTTTCTCAAAATGCTTATCTTTTGGTCTTTGGTTCGGAATAGTGTAGTGCTGGCGGTCTATCTATTGTTTTCGGTTGCTTGCTTCTTTACCGTACATGAGCATTTAAGCACGGGTGATATTGTGCTTGATTTTTTCTCAGGCTCAGCATCGACCGCCCATGCCATGTTCCTGCAGGAGCTCGGAAAAGATGATCGCTATCAGTTTATCCTTGTCCAGCTTCCAGAGCCTTGTGACCCGAAACGCGACGCCTACAAGGACGGGTATGAGACTCTCTGCGACATAGGCGAAGGACGCATTCGCCGCGCAGGCGACAAAATCAAAACCGAGCTCGAGGAATCCAACCGTCAACTCAAGCTTGGCGAGGGACCCAAGCAGCTTCCCGACATCGGCTTCCGTGTGTTCGAGCTCGATGAGTCCGGCATTGAGAAGCCCGAGCCCGGTCAGCTCCTCTTCGACGTGGTCAAGCCCGATCGCTCCGATATGGATATCGTCTTCGAGATGATGCTCAAATGGGGCCTCGAGCTCACGCTGCCCGTCGAGAAGTCTGAAGCCGCGGGCTATCCCATCTGGTCCGTCGCTTGCGACGAGCTCGTCTGCTGCATGTCCCGAGGCCTCACCATTGAGGCGCTCGAGGCCATCGCCGACATGGAGCCCAGGCGCGTTCTCATCCTCGATTCCGTCCTCGACGACACCCTCAAGCTCAACGCCGTGCAGATCTTCAAGCACGCCGGCGAGCGCATGGGCTGTGAGATCGAATTGAGGACGGTCTAGCATGGCGGCGCTCGAGTTCAAGTTCTCATCCGACCAGCAGCACCAGCTGGAGGCCATCGAAGCAACCTGCGATCTGTTCCGCGGACAACAATTTATTGGCAGCGTATTCTCCGCCGATTCCGGCCGCAAAGGCCAGACGGCAATCGGCGAGCTCATGGTCGGCCACGGCAACGAGCTTCGCGTGGCGCCGGGCCAGCTCCTCGACAACCTGCACGCCGTGCAGGAGGAGGGCTGCCTCCCGGCAACCGACGTCCTCACCGATGGGCGCCTGCGAGACTTCACCGTCGAGATGGAGACCGGCACCGGCAAGACCTACGTCTACATCCGCTCCATCTACGAGCTAAACCGCCGCTACGGCATCACCAAGTTCGTTATCGTCGTGCCGAGCGTGGCCATCCGCGAGGGCGTCCTCAAGAGCCTCCAGACCACCCGCAGGCACTTCGAGACGCTCTACGACCGCACGCCGCTCGACTACTTCGTGTACGACTCGAAGGACATGGGGCCGGTGGGTAACTTCGCCACGTCGAGCTCCATCCAGGTCATGGTCATCAACATCGACGCGTTCAACAAGGGCCTCGAGAAGGATGGCACCGCGAAGGAGGGCAACCTCTTCCACCGTCCCAGCGAGAAGCTCACCGGCGGCTTCAGCCCTCGCGAGCTCGTGAGCGCCTGCAAGCCCGTCGTCATCATCGACGAGCCCCAGAGCGTCGACAACACCAAGCAGGCCAAGGCCGCCATCAAGAGCCTGAACCCGCTGTTCGTGCTGCGCTACTCGGCCACGCACAAGCAGGCCTACAACATGATCTACCGCCTCACGCCGGTCGACGCCTTCGAGCGCCACCTGGTGAAGGGCATCTGCGTGGACTCGATCAAGGCCGAGGCGAACCTCAACGGCGCGTACGTGAGGCTCGAGTCCGTCAAGTCCGACCCGTTCTCCGCCAAGGTGTCCATCGACGTGCGCCAGGCCGACGGCACGCAGAAGCGCAAGGCCGTCACGGTGAAGACCGGCAACGACCTCTACCAGAAGAGCGGCGAGAACAGCGACTACGAGAGCGGCTGGGTGGTCAACAACATCGGCGCCGCAGTGGGCGACGAGTTCATAGAGTTCCAGAACGGCGAGGTGCTCGAGCTCGGCGAGGCGCTGGGCGACGTCAACGAGGAGGTCGTCAAGCGCGCGCAGATCCGCCGCACCATCGAGGACCACCTGGCCCGCCAGTTCGAGCTGTGGCCGCGCGGCGTGAAGGTGCTCTCGCTCTTCTTCATCGACCGCGTCGACCGATACCGCGTCTACGAGCCCGAAGTCCACGGCGGCCTGTACGCCCTGATGTTTGAGGAGGAGTACGCAGGTGCCCTGAACTCGAAGGCGCCTCGTCGCATCGCAAAGGCGGCGGGGATCGGCAAGGGCACGTGGCTCGAGTGCTACGAAGCCGTCGGCGCCCCGCTGGTGCGCGACCCCCACGCCGTGCACCAGGGATACTTCGCCAAGGACAAGAAGGGCAAGTTCAAGGACTCCAAGGGAGCCGCCGGCACCGCCGACGACGCCGGGGCCTTCGAGCTCATCATGCAGAAGAAGGAGACGCTCATCTCCTTCCCGGACGGCAAGGACGCGGACAAGGACGTCTCTTTCGTCTTCAGCCACTCCGCGCTCAAGGAGGGCTGGGACAACCCCAACGTGTTCCAGATCTGCACGCTCGTCGAGACAAAGGACAACCTGACCAAGCGCCAGAAGATCGGCCGCGGTCTGCGCCTGTGCGTGAACCAGGATGGCGAGCGCCTGTACGACCCAGAGGCGAACGTGCTCACCGTCATCGCGAACGAGAGCTACGACGACTTCGCCAACGGCCTGCAGAAGGAGCTTGAGGCTGAGGACTTCAAGTTCGGCGTCATCACTCCGGAGAGCTTCACGAAGGTCACGGTCAAGGGCGATGATGGCGTCGAGGAGCGCCTGGGCTACGAGAAGTCCAAGCAGGTCTACGACCACCTCGTCGCGACCGGCATGGTCGACGACAAGGGCGCGGTGACGCCCGAGCTGAAGGCGGCCGCCGAGGAGGGCAAGGTCGAGCTCCCCGCCGAGCTCGAGCCTGCCAAGGAGCAGGTCGAGGCGATCATCATCCACAAGTCCCAGAGGGTCCAGATCCGTGACAAGGCCAAGGAGGTCTCGGTCGAGCTGCAGAAGGACGTCACGCTCGACCCTGCGTTCCAGGCCCTGTGGGACCGCATCCGCCAGCGCACGCGCTTCCAGGTCGAGGTCGACTCCGGCAAGCTCATCGAACATGCCATCGAAGCTGTCGACGGCATGCTCGCCGTGCGCCCGCCCCAGGTGACGAGCGAGCGTGCCTCGCTGGGCATCGACGACGCGGGCGTGAGCGCCGAGGGCACGGGCACCTCCGTGGTGTCCGTTTCGGGAAAGGTGAAATACGACCTTCCCGACCCGATCGCAGAGCTGCAGGACGCCGTCGGGCTCACCCGCGGCACCATCAAGGCGATCCTCGAGGGCTGCAGCCGCCTCGACGAGTTCGAGATCGACCCCGCGACCTTCCTCGCGCAGGTCGGCGACAAGATCAACCGCGTGAAGAACGACCTCATCGCCCAGGGCATCAAGTACGTGCGCCTTCCCGAGGACGAGTGGTACACCATGCGCGACCTCGAGCTTGACGACTACACGGCCTACCTTGGGCAGAACGCGTGGAAGCCGGACATGACGAGCAAGAGCCTGTACAACTACGTGGTCTACGACTCGGCGGGGGTCGAGCGCTCCTTTGCCGAGGCTCTAGACAAGCAGGAGGAGGTTCTCGTGTTCGCGAAATTGCCCTCGGCGTTCAAGATCGACACGCCGCTCGGCAGTTACAACCCCGACTGGGCGTACGTCGAGGAGGCCGACGGCGAGCGCCGCGTGTACTTCGTGACCGAGACCAAGGGCGGCAAGAACGGCGAGCCCGCCCTGCGCGACGCGGAGAAGATCAAGATCGGCTGCGCCAAGAAGCACTTCGAGGCGCTGGACCTCGGAAACGACTTCCATTACAACGTGCGCACGACCTACCAATACGAGGCGGTGAAGGCTTAGGATGTCGAAGCTGCCCGGAAAGATGACGCGAAAGCAGCACTGGGTGCCGCGGTTCTACCTGCGCCATTTCGCGGATTCCTCCGGGCAGCTTCATGCCTACAGCAGACAGAAGGGCTCCTTCTTCCGCACGAATTGCGAGAACCTTTGCAGCATGCGCGATCTTTATGAGGTCGAGCATGCCGATGCGACAGGCGATGCGACAGACAGATTCTATGCGCAGAACCTCATCGAGGTTAAGCTATCTGAGCTCGAGAGCCGCATCGCGCCGCTTTACGATCGCTTTTTGGAACGCCAGAAAGAAGACCAGTGCGAAGACGAAGGGTATTCTGATGGGAAAGCCGCCGTTTGCGAGCTGGCAGCAAATATCATCGTCCGGCACCCTATCAGTATGCGCGTCGACAAGAAATGGTCACGCGAGACTGCCGAAGAGCTGCTCAGAAACGTTCATCTGACACCCTATGAGCTCGGCTTGCTCGATTGGTCGGATTGGCGCGGGGATTCCCAAGCGGTGGTCGAGCTTGCCGCCGCCGCAACCATGCTCTTCTCCAACGATGATATTGTGCCAGTTAACCGTATTCGAAAGGCTTTTTTTGAGAAGAGCTTCTCCATCCTTAGGGCACCCGTCGGCTCAGGGTTCGTTACGACGTCGATGTCTATGTTCATCATCGGGCCCGAGGACGACTCGTACGATTTTCATCTCGCGTATATGCCGTTGAGCAGTGAGTATGCTGCGGTCTTTTCAGATGACCCTCTATTTCCGCCGTTTGCGAGACTCGGTTTTTCGGGCGTCGAGTTCATGAACCGACTTCTTCTGCTTAACTGCGAGCATTGGGATGTCGCCATATCGAGGGGAAGCGGCCCGCTCGAGCACGCGGTACGCGATTGAAGTCAAGCGAACAGTGCCGAATTCATGCACGAGATGTTCACGCGCGACGGCAGGGAGCTATCCCTCGACACAGTGATCTACGACCGCTCGAAGAAGAAGGGGCAGACGATGATCGATACCATCGACCGTGGCTGCCTCGAGGGCGGCTGCCTTGATGACGAGGACCTGCGCATCATCTTCGAGCACCTTCTGGGGAGAAGACGGCAAGGACCGGGAACATTAAAGGGTCAAGCAGCGTATTGATAAAATTGACCCCGCCAGCAATAACCGCAAAGGATAGATAGGGCTTTAAGGATGGATGCAGGAAAAGCAACGATAAGCGGCGTGTTCAACGGATCGCGCCTGCTCGAAATACCTTTTTACCAAAGGGCGTACGTCTGGGGAGAAGAGCAATGGGAGCGTTTCCTCGGCGACATGGAGTTCGTCACGGCCTCGAAGCGGCCCTATTTCCTGGGCTCCATCATCCTGAAGCAGGCCTCCTCCGGCAACACCTGGTCCGAGGTCTCCGAGGTTCGCACCGTCATCGACGGCCAGCAGCGACTCACGACCATGGTCATCTTCTTCAAGGCACTCTGTGCAAAAAACGGCACCAACAATTTGTTTGAGCGAGATTTCGTCCTGGAGACCGGCGATGTCGCCTTGCGGCACGGCAAGTACGACCGGCAGGATTTCGAAAAGGTCGTCAGCGCCACGGGCTGCGAACCCCTCGAGGGCTCCTCGGCCATCGTCCTTGCCTACAACTACTTCCTCAAGAATATCGACCCGGAGAAGGTCGACAGGAACACGATCAAGTCGAACGTCCAGTTCGTCTGCATCGATCTTACCGAGGGCGAGGACGAGCAGCAGATATTCGACACCATCAACTCGCTCGGGGTGCGCCTGACGACGGCGGAGCTCCTTAAGAACTACTTCTTCAACCGCGAGAACGAGCAGGCGTTCAAGGAGTGCTGGGAAGACGTCTTCGAGCCCACGGCTGAGAAGAGGGAGTATTGGGAGCAGGAGATCGTTACCGGGCGCATCAAGCGCACGCTCGTCGACCTCTTCTTCGACGCGTTCCTCCAGATTCTGGTCCAGGACAAGAGGCGTGGCGTCACGACCGAGGACAAGCTCTTCTATTCGCGTACTTCGAACCTCTTCCAGTCCTACAAGGATTTCATCGGCAGGTACTGCAACGGCGACAAGGTCGAGATTCTCGACAACATGAAGGCGTATGCCGAGGCGTTCGAGTCCACGTTCGACCCTGGCTACTGCGACGCGGACATCCCCTCCGCTTCCGGCGTCTAGCGCCTGAACGTGCTGATATTCGGCCTCAAGAACTCGACGCTCATCCCGTACGTGCTCTACGTTCGAAAGAACGCGGAGTCTTCGAGCGAGGAATCTAAGATCTACGCCCTGCTTGAGAGCTACATCGTCCGCCGAATGCTGGTTCAGGCGACCACGAAGAACTACAACAGGCTGTTCACCTCGCTGATCTTGAACGAGGTGAAGGACGCGGAGGCGCTGAGGGAGGCTCTCGAAGCCAATGACGAGGCGACGACGTACATGCCCGGCGACGCCGAGGTTCGAGCGGCATTCGAGGAATCGTGTCTGTACAACCTCCAGTCCAAGGGCGTCCTCTATCTGCTGGAAAGCGCCATTCGTCCGGGCATGAGCAGCACGGCCCTGCTCGGGTTCAACCAGTACACCCTCGAGCACATGATGCCCAAGAAGTGGCGCAACAAATGGGGAGCCCTCGACGATGAGGCTGCCACGCGAAGGGACCGGAAGCTCCTCACGCTCGGCAACCTCGCCATCATCACGCATTCGCTCAACGCCTCCATCCGCGATGCCGATTGGCCCACCAAGAAGCAGGGAAAGGGATACAAGGACGGCCTTGCCCTCTGCGCCGCCGGCCTTGCGACCATGGCCGGCGCCCTAGAGAAGGAGTCTTGGAACGAGGGCGATATCGCCGATCGCGCCGAATGGCTTGCGGACAAGGCGTTGGAGGTCTGGCGCTAGGCCCTACCTGCGTCCCATCTCGAAGATGCTTGCGGTGTCGGAACCCGCATCGATGACGGATGGAACCGGCTCTTCCAAAAACGTAGTTCGTGGCGATGTCTCTTCCGTCGGCGCGTCAAGAGGCTCGCCGAGCGCTAGGAAGAACCTCATCACGTGCTCAATTCTCTGTTGCAGGGACTCGCTCAGCTCGCCGTAGGAGGCCGCCAGCCGCACCTCCTTGGCCAATTCCGCCATCGAGTCCCTCAGTGCCTTCTGCACGCTCACGGAGGGCCTCACCTCGACCTGGGTATCGGTGAGCTTGGCGATGATGTAGTCCTGCCTGTTCATGCCGCTCCAGGCTGCCATCTCGCATATGAGCTTGCGCTCCTCGGGCGTGCAGCGGAACGCCATCGTCTTGCTGCGCTTGCGGGCGCTGTTCTCGCACGGCATCCTTCTTACCCCCTCGCCCCGTCGAGCGCGGCGGCCATCTCGTCCTGCTTCGTGGGGAACAGGTGCGCGTAGCGGTAGGTGATGTCCACCGCCTCGTGGCCCATGCGCTCGGCGATGGCCAGCGCGGAGAAGCCCATCTCTATCAGCAGGCTCACATGGCTGTGGCGTATGTCGTGTATGCGGATGCGCTTCACGCCCGACGCCTTGCACCCGCGCTCCATCTCGTGGGCCAGGAAGTGCTTGGTCACGGCGAACAGGCGCTCGTCGGGGGCGACGTCGTCGCGCATCTCGATGAAGTCCGCCATCTCGTCGCGCAGGAAGGCGGGCATGACGATCGTGCGCACGGACTTGGGCGTCTTGGGGTCGGTCACGGTGTCAACGCCGTTGAGGCTCTGGTACGACTTGTTGATGCGCAGCCGCGAGCTCTCCAGCATGAAGTCGGACGGCGTGAGCGCCAGGAGCTCGCCGCAGCGTATGCCCGTCCAGTAAAGCAGCTCGAAGGCGTGGAATGAGAGAGGCTTGTCCATGACGGCCTCGCTGAACCTCAGGTACTCGTCCTTGGTCCAGAACTGCATCTCGCCGCCCTTCTTCGAGCCTATCTTGTCGACCCTGCGCACCGGGTTGTCGCTGAGGCCGTAGTAGCGCTCGGCGTGGTTGAAGATGGCGTTGAGCTGGTTGTTCACTGTGCGCAGGTACGTCGGTGCCCAGGGCTTCCCGTCGGCGTCCCGGTGCTCGGTGAGCTCGTTTTGCCACCTGATGACGTCGATCGGCCTCACGTCGCACATGCGCATGTCCCCGAAGAACGGCACGAGCTTGTCGTTGATGATGTACTCCTTGGTGATCCACGTGTGCTCGCGTATGCGCGGCTTCACCTCGGAGGCGTACACCTCGACGAACTCGGAGAACGTCATGTCCATGGCCCCGCCGTTAAGGCTCTTGAACTGGCTCTCCCACACTGCGGCCTCCACCTCGGAGGAGAAGCCGCGCTTCGTCTTGTGGCGCTTCGAGCCGCGGGCGTCGCGGTAGTAGCACTGCACGTAGAACGTGCCGTTGCCGTCGTCCTTGTACACGGGCATGTCAGTCCACCTCCGGGAAGTACAGGGCGTCGAAGACGTCGCTTCGAACGCGCCCGCGGATGACCACGCGCCCGCGCGCCTCCTGCTCGGCGTTTATCTTCCTGATCACCTCGTAGGCGCTGCCTTTCTTGATCCTCAGCAGCTCCGCGACCTCGTCGGCGTCCAGCATGTGCGGCCTCGGCGTCTTCGCCACCTTCTCGTCCATGGCTCCTCCAATCAATGGCGTACGGATACGTACGGTTCACAGATTCAGAGTAAACGTACATATCTGTACTGTCAATAGAATTGCGTACATTTGCGTACGCTGATAAGATGTGCTGGTACGTAATTCCAGGAGGAGGGCTCATGTCCGTAGGCGAGAACATAAGGCGGTACCGCAAGTCGCGCGGCATGACGCAGGCGCAGCTCGCCGAGGCGGTCGGCCTGACCGAGGGGGCCGTGCGCCACTACGAGAGCGGCATCCGCGCCGTGAAGCCCGAGCTGCTCGAGTCCATCTCCGCGGCGCTCGGCGTGTCCGTCAACGCCCTCAAGGATTACGGCGTCGAGACTGCGGGCGACCTCATGTCGCTGCTCGTGCGGCTCGAGGACTCCTTCGGCATCGTGCCCGCAGCCGACGGCACGGGCCTCTCCCTGAACCCCAAGGCGCCGCACGCGCCCAAAGCCGCGATGGCGATCGAACTGTGGGCAGAGAAGCGCGCGCAGCTCGAAAACGGCAAGATCGACGCCGACGAATACGAGGACTGGAAAGCCTCGCTGTAGCGGCTCTCCGCATTTCGCGATCAACGCAACCGAATCAGGACGGTGGACCAGGCGGCGAGCGCCGCTCGGGCCTGCGTAAGCTGAGTTTTTACTCCCCATTGCATGCCAAGGCATTTCCGGCGCACCTGGGGAGTAAATGACGCGGTGGCTTACACGGCGGCACGCGGCAGTACGCCGCGGCATTTCCCCTGGTTACTCCCGTTTTCATTGAGGCGGCGAGATTCTTTACTCCCCATTAACCACCTGGGAAAACGCTGTGAGAAGACCGCCGAAAAGCCTATTGAGTTCGATTTGAGTTTCACAGGCCCCGAAACGGCCCCGTTTGGCTCTCGGAGACAAAAATCGCGCGTCTACTCACTTGGGATGAATCCTTACTCCCGTTCCTCCGAATGCCGCACCGTGCCTTGCCGTCTTGAAACACGGGGGAGTAAATTGCGAAATCGCAGGTGAAAGGGAGTAAAACGACAAAGAAAAAGCCTCCGTCCCAACGCGGGAACGGAGGCTCGGTTATCGTATTTACTCACCAACATCGCTGGCGGCTTTGCCATGACTCTCGTACGAAACGAAACTCAGCGGCACAGTGCGGCACTCAAAAATGCAGGTCAGAACCCTATCAGCCTACTCCCACTCGATGGTCCCCGGGGGCTTGGAAGTGCAATCCAACACCACCCGATTAATCTCGGGAACATCCCCGGTAATCCGGTTAGTAATCCGTTCCAGTACCTCGTAAGGCAATCGGAACCAGTCGGCGGTCATCGCGTCCTCGGTAACCACTGGGCGAATAACTATCGGATGCCCATAGGTACGGGCATCGCCTTGTACCCCTACGCTGCGCACATCTGCCAAGAGGACTACCGGGCATTGCCAAATCTGGCGATCAAGGCCGGCAGCGGTGAGTTCTTCGCGAACTATCAGGTCAGCGGCACGCAAAATATCTAGGTTCTCTTTGGTCAGCTCCCCCAGGATTCGCACTCCGAGACCTGGACCGGGGAAAGGTTGACGCCACACCAGATTTTCCGGTAGCCCTAGCTCGGTTCCTAGGGCGCGTACCTCATCTTTAAACAGACTGCGTAACGGTTCGATCAGCTCGAAAGACAAATCTTCGGGCAGCCCCCCAACGTTGTGGTGAGACTTGATGTTGGCCGCGCCTTCTCCCCCACCAGATTCCACCACGTCCGGATACAAAGTTCCTTGCACCAAGAACTTTATTTCTTCTCCGGCTTCGCCGGCTTCTTTCACTAGGGCGCGCTGGGCGTCCTCAAAAGCGCGAATAAATTCCCGCCCAATAATCTTGCGTTTTTGTTCAGGATCTTTCACTCCGGCGAGGGCCTTCAGGAAGCGTTCAGATTCATCAATGGTTACGATTTTTACCCCGCTAGAGGCAGCATAATCACGTTCAACCTGTTCCCGCTCGCCAGCCCGCAGCAAACCGTGGTCTACAAAAATACAGGTAAGCTGATCACCTACAGCCCGGTGTACCAGAGCGGCCGCCACTGAGGAGTCAACTCCCCCGGACAAACCACAAATCACTCTAGCGTTTCCGACCCGCTCACGAATCTGGTGGATTTGGTGTTCTGTAATAGAGTGCGGATCCCAGTTAGGCTCCAGACCAGCCGCTTTAAACAGGAAGTTCTTGATTAGCTGGCTGCCGTATTCACTGTGACGCACCTCGGGATGCCATTGCACTCCCCAAATAGGACGCCCCTCAATTTCGAAGGCCGCAATCTCAGCCCCCGGTGAACTGGCCACCACTTTTGCCCCTTCCGGCAGCGCCTTGGCCTCGTCATTGTGCGACATCCACACCACCTGTTGGGCGGGAGTGTCCGCAAACAAGGGGCAGTCAGTAGCGACTTTCGCTTCCGCCTTGCCATATTCATGGCGCCCCGCACTCGCAACTTTGCCCCCCAACATTTGGGTTAGCATCTGGAATCCGTAGCAGATTCCCAAAATCGGCACTCCGCTGTCTAAAAGCTGCGGATCGATGTGGGGAGAACCCTCTGCATAAGCGGAATTAGGTCCCCCGGAGACAATCAATGCCAGGGGTTTCCTCGCTAAAATCTGCTCGGCAGATAGTTTCGGAGAAACAATTTCAGAATAGAGATGGGCTTCTCGTACCCGCCGCGCAATCAGTTGGGCGGTTTGTGCACCCATATCGAAAACCAGGACGGGACGTACCCAATCGGGACTTGATTCATTCACGTATCCCAGCATACCGGGAATTCATTCCCGGAGTCTGCCCCAGGAAAAAATAATCGCCCGCCAGCAATCACCACAAACTGTTATTTTGCTTTTATTTGGCTATCAATTGACCTGATAGTCTAGGGGTGGACAGTTTTTAAAAGATCGGAGGGGGAAGGCTACCTATGAAAAAATCCTATTATCTAGCTCCTTTACAGGCAGATATTAATACCGAAACTATTGCTAAATCCTTGGCAGAGCTGCTAGGAAACTACCCCATACAGAGAGTTTTCCAAAAGGGATTACCTTCCCCCGAAGAGTGGATTCTAAAATCTGAGGAAGCAGCGCAGCAAATAATAAAGGCTTTTGCTAACAATAAGGACGCCCTCTATGACGGCGCTTACGCGACTGCCTCTGCCAGCTTAGATATCACCGAGGTGCACTCCCGCGCCGCCGCCCACCTACTGGCTCCCATGATTTTATTGATTGATGCCGCTGGAATGGACGAGGAGGCCGCTATCAGCGCCAGCCATATAATGGCGCTAACGGCTTCCCACCATGGCGGCACTCCGGTGGGAACTATTTTAATTAATGCCACGTTCACTCCTTCGGTAGGCCTGGAGCATGCCCCGGTAGCCACAGTAAGCGGCTCCCAGGTTACCGTCGCTGACCTCGCTCCCCTCCGCCCGATTTTGCAAAACCCGCCGCGCGTCGCAATCCCCCCGCTTGCCTATCAGGGAATCCTGACCGAGCGAGCAAAAGCTACCCCGCGTACTATCGTGCTGCCCGAGTCTGAGGATGACCGGGTACTACAGGCAGCGGCGCAAATTTTGCAGTTGTCGGCTGCGAATATCATTCTGCTAGGCGAAGAGGACGAAGTTACGACCCGCGCCCAGGAACTCCAGCTCGATTTGAGTGACGCTAAGGTAGTTTCGCTGCGGGATGAAGCCTTGATGGAGCGTTACAGTCAGCGACTTAGCGAATTGCGAGCCCATAAGGGAGTCACCCCCGAAAAAGCCCGGGAACTGCTGACAGATTCCGCTTACTTTGGAACTATGATGATTGCCTGCGGCGACGCCGACGGCATGGTGTCAGGTGCCTGTCACACCACTGCAAATACTATCCGTCCCGCCCTCCAGATTATTAAGACTAAGCCCGAAGTTTCGACCGTATCCGGGGCGTTCTTAATGCTGTTTTCTGATCACGTGGATCTGTATGCGGATTGTGCGGTTTCGATTAATCCTGATAGTAACCAGTTAGCCGATATCGCCGCCTCTAGCGCCAAAACCGCTACCCAATTCGGGATTGACCCCAAAGTCGCCCTCATCTCCTATTCCACCGGAGAATCTGGCAGCGGAGAAACCGTCACCAAAGTGGCTGAGGCCGTTAAATTAGTGAAAGCAAATCACCCCGAGCTGGCGGTAGATGGTCCTTTGCAATTTGACGCCGCCATTGACCAGAAAGTGGCCGCCACCAAACGCCCCGATTCGCCGGTAGCTGGGCAAGCCAACGTTTTTGTGTTCAACCACCTCGATGTTGGCAACTGCGTCTACAAGGCGGTACAGCGCACCGCCGGAGCACTCGCAGTCGGCCCGATTCTGCAGGGATTAAATAAACCGGTCAATGACCTCTCGCGCGGAGCATTAGTAGCAGATATTGTTAATACCATCATTATTACTGCCATCCAGGCGCAGGGATAATCCCCTACAAGGAGGAGGGAAACATGGAAAACGATACCATTTTGGTGATTAACTCCGGTTCGTCATCGATTAAATACAAACTGATCAACCCGGAGAGCAAAGAAGAAATAGCCTCCGGAATTGTCGAGCAGATTGGCGAAGAGCGCAGTCGTATTAAGCACGTCTACCAAGACGAAGAACATCAAATGCGACGCCCGGTTCGCGATCACCTAGAGGGGATGGCGGTTGTAGAAGAACTCTTCGAGAACATCGGTCCTGCGCTTGAAGACTCCCAGGTGGTCGGAGTGGGGCACCGCATCGTGCAGGGCGGTCCTTATTTTTCGGGACCAGCCGTTATCGATAAGACCGTACATTCCCTGATTGAGGAGCTTTGCCCCCTCGCCCCCTTGCACAACCCTGCCCACTTGAAAGGCATCGATGCCGCTAAACGTATCCTGCCGAAAGTGCCGCACGTAGCAGTGTTCGATACTGCCTTCTTCAATCACCTCCCGGAAAAGGCCTACACCTACGCCCTGAAACGATCTGTCGCCGAAAAATACCGGATTCGGCGCTACGGTGCACATGGTACTTCCCACCAATACGTTGCCCACCGCGTACGCTCCCTATTGGGGACTGCCGATTTAAAGCAGATTGTTTTGCACCTGGGAAACGGGGCATCAGCGTCGGCGATTATCCGCCACCACCCGGTAGAAACCTCTATGGGATTAACCCCCCTAGAGGGGCTAGTAATGGGAGGACGCACCGGCGATATCGATCCGGCAGTAGTGTTCCACTTGTATCGGGAAGGCAAGATGAGCATCGATGAAATCGATGAGCTTCTCAACCGGCGTTCCGGCATGAAAGGCCTAACCGGTCATAACGATATGCGTGAAAACTGGAAACTAATCGAAGCGGGAGATGAACAAGCCGAAATGGCGATGAAAATTTATTTGCATCGCCTATTGAAGTACGTGGGTGCCTACTGGGCGGTCATGGGAGGGCTGGACGCCCTCACTTTCACCGCCGGAGTTGGTGAAAATGATCCCGGGGTTCGCGCGGCGCTGTGCCGTGATCTTGCCTTTATGGGAGTAAAAATTGACCCAGAGGTAAATAAAGAACATTTCACCCGGGAAGCCATCATCTCTACCCCCGATTCTTCAGTAAAGGTACTGGTGGTTCCCACTAATGAAGAGTTAGCAATCGCCCAACAGGTGTACTCGCTGGTCAAGCTATAACCAAAGAACTTTATCCGTTCTAAAAGGCGGGGATGGGACGTTTCCTATCCCCGCCCTCTTTTACTATTGCCAGCTACCGGGTCTGGCTCGGCTTATTCTCTAGTTAGTTTTTGCGGGAGGCTGATTTCTCCGGGTATTTTTTAGCGCCCTAAACATTGCTAATACGCAGCACAAAACCCCAAGGGCTGCGGCTAGAGCTAGGAAGAATAATACGATATGCGGTGCGCCAGTATCGGGACTGATAATGATTTGTTGCAGAGCATAGCCAACTATTACTCCCGCGAGGCTGCCCCCGATACCGAGTAATATGGCTTGAGCTGCCAGAACTTGAGAAACCAGATGAGGGGGAGCGCCGACACGTTGCAAGACCCAGAAACTCTCACGCTGCCTAAGAATCAATCGCGTCATGGCCGGCAGATTAAGCAAGAACAATCCCAGCAGATAAACGCCCACTGCCGGTAAGAACAGCAAGATACGCTGGGCAAAACTAATCGCTTCAAAATCCCAATATGGCCGGTCATCCGCGTTAATAACTCGCAAATGGGCAGCATTCAACTTACTCCTTTCTTCCGGAGATATTTCAGTATCCGCTAATACTTGGATGGAGTAAATAAAGTAAGGAAATTTCTTTTCCTGCTCGGTAAGTTTAGCGAATGGCCAGGTCGGGACAGTTTCTTGATTTTGCAAGCTAGCGGGAGACTTAAGAAAAGTATTTTTCGCGCTTGGCGCCAATCGGAACTGTTGCCACGAGCTGTGGGGCGCCGAAAACATTCCCACCACCCGATACTTTCTGTCCTTCAGACAAGTGTTGGCGGAACAGATTTTACTGCCAAAGACTTCCTCCCCCACTTTTACGGACAACTGCTTCGCGGTTTTTCGGCTTAAAGAAATTTCATCGATTTTAACCGGATTTTTTCCTTTTACTGCCGTATCTGCCAGTGGATCTAGAAGCTGCCAGTTTGCCGCCAGCCCCGCAAGTTCCGCACGATCGCCCTCAGAGCTAATCGTCAGAAAACTTCCGGAGCTGAAAATTAGGGGTTCTTGCCGGGTTTTTCCGAGAACTTTTGGCAAATCTTCATTGTCGGGAACAAAAGGATTTGCCCCCTCCCCGATTTGCCATTGCCGCTGGCCGTCGGTAGTTAAAAACTCCAGACCATCCACTTGTTGCCAAGTAAGCCCGGGACGGTACTCTACGGCGGCGCTCGCTGCGGGGAAAACTGCTTCTTGCGGAGAAGCCGCCACCGGATCTCGGGTTACCTGCGAGATTGTCACTACAGTCATTTGCCAAGCTGCTAGCATAATCAGAGCAAAAGCTAGCGTGGAATAGCGGGAATTTCGGACAAGACCCCGGTAGCCCAATCTCCATACCAAACCGGCCCTAGTCATCATCCTGCTCCCCTGCAGCTACCGCTGCCGATTGAATTGTCAAGGAGCGGTCAGCAAAGTCTGCTAGAGATTCTCGAGCCGAAAACAACACACAAGAACTACCGTTTTCCACTTGCTTGCGCAGTAGCTGCAAAATCTGTTCGCCCTCTGCCGCATCTAGTTCTAGTTCCGGATCGAAAGCTAATATCAGTTTCGCTCCCCCCAGTCCGGCTCTGGTTATCGCCACTTTTTGCTGGTTGAAAATCCCTATTTGTTGGGGATAGTGATCACCAATCTTAGAGGCACGCACATTTGCTAAAGCTACCCCGGCGCGCGATAGTGCCTGCTGGTGGCTAATCCCGGAAAGTTCATAAACCAGCGCTATATTCTCGGCGACAGTTAAATCACCAACCAGGTTTCCCGAGGGCATCACCACCCCGAGCTTTTCCCGTCGCAGCCAAGCACGCTGCTGGGGACTCATGGATCCTAAATCTTGTCCCTCGATTTCAATACTGCCCTCACTGGGGTCATCTAGACCAGCAATCAGGTTCACGAGAGCAGCATTGACAGAAGCGGGGGCAATAACTGCCAGTACCTCTCCGGCTCTAACCGTGAAAGATACCCCTGCCAGCAGCGGTTCCGCGGGGTTGTCCCCTGGGTAGTAAACCTCGTTCAGGCGCGCCCTGGGAACTTCTAGCTGTTTAACCGGGGAATTAGTTTTCCTGCTCATATTGGGTCATTAAATCAATACGTCGCTGATGACGCTCTCCCCCGGAAAACGGCTCTGCTATGAAAGCATCAATTATGGCTAAAGCCTGGGAGGTTTCATGCATCCGCGCCCCCACTGCCACAATCTGAGCGTTATTGTGTTGGCGTGCCAGCTTAGCGGTTTCCAGACTCCAGGCCAGGGCTGCCCGGATTCCCTTAACACAGTTCGCGGCCATCTGTTCGCCGTTACCGGATCCCCCGAGTACCACTCCTAAGGAGCCTTCATCAGCTAAGACGGCCTGGGCGCAAGGAATACAGGTGTTGGGATAGTCATCTTGGGCATCATATTCTTTAGCCCCATGATCGATTACTTCCAGACCTTGCTCTTTTAAATGAGCCACCAATGCTTCTTTTAGTTCAAATGCCGCGTGATCGCAGGCTACGTGAATTCTCATACCTCAACTCTACCAGGGCGCGGCTAACTAAATCGTTGCCAGCAATGTTTTTAAACGTGCCGGATAGTCAGTCATAATCGCGTCTACACCTAAGCGAGCTAGTTCCCGCATTTCTTGTTCATTATTGATAGTCCAAGGCTCTACCCGAATTCCTTGGTGATGACACCAAGCAACAAACACCCGGTCAACGATAGTTATTCCCCGCCACTTGAGGGGTACCTGGGCGAAGGTTCCCGAAGTTTTCAGTAGCTGGACATTTGCGCTGTGAGCAGCAATAACTGCCTTTAACACTTCGCGTGGTGAGAGGGAGGTTTGTGCTTCTGGGTGCAGTTTTCGCACTTCGCGCAGCGTCTTGGTAGAAAACGAAGAAAAAACTACCCGCTCCCAAGCGTCCGTATCACTGACTGCTTGTAGAGCTCCTTTGAGGGCGCGAGGTTCTTTAATATCCACGTTATAGGCGAGGTCGGGGAAGTCTTCCAGGGCGCTTTTTAGCGATATCGGGCGCTGACCTTGCGGACTGCGAAGAGCGAAGTATTCGCGGGAGGAAAGCTCCCCAACTTTACGCGAATCCCCCCAGGGATTATCCAGCTGCTCATCATGTTGCAGGACTACGGTTCCATCTTTCAGGGCGCGCACATCCGTTTCAAAGCGGCTAACTTTCAGCGAGGACGCGTAAATAATAGATTCCCGGGTGTTCTCCACCGTTTCCCCGCCGCCCCCTCGATGGGCAATTATCTGCGGAACTAATTGCATTTTTGCCCTAGATAACGAAAGTGATGGGATTCTAGCCAGGGTACCGGATCTATGTAGTTTTCTTCCTGGTCTGGCATTATTTCAAAATGCAGATGGTTTCCGGTAGAGTTCCCGGTTGACCCTACCGCCCCCAACTTATCTCCCGCTTTGACCTTTTGCCCTACCGTAACAGCGAAAGACCCCGGAAGCATGTGCTTGTACTGGGAAAAAACAACTCTTCCTTCTATGAGGTGTTTAACTCGCACAGTGTTTCCGCCCCCACTTATGGATCCAACAAAGACTACTTCCCCATCGGTTAAAGCGTGAATCGGAGTGCCGGCAGGCGCGGAAAAATCAGTGCCCGTATGCAGTTTACGGATTCCTGAAATTGGGTGAATACGATTTCCAAAGGGAGAGGTTTGCCTGAAAGTTCCGCGCTCCAAAGGAAATAATATTGCGCCCTCGTTGTCCATCTGTTCGGCACCTTTGTTGCCGGAACCTACGTTAGAGAACTGACACTGAGGATCCGCGCTCAAAATACGCGCACGGGTATTAGCCGCCGGATCTGGAACTAATCCAGTTTCCAGGTCTCCGCTGGCGAGCTTATTTGGGCTTTCCGCCCAGCTCTTAGAAGCTCCCTCTACCGAAAGCACATGCGCGGTCATTAATCCTGGTTTTTGTGCCTGCACAAATCCGGTCAGCGGAGCGATGATGGTGACTGTGGCTAGCCCTAAAATCACCAGGGCGCGCGGAATTGCCGCAAATCGCTGCAAACGCCGCCGGCGGGCGCGTTGGGCGCGGCGAGAACGCTTGGGCATAGCCGATTCGTGCATACCTACTTCCTCCGGGAAATTAACCAACCCTGAAATGATAACGAATTTATAACGATTTTTCCAGGGCGGGAAGTATCATCCTTATTCCAAATTACGCTGCATAATGTCGCGGACTTCCCCCACCAGCTCTTCCAAGATATCTTCTAGGAAAATAGCCCCCAAAGTTTGACCGTTTTCAGTTACCTTCGCCAGGTGAACTCCGGTTTTCTGCATTACCCGCAGCGCCTCCTCGACTTCTTCATCGGGGGAAACTTCGGGCAGGACCCGGATTCGCCAAGATTCCAGCGGCGCCTCACGTGCGGCAGTAGAATCAGCAAAAATTACGTCCTTAATATGCAAATATCCCCGTAAAGTCCCGGATTCATCGCTAATCGGGAAACGGGAAAACCCGGTCTTCGCTACCTCCGCCTCAAAATCAGCCGCCGAAAGTGGCCAGTTCAAAGTGATTAAGTCGCTGCGAGGAATCATCGCCGAACGCACGTCCTCTTTAGAAAATTCCAAGGTGCCAGATAGCAGTCCCAGGTCATCCCGCAAAGTCCCTGCCGCCGTGGACTTAGCGACAATCGCAGACATCTCTTCAATGGTGAAAGATTGCGCCACCTCTGTACGGGGAGTAACTCCCACCAGTTTCACAAACCAGTTAGCTGTCGAATCCAGCGCATGAACAATCGGTCGTACCGCGCGAGCAATCCGTACCAGGTGCGGGGAGATCACCAGGCAAACCCGCACTGCCGCTGCCACTGTTAGATTCTTCGGAATCATTTCCCCTAATAAAATATGGAGGAAGACCACTAGCACCAGCGCAAACACAAAAGCAATCGGATGAGCTAGCGCGGGGGAAACCCCGAAGAAATTTAAAGGTCGCAAAATTAAATGTGCCAGTGCCGGTTCGGCAACTGCCCCGAGTCCCGTAGAAGCCAAAGTAATCCCCAACTGGGTTACCGCTAGCACTAAGGAAACATGCTCTACCGCCCACAGCGCTGCTTTGGCTCCCCGTTTTCCTTGCGCGACCAGAGGCTCGATTTGTGAGCGCCGGGTAGAAGTAACCGCAAACTCGCCGGCAACAAAGAAGGCGTTAGCTGCCAGCAAAATCAAAGCCACTAATAAAGCCACCCAATCAGACATGACTATCACCCTTGCGCGGTTGCTTACGGTGAGTTTGAGATACGGGAGAAGTGGGTTCCGGCACGCCGGCTGTTATCAAAACTTTTTCTATGCGGCGCCCATCCATTTTGGCCACTGTCAAAGTGTGCGAACGGACTTTAACGCTCTCCCCTACTTGGGGTATCTTTCCCAAAATTACTAGCATCAACCCGGCTACGGTTTCATAAGGGCCATCATCTGGCAGCACTACATCGATACGGTCGGCTATTTCATCAGGACGCAAATCCCCATCCACCAGCCATTTATTCTTACCTTCCAGCCGGATCCCGCGCCTACGCAAGTCATGTTCGTCAGCTACTTCCCCCACGATTTCTTCCACAACGTCCTCTAAGCTAACGATTCCGCAGGTACCGCCATACTCGTCAACTACCACCGCCATTTGCAGATTAGCGGCCCGCAGCTGCACTAAAAGCGGCGCCAGTCGTACAGTTTCCGGAACTCTAAGCGCCTCTACCAGTAAGGGCTGTGCAGTCACTGGCACCTTTTTCCGCTTAGCAAATGGCACCGCCACTGCCCGGCGCAAATGCACCAACCCCAAGATATCGTCTGCATCCTTGCCCAGAACCGGAAAACGCGAATGTCCCGTACGTCGGGAAAGCTCTACCACGTCCTCGGCGCTTTGGTTCGCCTCTAAAGATTCCATCCGGCGCCGGTCAGTCATTACGTCACGGGCACAAAGTTTTCCTAGACCCACTGAACGGGTAAAAATTGTGGCAGTAGATAAATCCAAAGTACCGGCTTCGGCACTGTGACGCACCATAGCCGCCAGTTCCGAGGCGGATCGCGCCGAAGACAGCTGCTCTAAAGGCTCTACCCCCAAGGCTCGCACCACCTGGTTAGAAAGCCCGTTCAAAACCGTGATTATCGGCTTGAATATTACGGTGAACGCGCGCTGAAAGGGAGTAACCATCCGCGCCACTTCGAAAGGTTTAGCTAGCGCCAGATTCTTGGGGAACAACTCGCCGAATACCATAGAGAAGGCGTTAACCAGCACCAACGCTACTATCACCGCTATAGCAGTGGCCAGCGAGGCAGCTAGTTTTACATCCTGCAACAGCTCAGCAAATAAGGAGGTAAGCGCATTTTGGGTGGTGTATCCCAAAAGGATGGTGGTGAGGGTGATTCCCACCTGCGCCCCTGAAAGCTGGGTTGATAAATGTTGGAGAGATTTCAACACTCCCGCGGCGCCTTTTTCCTTACGCTTGGCTCGCCCCTCTACCTGAGCGGGATCTAAAGCCACCATCGAGAATTCAGCGGCCACAAATAGGGCGGTACCGATAGTGAGTAATACACCCAAAAGCACCATTAGCAGGTAGTAAATACTCGCAGGCAACTACACCACCGTTACCCGATAGTTGGGGTTAGGCCGCACAACAAACACCTCTTCAAGTAGGCAATACGTAACTTATTTTAATAGCAATCTACCAATGTTGGTAAAGCCTAAATAAACTCTCTCAATATCAAGAGAAATGCTAGGACTTTAGAACTAATTAGGCTTAGTATCTTAGTGGATACTTTCTCACCATCCAGAAAAGGAAGCGCCATGCCTAATTCGGAACATCAAATGGATCAGTCGGTAAGCCCAATCAACCAGGAGATTATTGATGAACTCTATGACAAATACTGCAAGGATCCTCTGTCAGTTCCCGAGGATTGGCGGGAATATTTCGCCGCTCTAGAGGCTCGCAATGCACAAATAAAGGATCCGGAATCCGAAGAATCCGAACCGCACCAGGTAACCCCTACGGGATCGGCAGTTAGCGGTCGGGATGTTACCCGCTCGGATTTACCCCCGGCTCCCCCGGTGGCAGCCTCGGAACCGACTTCCCCCTATGTCGCCAGGCAAACTGCCCTTGACCTGGGACCTGGCAGCCCTGGCGGGGAGGAAGACCAGGTGGAACGGTTACGTGGGGTCGCCAAAGCAGTAGTTAAGAATATGGATGAATCGCTGAAGATTCCTACCGCTACCTCTGCCCGTGAGATTCCCGCCAAATTGCTAATTGAAAACCGCAAGGTAATCAACACCCATTTGGCGGCCACTACCGGCGGTAAGGTTTCCTTCACCCACCTGATTGGCTACGCCATTATCGAGGCGCTGGTGGAAATGCCGTCAATGAATGTTCGCTTCGAAAAGGACGAGGATGGCCGCGACTGCATCCGCAAATTTGCGCACGTAGGGTTCGGCCTGGCCATCGACCTTCCCAAGGAAGATGGTTCCCGCTCATTGATGGTGCCGGTGGTTCACAATGCTGACACTTTGAACTTTAAGCAGTTCATTGACGCGTACGAGGATCTAGTTAAGAGGGCGCGCGCCGGCGCCCTCAAACCTGCTGATTTTGCCGGTGGCACCGTCACCTTGACCAACCCGGGTACTTTGGGCACTAAACATTCGGTTCCTCGCCTAATGGCAGGTCAGGGCGCAATTATTGGGGTGGGCGCCACCTCTTTCCCCGCCGAATGGGCTGGTGCCTCTCCTTCGCAACTAGCCAATGCGGGAGTCGGTCAGATTATGACTATGACTTCCACCTATGATCACCGCGTGATTCAAGGCGCAGGCTCCGGGGAGTTCTTGCGGATTGTTGAGCAAAAACTAGCTGGTCACGATGGGTTCTATGAACGGGTATTCTCCACTTTGGGCGTTGCTCACGAGCCCTATCAATGGGAACGTGACTTTAACTATGACGAGGTAACCGAGAAAGGAAAACCCGCCCGGATTGCGGAATTGATTCATGCCTACCGTTCCCGCGGACACCTGGCTGCTAATACCGATCCCCTGCAGCAGATTCTACGTCGTCACCCGGATCTATCTATCGGATCTTACGGACTGAGCGTATGGGATTTGGACCGGGTCTTCCCCACCGGTGGCTTTGCCGGCCGCGACACTATGAACTTGCGTGACCTGCTAGAACACCTGCGGGCTACCTATACTCAGGCAGTCGGGATTGAATATATGCATATTCAAGATCCGGTACAGCGCCGCTGGGTGCAAAATCGGATTGAGAAACCCGCGAAGAAACTTTCGAAAGATGAACAGATGCATGTGCTCAGTATGCTGAACCATGCCGAGGCCTTCGAAACCTTCCTGCAAACCAAATATGTGGGACAAAAACGTTTCTCACTAGAGGGCGCAGAATCTCTGATTCCACTGCTGGACAATATGCTCTTTAACGCGTCTCATGCCGGGTTGAAAGATATTACCATCGGGATGGCTCACCGCGGACGCTTGAATGTGCTTTCGAACGTGGCGGGTAAATCCTATGAGCAAATTTTCTCCGAGTTTGAAGGCTACCTGGATCCGAACTCTACCCAGGGCTCTGGCGATGTCAAATATCACCTGGGTACCGAGGGTATTTATTCTGCCGCGGAGGGCGAGGGAGTGCTAGTATCGCTGACCGCTAACCCCTCCCACCTGGAGGCCGCCAATGGAGTAACCGAAGGGATTACCCGCGCTAAGCAGGATCGCTTAGGCGGGGGTAAAGAGGCAGAAAGCCTAGTAATGCCGATTCTGATTCACGGTGATGCCGCCTTTATCGGCGAGGGCGTAGTACAGGAAACCCTCAATATGTCGCAACTGCGCGGCTACCGTACTGGCGGCACCGTACACATTATTGTTAATAACCAGATTGGGTTTACTACCGGACCTACCTCGGGGCGTTCTACCCGCTACTGCACCGACTTGGCAAAAGGGCTGCAGGTTCCAATCTTCCACGTTAATGGGGATTTCCCGCAAGACGTGGTGAAAGTGGCGAAGCTGGCCTTCGACTTTAGGCAAGAGTTTCATAAAGACGTCATTATCGATATGGTTTGCTACCGCCGGCGTGGACATAATGAGGGCGATGACCCCTCTATGACCCAGCCGGTGCTTTACTCCTTAATCGACCGCCTACCTACCACGCGCGAGGTCTATACCCGTAACCTGATCGGGCGCGGTGACCTCAGTGAAGAAAAAGCGGCAGAAGCCTTGCAGGAATACCATGATGATCTGAATAAGATTTTCCAGGAAACTCGGGAAAAGAAAGAATTCGACGCCGCCGAACATGACGACACCACTAATCCCGGGGGCGATACGCGGTGGGTGATGCCCTCCTCGCAACAACCCGGGCAGGGGATGATGATTGGCTGGACTTCAGCGATTACTCGTGAAGAGGTAGAGCGAATCGGTCAATCCCAGGTGCGGGTACCAGAGAAGTTCACTCCTCACCCCAAGATTATGAAGGTACTGCAAAAGCGGGAAGTCATGTCGCGGGAAGGCAAGATTGACTGGGGCATGGGCGAGATGTTGGCCTACGGCTCTTTGCTGATGGAAGGAACCAATGTGCGTCTGGGAGGGCAAGATTCCCGCCGGGGTACTTTCTCGCACCGCCACGCGGTAATTCATGATTACCGCAATGGTCGCGAATGGACGCCGTTGAATTTCCTCACCGAAGATCAGGCTACTTTTAGGGTCTATAACTCTCCGCTTTCCGAATATGCTCCCCTAGCTTTCGAGTATGGCTATTCGGTAGAGTCCCCGGAAACCCTAGTGCTTTGGGAAGCCCAGTTCGGAGACTTTGCAAACTGTGCACAAGCAGTTACCGACGAGTTTGTCTCCTCTTCTTTCCAAAAGTGGAATGAACGCTCGGGAGTGGTAATGCTCTTGCCTCACGGTTATGAGGGGCAAGGTCCTGACCATTCTTCGGCACGTATTGAGCGTTACCTGCAACTGTGTGCCCAAGAAAATATGTGGGTATGCCAGCCCTCAAATCCAGCGAATAACTTCCACATGTTACGTTCGCAAGCCTATAAGCGTCCGCGCAAACCTTTGATTGCGTTCGAGCCGAAGCAATTATTGCGTTTAGCAGCGGCAGCTTCCCCGGTCGAGGATTTCATTTCTGGACAGTTCCAGCCGGTGATTGGCGAGGTCGACGAGCGGGTAAGTCAGCCTTCGCGGGTGCTACTGTGTACCGGTCGCGTTTACTATGACCTGGTGAAAGAACGGGCAAAGCGGGAACGTTTTGATACCGCGATTGTCCGCCTCGAGCAACTGTATCCGCTCCCGGTAGACGAACTAAAGAAAGTTCTGGACACCTGGGGCGAATTGCCCCTCACCTGGGTTCAAGATGAACCGGAGAATCAGGGCGCCTGGCCATTCATGGCTTTGCATCTGCCGGGAGCTATTGGCAAGACAGTGCAGGTAGCTTCCCGACCGGAAGCGGCCTCTCCGGCAGCGGGTAATTCAAAGTTGCATAAGACCGAAAACGCCGAGTTAATGGAAAAGGCTTTCGCTTAGTTCAGTGCCAAGAAACTGTTTGGGGGCTTGGATGACTGCTAGTCATCCAAGCCCCCAAAAGTTTTTACCGCTAGCTTTTAGCGGTAGCTAAATACTTTTGCTTAGCAGTTAGGCCGTTTACCGTGATTGGCGGCACTGGTACGACGACTCTTGCGTTTACGTCCACGTTTAGACATCTAAAACACCTTCCCAAATAAAAAATCAACGTCCCTAGTTTTACACATAATCCCACGTTTTTGGAAACTGGACCCCAATAGCTAAGTGTCGGGGAGACACTTTTCATCCTCGGCAAAAATAACTAAGTCGTCTTCTAGAGATTTTCGTGAAATCGTTCTTCCCTATACGACACTTGCATCCCATCTGACTGCATATAGACCGCTAGGCTCTCTACTATCCGAGTCCGTAAGGTCAAAGGCGCCACGGTTCCATGACACAGGCAACGCCGCAAAGACAAGGAGATACCGGCGGCTTCGCCCTCTAATAGTTTTTGGCAACAGGGACAACAGGAGATGTGACGCGCCTCTTCTTCGCTAAGTTCGCGGGATTCTTCCGCGGCACGCCGGAAGGGATCACGCCCACATGGTTGCTCGCTCATCGTTCCACCCCGATTCCGTATTCCCGGGCATACTCGGCTAATTCTTTTCGCAATTGACTGCGTCCGCGATGCAGCCTAGACATCACTGTACCCAGAGGAATCCCCAGAATCTGGGATATTTCCTTGTAGCTGAACTGTTCCACATCCGCTAAGTACACCACGGTCCGGTTTTCATCTGAAAGCTGATCAAAGGCCGCCTGGATAGTTTCATTAGGCACACGCTCTAGGGCAATGGTTTCCGCCGAGGGCATTCCCACCTGATGATGCAAAGACTGTGCAACCTGCGCCTGATCAGAGATTTCACCGGAGCCGTCCTCTTGCGGTCGGCGACTTTTCGAACGGTACTGATTCAATAAAGTATTCGTCATTATCCGGTACATCCAGGCTTTAAGGTTTGTGCCTGGCTGGTACTGGTTGAATTTACGGAAAGCCTGCATATAGGTTTCTTGTACCAAATCTTCGGCATCGGCAGGTCTGCGAGTAAGGCGCAACGCCCCCGCATAAAGCTGATCTAGTAGCGGTAAGGCTTCGGCGGAAAAACGCTCCGCCAAAGCAGATTTTTCCTCTGATTCTGCCTGTCTATCTGTGGCAGCGCCGGGAAGATTTTCCTTCTCCCTCGCCGTTTCCCCGGCATAGTTACCTTTACCGTCAGGGGAGGGCGCATCGGTAAGCTGCACAGCTAAGGTATCGGTTTCCATTACCTTCCATTCTAGTCCAGTTCTTGCTCCGCCAGTTTGAGAAAGAAAAACCTAGGAAGCTAGAAATAGACCCCGGCAATGGGTAAGAATAGAAATATGGCTAACCGGTATGCATTTTCGCGCGCGCTGATTGCCGCGCCTTTAATTATCGAGGGAATCGATGCGGTGCGTAACAGCGATCAACACGCGCAGCTTGCCCAGTATCACCTGGAAGTTATAGAGAAAAACGGTTTTCCTCCCTTAACGAGAAGTGACGTGAAAACCCTGGCAAAAGTCTGCGGAGTAGCAGTAACCCTGCTGGCACTGAGAATGGCAACCACCCGTCGCTCTCCCCTGGCTACTAGCGCCCTTGTACTAGCTAATGGCGCAGCCACCATTGTCAACGGCTGGCAGCGAGATAAAATTGATGCTTTTAGAATCGCCCAAGGGCTCGCCCTCCACGCGGCTCTAACTTCCGAGATTTTTACCCGCAGGCAGGAGTAACTTGTGACTATCTGGAATGCCCCCGTTGGAAACCGCCCTCTAAATGCGGTAATCTCCCTGCCGCCCTCTAAATCTTTGACTGCCCGCTCCCTAGTTTTAGCCCTGCTGGCTAAAGAACCCACTTTCATCGCTAATCCGCTGCATTGCCGCGACACCGATTTGATGATTGCCGGTATCAAAGAGTTCGGTGCCCAGGTTACCGAGCAATCCGGCGGAATCCTAGTCACTCCCCCAGCTAAGCTAACCCCCCAAACCGGGGTGGTCGAATGTGGTCTAGCAGGTACGGTGATGCGTTTTTTGGCGCCGGTAGCACTACTGAGTGGTCAACCAGTACGTTTTCAAGGGGACGAGGCTGCCAGTGCGCGTCCCATGCAAGGACTACAGGACGCCCTTGCTCAGCTGGGAGCCCAGTTTAGCGATATGCCAAAACCAGGACATTTACCTTTTACTATCAGCGGGCAAATTACTCCCAGTGACCAGCTGAAACAACTGAAGATAAATGCTGCCGCCTCGTCCCAATTCGTCTCTGCGCTGCTTTTAGTTTCCCCGGCACTACCTTTTGAAATGCAAATCGAGGTGGACTCGGTACTCCCCTCTATTCGCCATGTGGAAATGACTATCGCGGAAGTAAACGCCTGTGGCGGAGAAATCGAGAACTTGGGTGGAGAAACCGGAGATTGGAACACTCGCCAGATTCGGCATCTGTGGCGCTGTAAGCCTGCTTCGTTGCGCGGGGGCGAGCGGATTATTGAACCGGACTTAACCAATGCCGGACCTTTCCTGGCCGCCGCCATGATTTGCGGGGGGCAAGTTAGTATCCCCCATTGGCCAGCAAAGACTTTTCAACCCGGGGATGCTTGGCGGCAACTCCTAACCCCTATGGGGGCGCGTATCTACCGCACCCCGGAGGGTAGCCTGGTCTGTCAAGGGCGGGGGGTCATCGGGGGAACCCGCAGTGACCTAGAGGCTCTCGGGGAGCTTACTCCCACCTTAGCGGCGCTGTGTGCTTTGGCGGTAGAGCCTTCCAAACTAACCGGTATCGGACATTTGCGGGGACACGAAACTGACCGTTTAAGCGCCCTGGAAACCGAGATTAACCGCTTGGGCGGAAAAGCTCATGCGCGGGAAAATTCCCTGGCAATTTCTCCGGCACCTTTGCACGCCGCTTTGGTCAAAACTTATGGTGACCACCGGATGGCGATGTTTGCTGCTCTAATTGGTTTGCAGGTTCCGGGGCTACAGGTAGCAGATATCGAGTGCGTGGGTAAAACCTTCCCGAACTTTACTGCGACTTGGGAAGCTATGTTGGCCGGTGCTAATGGCGCGGCGTGATATCGGAACTGACGATCCTCGAGTACGGGTTCGTCCTGCTCGTTCTAAACCGCGCCGTTCAAAAAAGCAGGTAGATTACTCTGCTAGCCCCACTGCTTTTGTTTTTGCGGTAGATCGCGGTCGGATTCACGTACAAATGGGGCAAACCAAGCTAGTGGGGGTGAAAGCCCGGGCATTAGGGCGCCACGGAATCATCGTCGGCGATCAGGTGCGCGTCACCGGAGATTTGAGCGGTAAAAGCGGTTCCCTAGCGCGGATCGTGGAGGTTTTACCGCGCAAAACAGAACTCACTCGCTCCGCGGAAGACAGTCCGGGAGCTAAAGAAAAACCCATGGTGGCAAACGCTGATCAAATGGCAATTGTTACCGCTTGCGCTGATCCTCCGCCGCGTCCGGGCATGATTGATCGCCTTTTGGTTGCCGCCTATTGCGCTGGAATCGAGCCGTTATTACTGGTTACTAAATCCGATCTCACCTCCCCGGAGCCGCTGTTAGAACTTTTCCGCCCCTTGCAGGTTCCCAGCGTGGTAACCAGCATAGAGAGCGGGGAAGGGATAGAGAAGGCAGCCCAGCTTTTGGCTGGGCGGGTTAGCGTACTGGTAGGCCACTCAGGTGTAGGTAAATCTTCACTGATGAATGAGCTTATCCCGCAGGCGGAACGCTCCACTGGTCAAGTTAACCAGGTGACCGGACGCGGTCGCCACACCTCCACTTCGGTAATGGCACTCCCCTTCCAGGATGGTTGGTTGATTGATACTCCCGGTATCCGTTCTTTCGGGCTGGCTCATATTGGGGAAGAAGATTTGCTGGCAGCTTTTCCGGATCTAGCGGAGGTAGCCACCGACTGCCCGAAACTTTGCCGCCACTTAGCGTCCTCACCAGGATGCCACTTGAGCTCCTTAGAGGTAACCGATCCCGCGCAGGAGCGGCGAGTGGAATCCTTCCGGCGTTTACTTGCCTCCCAACAGAGCCAAAATCCGCTGATGTAGGTGAGAGTTAGTGGCGAGGGCGTTACCGCCCTGGCAACCAGACTTACCTTGCAAAGAGGTAAAACGTCCCCCGGCTTCTTCAACGATGGGTACCAATGCCGCCATATCGTAGATTTCCAGTTCCGGTTCGGCCGCGGCGTCCACTACCCCTTCGGCCACCAACATATAGGAATAAAAATCCCCGTATGCGCGGGTGCGCCAGACTTTTCGGGTCAGCTCCAAGAAGGCCGGCAATTTGCCGCGTTCTTCCCAACCGCTCAGAGACGAGTAGCTGAGGGAAGCATCTTTGAGTTCGCTTATCTTAGAAACCCGGTTAGCTTGGGGTTCCCCGCCATTAAAGGCACGCCACGACCCTAAGCTGCGACCTGCCCACCAACGCCGTGCCAAAGCCGGAGCACTCACTACCGAAGCCACCATTTCTCCAGCCAGTTCCAAACCGATCAGGGTTGCCCAGACAGGTACCCCGCGCACAAAATTTTTAGTGCCATCGATGGGATCAATAATCCAGCGAGCATGGGTAGCTTCGGCAGCGTTGCCCCCATATTCTTCCCCATAAATCAGGTCATCAGGGCGGGCAGCCGCTAAGGCCTGGCGAATCATCTGTTCGGCACCGCGATCAATATCAGATACTGGGGTCAGATCAGCTTTTTCATATACCTGGTAGTCACGCTGGCTAAAATGCTGCAAAGTGTACCGATCTACCTGATCGGCGATTTCTAGCAGCAGCCCCAGGTCTTCACCAAGGTTTCGCATCTTATGATTCTTCCTTTCCGAGGGCGGATAACACTTCTGCTTGCAAAGCCGCACTGACTTGCCCGGGAGCGCTGGGATCTGCTCCCGGAAGCACCGCGAAGGTGGCGCAATTTCCGAAGGCTCCCCCAATCAAGCGGGTCGCAGTGCCGATAGTTCCCATACCGATCACCATAAATAGGCGTTTTCCAGCGGTTTCTTTATAGTATTTTTCCATTGCCGAAAATACTTCTAATAGGTGCGGAGCATCGTTAATAGTCAACGCCAGTTTGGCGACTTTTGCCCCCCGTTCATGGGCGGCATTTAGCCAGTTATAGATGTTTTCCCTATCCATTTTTTGGGCTTGCTCTGCCCCAAAGTAGTGACGAGAAAGCACGCTCACAACCCCCCGTTCATGGGCATAATCCAAAGCCTGGGTTGCCAAAGTAAAATCGTCCTCAATGTCGAGGGCGCTAGCCCCTACTTTCACCAGCATCTTCATAGTTTCCAGCTGATGGGTGGGCACCATTCGCGAGCCTCCGCCCTGCCCGGTGCTGCGGCAGGTAGCTAACCAAGGCAATTTGATGGCGGGAGCCACCTGTCCCACAATTTCCCGCAAATAGGCGGGATTATGGTAGTCGCGGAGCTGGTCTAGCCGCCACTCAACTAGGTCTGCTACCCGCGGAATCCGAGAAATTTGCCCGCGCAGTTCAACCTGATTTCTGCCGGTCAGCGGAACAATCAACGCTGGTCGCCCCGGGAAAAACAGTGACTCCTGTGCCATAGCTTCGCCTCCTGGAAGTATTGCTATCTTTAAACATACAGCACCTGAAAGCCTCGGTGCCTAGCCGGCAAATAAGTAAAATAGATTGTATGAAGTTAATCCACACCTCTGATTGGCATGTGGGACGCACCCTCTATGGCGAAGATTTATCTGCGGCTCATCGTCAGTTTTTTTCTTTTCTCACTCAGCTGGTTCGTGAGGAAAAAGTCCAGGCAGTAATGGTGTCGGGAGATGTTTTCGATCGCGCCATTCCCTCGCTGGAATCTTTAGAAATTGTTTCTCAGGCACTGGCGGAACTAACGCAGTTAACCGCAGTGATTTTAACCCCCGGCAACCATGATTCTGCCGAAAGATTGGGGTTTTTAGCTCCCTATGTGCGCGGGAACCTATATTTACGTACCACCTTGGCTGATATTACTCACCCGGTAGAAATCTCCACGGCAGGTGAAACCGCGCGGATTTGGGGACTGCCCTATCTCAATCCCGATATGGTGCGCACCAGTCTTTATGACGGGCCGCTACCTGCAGAAAATCCAGAATCAACAGCGGATAATCCGGGTGAAGATCCCCTTCCTCGCCTGCCACGTTCTCATGAAGCAGTAGTAGCGGCGGCCATGCGCCGCCTCGGCAAAGCCCAGCAACTGCTACCTGCAGCTGACCGCACTATCATCATGGCACACGCTTTCGCCGTAGGCGGCGCGGCCAGTGATAGCGAACGGGATATCACCGTCGGTACCGTGCAATCCGTTCCCCTCCAGGTTTTTGAACGTTACGGAGAAACTGACTCGGGCGCTTTCCTCGACTTGCCAGCTCCAGATTATTTGGCCTTGGGACATTTGCACGTGCCACAAAAACTGCATACCGTCCGGTCTGCGGGACGCTATAGCGGCTCCCCGATAACTTTCTCTTTTTCGGAATGCCACACCCCCAAATCTCTGGTGCTGTTAGATACTGCCGCCCCGGATATGGATCCCCAATTAGTTCCCACCCCGGTGTTCCGACCGGTAGGACGCATCAAAGATTCTTTTGAAACCCTGATGACAAGCCCCCGCTATGAAGAGTTCACTGGCTATTGGTTGGAAATTACGGTCACCGATTCTGACCGCCCCAATTTCATGGTCACTAAGTTAAAGCAGCGTTTCCCGAAAGCTTTAGCGATAATACAGGAAGTCACTTCCCCCAACTTGGAAGATCAACGCCAGGCGCTGCGAACCAATCGCTTCCGTCCTCAGGCACTTGCCAAAGATTTCTTTTGCCAAGCCCGCCTAGGCAAGGAGCTAAACGAAGAGGAAAACCAGCTGGTAGAGCAGGTTTACGAGCAGGTACGCGAGGAGAGCTAAATGCGGATTTTAAAACTTAGCTTCGAGGCCGTGGGGTCTTTTGGGGGCAAAGAAACTATTGATTTCACCAAACTCGGTACCGGCTCCGGGGTGTTTTTGATTCATGGCCCCACTGGTTCCGGGAAATCTACGATTCTGGATGCGATTGTTTTCGCCCTCTATAATGACGTGGCCTTGGAATCTAACGCTTCGAAAAGCCGTCTTCGCTCCGACTATGCCGGTGATGATCAAGTTAGCTGGGTGCAACTAGATTTTGAGGCGCGGGGACAACTTTATCGAGTCTGGCGCACCCCAAAATATGACCGCCCCAAACGTCGCGGTTCCGGTACCACTTCCCAGGCGGCGGAAGCTTCTCTCTGGCGGCTTAGCAGCGAAGATGCAGATCCCGGGGACGCGATTGCCTCCCAACCTAGAACCGTCAATGAGGAGTTAGTTTTCAGAATCCTCCCGTTGACGAAGTCGCAGTTCTTACAAACCGTGATTTTGCCGCAAGGGGCATTTTCTCGTTTCCTGCGGGCGTCCTCGGATGAACGGCAAGAGATTTTGCAACAGATTTTTGGCACCCAGATTTTTGAGCGGATGCAAAACGAATTCATCGAGCGCGCCCGCCAAGCACAAACTAGCGCCAAAACAGAGTCGCGCACGATATCCAGCCAGCTTAAGCTGTTTACTGAAAACTGGAGTAACTTGGCGAAGTCGGTTGCTAGTTCCCGCAGCGAGTTAGAAACTTTACGCGATACCCAAGCCTCCTTACCAGAAGTTTTAGATGAAGATTTGATCAAATCTTGGGAACCCTACTATCTGTTGCCTTCCGCGCACTCTAGCGAGTGGATAGCAGAACATACTCAGCAAGTAGACGCGGCTCGAAAAAAATATCAAGCCGCCTTGGAAAATAAGGAAAAGGCGAAGACTTTAACCCAAGACTTCCAGGAACTAACTCGCCTGTTAGAAGCAGAAAAACAACTTCGAGAACGCCAGGATCAGGTTAAAAGCTATCGCGAAAAAATAGCGCTTCATGAACGCGCTACCCGAGTGCATACGGAAATAAAAGCAAAACAGCAGTACCAGGAAAACTTGGTTAAAACCCAGGAGCGGCTGACAAAAAATCTACAAGCTGCTCCCGTGCCTTTTAGTACTTGCCAGCCGCCAACCGATGCCGCCGGGTTAGCTGATCTAGAAGAAAAGATAACCGGGCAACAGAGGAAAAACGATAACGACCTGGGGGCACTGGCTCCTCTAATCGAGCGGCAGAAAAAACTAGAGAGCCTGGAAAATGAGGCCAAAAAAGCCCGCCAGGGGTATGTCGAACATTCCAAAGCTGCTGCCCAAGCCGCAAAAGAGTTTACACAGTTACTGCCGAATCTTAGGTCGCTGCTACGGCAGCAGTCACGCCTAGAAAAAGAGCAACTCCGTTTTGAGCCGGCTCGACAAGAACAACTCAAGTTACGTCAGTATGAGGGGGAACGCCAACATTTCTTGCAGGATTTCCAGCGATTTCAGGATGAGGCAAGTAAACTTCCGGCCTTAGAGAAAAAGGTGATGAAGGCGCAGGCAGCCGCCGCCGCATACGAGCGCGAGTTTTTCGTGGACTCTTCGATTCTTTTAGCTGACCGCCTACAAGCGGAGGAACCCTGCCCAGTTTGTGGATCGCCGACCCATCCCCATCCGGCTCATGGCACTGCCAGCGGGAAGCGTTCTCTCAGCAAGTTAACAGAGCTCAGAGAGGAGTTCACCAGCACAAAGACGACTTTAAGAGAGAAACACGAACAGTTAAAAAATGAGCGGAATCGGTTGCGCACTGAAATCAAGCAGCTACGGGGAAAGTTTCCGGGGAATGCGCAGGTCATTGACCACCGCGTTGCCTACTTGCAGGAACAAGCTGAAAAATTAAAGAAACTACGAAAGCGGCTAGCAGAGTTAGAAAAACAGGCCCAAAAGTATCGAGACGCGATCCAAAAGTCGGCTAATGCTGCGAAACTTGAAAAAAATAAGGCCTCCACTGCGCTGGAGCAGATCCGGGAGATAAAAGCGGCGATCGCTGCTTCGGGAGAATCTAGCGACCTGGTGACTCGCCAACAAACCCTCAAACGGGAGCAAGAAAAACTTTCTTCTTTGATAAAAACGCTGCGAGAAACCAAGGATGCCTTGAACAACTTGGCGCAAGCGCAAACCCGTTTAGAGCAGTCCCTACGGGAACAACAGTTCCCCGATGCCTCGGCAGTAGAGACCGCCCTCTTGGAAGAGGAGAAATACCAAGAACTAAAGCGCGAGGTACAAACCTGGGAGGATGCGTTTAAAGCCAACCAGGTAAAGCTAAAGTCCGACCGGATTCAGAAAGTTAAAAAAGCAGACTTTGTGCTCCCGGATTTAGAAGCTTTAGAGACCAAGGCGAGCGGGGAAGCAGAGATTTTCCAAAAGAAGCAAGGGGAACTAGCCAAGGTTAAAGAACAGCTAAAAACCGTGGAGATGACCGTAAGTGACCTGCAGGCAGAGACCGCCCGGTATTTGGAGTCCATCCGGGACACCTCCATGCTGATTACATTCGCTAATTTGGCGAAAGGCGAAGAAGGGTCCGCCCTAAGAGCGCCCCTGGCTACCTGGGTGTTGCTTGATCGCTTCGAAGAAGTGCTAAACGCCGCCAATCCTTATTTAACGGGTATTTCCGGAGGGCGCTACCAGCTTTCTCGCACCGATACCGAGTCTTCCCGCCGTCGTAACCAGGCTTTATCTCTAGCCGTCACCGATAATTTTTCCGATAAGACCCGGGAAATTTCTGCGCTTTCTGGCGGGGAACTATTTTATTGTTCTTTGTCATTAGCTTTGGGATTATCGGAAGTGGTAACCGCTGAGGCGGGCGGAGTCGAGATCTCTTCTATGTTTATTGATGAGGGCTTTGGCACTCTTGATGACACCAAACGGGCGGAGGTTATGCAGGCTTTGAAGAAAACCTCCGCTTCAGGTAGAACCGTAGGGTTAATTAGCCACGTAGCTTCACTGCGCGGCGAAATCTCTGACCAGATTGAAGTGATTGCCAGTAAGGGGCAGGGGTCTACCCTAAAAATCACCGGCAACTAGCTGCTCAGAATGGGCTTAATCAGCAGGTAGAATCTACCGGCGTTAAGCAGTTACCCAGATTGCGGCAACTGCCGGTTTACCTAGGGTAACTTCCTGCCCGTCTACCTCTATCCGCATAATTCCGGCTTCTGGGATTTTCTCTATAGGAACCAGGGCGCAGCCAGGAACGATCGCTACTGATTCCAAGAATCGCAGCAGCTGGGCATTGGAGTCTTTTATTCGTGCCACCGTGGCGAGGGTGTTTATCGGAGCCTTAGCTAGCGGCAAGGTGGAAACTTTCGGGAGGTAACCATCCGCGGTGGGTATCGGATCCCCATGGGGATCCACCTTTGGAGCTCCCAGCGCTTGATCCATAGCCGCAATTAACTTATCGGAGGCCGCGTGTTCTAGAACATCGGCCTCGGCATGGACTTGATCCCAGGGGTACCCCAACTTTTGATGCAGATAAGTCTCGAGGATGCGATGCTTGCGCACCATCTTCAAAGCTAACTGTTTACCCTTAGCAGTCAGAGTAATGCCCCGGTAGGGAACATGGGTGATCAGCCCTAACTTGTCTAGACGCCGCACATTTTCAGAGGCAGTGGAGACCGCTACCCCCATTCTTTGGGCTAGCCCTGATACCGAAAGGGTACTTCCTCCCCACTCGGTAGCTCCTAAAAGATGCTTTAAATAATCTTGCACTACCCGAGAGGTAGTTCCCTCAGAGTCTGCCTGACCACCTAGCGATTTCCGGTTCATAACGTACCCCCTAAGTTAAAGGCGAAAAATCTCCAACCCGAAAACGGTAAATAGTACCGCTACAATGACTGCTACGTTCAAAACGGCGCCCAGCCACCAATAGCCCACCAGCACGCGCCGCATCCCCCTTAACGGGCTGACAGGGCTAGCAGCTGCCCGCACCCAAAGAGCATAAGAGAGCCAGGCTAAGAAAATCGTGGCCACCCAGGTTAAGAAGCAGTAGGGACACAGGGAATGCAGCTGGAATACCGAGACTATTAGGAAGAAAATTATTGTTCCCAAACCGATGGTGGTTCCGATAGCGAAGAGCAAAAGTCCCCATTTAGGAAGTCTCCCCCCGGCTAGTAGATAGATTCCTGCCGCTACCAGCGCTGCGAAGGCTATCATCCCAAAAACTGAGTTCGGGATCCCGAAAAGCAGGTGACCGGCTGCAGATTCCATGGCTCCGCGACAATCCACTACGTCGTTTAGAGAGCACCCTAAGCCGCGTCCCGGCTGGGCGCGGTGAATCATCTCTGTACGCCATAACTGCCAGGATGCCGCCAATCCTAGCAGTGAAAATAAAATAATCCCGGCACTGGAAACACGCGGAAGGCGCCCGGAGCGCATCGCCGGAGGCGGAGAAAGTGGATCGATGTTAAAAGCAAGTTCACCTGCAGTTAAACCTTCCTGAGTATGCTGCATTCTTCCCCTCTTTTAGTGGAAAACATCTGTCCATAACCTAGCATATTGCGAAGAAAGAAAACGGGTGAGGCCGCCAAGCGACCTCACCCGCATCCTAGCTAGTAGGGATAACTATTTTGCTTCCCGCATCCGCAGCGGAACGTAGTCACGCTGGGGAGCTCCCTGATACACCTGACGGGGACGCCCGATACGGGTCATGGGGTCATGAAGCATTTCGATGTATTGAGAAATCCAGCCGGGCAGGCGCCCGAGCGCAAATAGCGGGGTGAACATTTTGGTGGGGAAACCCATCGCCGAATAGATTAGACCAGTGTAAAAGTCCACGTTCGGGTAGAGTTTGCGTTCAATGAAGTAATCATCAGATAACGCTACCTGCTCTAGTTCCATAGCTAGATCAAACAAATCGTTGTTCTTGCCCATACGGGCGAGGACATTGTGCGCCTGTTCCCGCACAATCGCGGCACGCGGGTCATAGTTCTTGTACACGCGGTGACCGAAGCCCATCAGCTTCACGCCCTTTTCTTTATTTTTAACTTTCGCTACGAAGTCTTGAATCGACATATTGGTGTCCCGAATGTTGATCAGCATCCGCAGCACGGCCTCATTGGCGCCGCCATGCAGCGGCCCCGATAGTGCCCCTACCCCGGCGGCAATCGAGGCGTACATATTGGCGTTTGAGGAACCCACCAAACGCACCGTGGAAGTGGAGCAATTTTGCTCGTGATCAGCATGCAAAATGAAGAGCACTTCCAGGGCACGCACGATTGCGGGATCGATATCGTAGGACTGGTAAGGTAAACCGAAGGTCAAACGGATAAAGTCCTCTACATAGGAGCGTTCGTTATCTGGGTAAAGCAGCGGCAGACCGGCAGCCCGTTTAGCAATATAGGAAATCATGGTCGGCACTTTTGCCAGCAGCTGCACCGCCTGAATATCTTGCAACTCCGGGTCATGCACATCGGCGAAAGTTTCCTCGTAATAGGTTGCCATCCCGGCGATGCCACCTTGCAAAATCGCCATGGGGTGACCATTGGAGGGGAAGGCGGTAAAGAATGCCCGGAAGTCTTCATGCAGTAGGCGTTGCCGTTTTACCCGCCGTACGAACTCATCTAATTGGGAAGGCGTAGGTAACTCTCCCCTGATCAGCAAATAAGCAACTTCTAGGAAACTAGAGTGGTTGGCCAACTGATCAATCGGGTAACCGCGATAACGTAAAATCCCCTTACCACCATCAATGAAGGTTACTTTAGAAGTACACGAAGCAGTGGTGGAAAAACCCGGATCTAGCGCCACCAGTCCGGTTTGATTACGGAGTTTAGACACGTCAATACCTTGGTCACCGCAGGTTGCTTGCACTGGCGGAAATTCAATAGTTTTACCGTCAACTTGCAGTACACCCGGTTGGCGGCCGAAACTATCTGGTTCTGAGGTATTTTGAAAATCTTCAACCATTTCGACAACCTTCCCGAAAAAGGGGGTGACTTAGTGCCATCCCATGTTTTTATGTAGGACTTATTACCCTTAAGACTATAACAGTTTCTTAAAGACTTCACCATTCTTAGGCAAATGTTGCTAAACGCTTTGCAGCTTTTTCTATTTCTTGATTACTTACGCAGAGCGCCACTCGCACATGTGAACCAGGGCTAGAATTATAGAAACTCTCCGGAGCTACTATCATTCCTACCTGTGCAAACCTGTCCAGTAAACGCCAATCCGCTCCGCTATCAAATCCCATTTTTTCTTTATCACTTTGGTCTTTGGGGTCAAAAACCCAAAGGTAAAGACCAGCTTGACATTCTTTAGCAATGTTAAGCCCCGCATTTTCCAATGCTGCCGCCAGAACTTTTCGTCGCCACGCATAACGCGCTACCTGTTCGCCAACGTGGGAGCGGTCTAAAAGCACCTGGGTTAAAGCTGATTGCACCGGAGCCGGCATCATTTGCCCACAATGTTTGCGCACTGCTACCAGCGCGGAAATTAGTTGCGGATCTCCAGCTACGAAGGCCGCACGGTAGCCCGCCAAATTAGATTCTTTGGAAACCGAATACACCAGCAGCAGATTTTCACTGCTCCCCCCGCACACGTCTGCTTGCAGCAACGAGGGGGCAGGGCCTGCGCCCTCGTAGGTGAGCTCGGCGTAGCATTCGTCGCTGGCTACCACGGCACCTACTTCCCGCGCCCAAGAAACCACGTCTCGCAGCCATTGCTTAGATGCCACCCAGCCAGTGGGGTTAGCGGGGGTGTTTATCCAGACCAATGCACTATCGCGTGGCCAAGTAGAGATGTCGTTAGAGACCGGAATCCCCTGAGCACCTGCAAGTCGAGCACAAATATCGTAGGTCGGGTAAGCAATTTCGGGGAACAGAACTTTGTCGCCAGCACCTATTCCCAGCTGCCACCCCAGATTCGCTACCAGTTCTTTAGAGCCCACAGTTGGCAGGCAAGCGTCTTCACTTAAACAGGTAATTCCCCGCCCGCGCGCCCAGCTGACCATTGCCTGACGCAGCTGGGAATTGCCGATAACTGCAGGATAACCGGGAGTGTTTGCTGCCGCCTGTAAAGCGGATTGCGCAATATCTGGGCAGTCGTCAATCGGGGTGCCGATAGATAAATCTATAGCTCCCCCTGGGACAGCTGCCGCTTTTTTCCGATAAGGGTCAAGTAAGTCCCAAGGGAAAACCGGCAGATTCAGGGGGCGTGGAAGGTCGGTGTTTTTCATGTTCCCAGCCTAAGGCACCGTCACCACCTAAAAGCGTTACTTCCGCCAGATAAAGCGGAAATAGGAGGCACTAAAAGCTATTCTTCGCGGGGAGGCAGCTTTTCAATCATAGGATCGTCATAGCCGGTGGGGCCAACACTGGAGGCGCCTCCGGGCGAACCCAAACCTTTAAGTTCAAAAAAGTCCACGTTGGCGCGATAGTAGTCAGCCCATTCTTCCGGCAGGTCATCCTCGTAAAAGATGGCCTCCGTGGGGCAGACCGGTTCGCAGGCCCCACAGTCCACGCATTCTTCGGGGTGAATATAGAGCGAGCGTTTGCCCTCATAGATGCAATCGACAGGGCATTCGTCGACGCAGGCGCGATCCTTAACATCTACACAGGGCTGAGCAATCACGTAAGTCATAGATTCTCCTTAGGTTCCGATATTGCTAGTATCTCACTATGAAGTTTGTGGGCAATCAGAAACCGCCGCCGCGCCTTCCTTGGCTGTCTTGGAAAGTAGGCGAACGGGTAGTGCTGCGCCGCAGAGAAGCCGATGGTCTCTACGACGCTTTGGGAGAAGTCCAAGACGTAAGCCCAGATAGCGTCACTATTTTGACCCGCAAAGGCCCAGTGACAGTCCCAGCAGAAAAGATGGTGACTGGGAAAAGAGTTCCTCCCCCGCCAAAAATCTAGCCGCCCAGATTCCTCAATAAATCAGCTATTCGCCGCGTTCTTGACGACGGCGGCGAGACGCAATTTTGAAACGGTCTTGCGCACTTAATACCACTTTGCGGATCCGGATCTCTTCCGGGGTAACTTCCACACATTCGTCCTCGGCAGCAAACTCTAGCGATTCTTCCAAAGTAAGTACCCGGGGAGGAACTAACCCCTCAAAAGCATCGGCAGTGGAAGAACGCATATTGGTTTGCTTCTTTTCCCGGGTGATATTGACGTCCATATCTTCCCCCCGCGGATTTTCTGCTACCACTTGCCCCTCATAGACTTCGCTACCGGGTTGAATAATGAAACTGCCTCGCTCTTGCAACTGAATCATCGCGTAGGGCGTAGATTTTCCGGCGCGATCCGATACTAGGGACCCGCTTTGGCGGCGGGTAATCGTGCCTTGCCAGGGGGCGTATCCATCGGCAATAGAAGAGGCAATCCCCGATCCGCGAGTTTCGGTTAGAAACTTGGAACGGAAGGAAATCAGACCGCGAGCCGGCACCCGGAAAATCAGGCGCACCCAGCCCGTGCCATGATTAGACATAGTCTGCAATTTGCCTTTGCGCGCGGCCATTAACTCGGTTACTTTACCCAGGTAATCTTCGGGTACATCGATGGTCATTTGTTCCATCGGCTCGTATCTTTTCCCGTCAATCTCTTTGGTGACTACCTGGGGTTTTCCGGCGGTTAGTTCGAAACCTTCCCGGCGCATTTGCTCAATCAAAATCGCCAAGGCCAGTTCCCCGCGCCCCTGTACCTCCCAGGCGTCAGGGCGTTCAGTCGGCAGTACTTTCAAGGACACGTTCCCGATTAGTTCCCGATCGAGGCGGTCTTTAACTTGGCGAGCCGTAAGTTTATGTCCCTTTACCCTGCCTGCCAGCGGAGAAGTGTTGGTACCGATAGTCATGGAGATAGCGGGATCATCTACCTTAATCAGCGGCAGCGGGCGGGGGTCTTCCAGATCCACCAGAGATTCCCCAATAGTAATTTCGGGGATGCCGGCTACCGCCACGATATCGCCGGCGTGGGCTTCCTCTACACTTTTACGTTCCAATCCGAAAGTAGCCAGCAGCTCGGTGAGCTTTACGTCAGTAATCGAGCCGTCATGACGCGCCCAACCTACGTGTTCACCATGCCGCAAAGTCCCGTTGTGGATCCGCAATAAAGCCAGGCGCCCGAGGAAAGGCGAAGAATCCAGGTTGGTTACATGGGCTGCCAAGGGAGCATCCGGGTCATATTCAGGCCCAGGAATCCGGTTAATAATCGCGTCGAACAGGTCGTGGAGGTCGCTGCCGGGTAGTTTCCCGCGAGCCGGTTTTTCCCAGGAACAGCAGCCAGCTTTTGCCGAGCAATAAAGCACCGGAACATCGAGCAAAGAATCTAAATCTACTTCTTCGCCTTCATCAACCAAGTCTTGTGCTAGAGCCAGCAACAGGTCAACAGTTTCGGCTTCTACTTCTTCAATCCGCGAATCTGGGCGGTCAACCTTATTTATCACCACGATTACCGGAAGGCGGGCAGCCAGCGCTTTACGCAATACAAAGCGGGTTTGCGGCAGCGGCCCTTCGGCGGCATCCACCAGCAGCACTACCCCATCCACCATCGAGAGGGCACGTTCTACTTCCCCACCGAAATCAGCGTGTCCGGGAGTATCAATCACGTTAATGGTGATCCCTTCGCTGACCCCCACATTTTGGGCAGCTTTCCCCGCATAATGAACCGCGGTGTTTTTCGCCAGGATGGTGATGCCTTTTTCCCGTTCCAAGTCGCCTGAATCCATCACCCGTTCGCCGGTTTTTTCTACGCTGGCATGATCGCCGAAGGCTCCCGATTCCCAGAGCATTTTGTCCACTAGGGTAGTTTTCCCGTGGTCTACGTGAGCAACGATCGCCACATTTCGCAAATCCTGGCGAATCTTCATGCGCTCCTCCTTATAACCGTTCCAAGTATTAACTCGAGCATGAAAAAACCGGCGGGATTAGGGTCGCCGCGCCGGAACTTCCTTAAATATACCCCTGCCCTCGCTACCAGTGCTAACGGGCGTCATTTTGGTCACTGTCTAGAGGCGTTTCCTTCGGTACTTCCTCGTTTTCTTCCCGCCCAGCAGTGTTTTTCTGCTTGCTTTCTAAGGTTTTCGGGGACGGCTCGGCACAGGTCGGCATCGCAGCCGCAGGCACTTGATCTTTTAATTGTTCCTGTTGGGAGCGTAATTGGCGGCGAGCATCCGGGCTTAGCCGCACCCCGTAGCGTGGCTGTTCGTCAGCACCCGAACCAAACTCGGTGGGACCGGCAGTGACGCTGCTAGGGGCATCCTGTTCTACTACTGCCGCTTGAAAACGGGGATTGTCCAAGAGCAGGCGCCGAGCAGTGTAGTAATCCTCTCTGACCATAAGTACGTGTTTTTCAGCGGTTAAGGAAGAAGAAAAAGCAATGGGATAACCGGAGGAGGAAGAGCGAATCGTCCAAGCAACAAGGCGTTCAATAGCTCGAAAAATAGCAAAGGCGCCGATTATTAGAGGAGCAAAAACTGCCCAGGCGGGTTTCCAAAGTACGAAAAGTAAAGCCAAAAAAATTCCCATCATTAGACCGCGGGTAAAACCAGCCAGCAGGGCTTTAGGCCAGGTGACTACCCCAACTACTTGATTTATGCGAGTCAATCCGCGCTCTTGTACCAGCAGTTGCGCCACTGGGAAATCTTTAGAATGTAAGTAGTTAATGGCTTCTTCAGCGCTTTCTTTAGAAGGAAAGGTCGCTAAATCCCGCCCGCTGGGCAGGGTGGTCTCCGGATGATTTTGGAATAAAGCCATATCTTAAGTGTGTATGTTACGGTCTGGCAATGCAAAACTATTTGCCGTAAACCTTGCAGATTTTACCTCCGGCGAATCTGGCTGGTGATCTTGATTCCCCGGACAAGAAACAGTTTCAGCAATAGCGGAGCATAATAAGACAGCTAACCTCTTACCTTCCACAATCTTCAAGTAGAGTTAGAGACATGGAGCACGCCAAGCACTCAATCAAACCCGTCGGTTCCCGCGTTTTCATTGGAAAACTGGCGGGAACTCGAGTATTTGACCCGGTAGGAGACGAGATCGGTCAGGTAACCGACGTAATAATTGTTTTACGTTTTACCGGGTTGCCAACGGTAGTGGGTTTGGTGGTGGAAGTTGCCGGACACCGGCGGGTGTTTGTGCCGGTAACTCGAATTGTGGCTATCCAGCCGGGACAAGTAATCACCACCGGATTGGTTAATATCCGCCAGTTCCAGCAGCGAGTAGCGGAAACCATGGTGATGGGCGAACTCATGGATCGGGTGCTATCCATGCGGGATGGTTCTGGGGACGTAAAAATCCAGGATATGTGCATGGAGCAGGATGACCGCCGCGACTGGTATATCACCAAACTCTATGTACAGCGGGTAACTTCCGCGCTAGCTCTTAGCCGCGGGGAAACTATGCTGATTGATCCGGCAGAGGTAACGCATTTGCGTAAATCAGTACTCCCGCAAGAGGCAACTACCCTACTGGCTCAGTTAGAGGGTGCGAAAGCTGCCGATGTGGCAGATGTGCTGGCTGATCTGCCGGAAGAACGCCGCCTAGAAGTTGCTGCACAACTGGGAGATGAACGCCTAGCGGATGTGTTGGAAGAACTCGGTCAAGAAGATCGAGTTGCCATCCTTACTTCTCTAGATATCGCCCGCGCGGCCGATGTGTTAGATGTTATGCAACCCGACGACGCTACCGACTTGGTAAAAGAGCTGCCCGAAAAACAGGCACAGATTTTGTTAGCGGAAATGGAACCGGAAGAAGCGGCGGATGTGCGCCGTTTGATGGTGTACGGGGAACGTACCGCCGGTGGTTTAATGACCACCACCCCGGTGATTTTGCCTCCAGATGCTGACGTTGCCACCCTGCTAGCCCATGTGCGGCGGCAAGATATTCCTCCGGCTCTGGCCGCGATGGTGTGTGTTACCCGCCCGCCAACCGAAACTCCCACGGGGCGTTTCTTGGGAGCAGTTCATATTCAAAAGGCACTACGGGAACCTCCCCAAACCCTGCTGGGGCAGATCCTGGACGATGATCTAAAGGGAGTGGATCCTACTGCCGGTATCGGCACGGTAACCAGGCTGCTGGCTACCTATAATTTAACCGCAGTACCGGTAGTTGATAAGAATCGACATCTACTGGGTGCAGTCTCGGTTGATGACGTCCTCGATCATCTTCTACCTGCAGATTGGCGCGATGCTGACGAGGATGAAACCGATTTAGCAATGGAAAGGGAAAGGAGCGAAGATGGCGGACAGGCTTGATACTCCCCGTGAAAGAAAACGTCGTTTTCGGCTTCCGCGCATAAATTTACAATCCGAGGGCGTGGGGCGGGTTTCAGAATCTTTTGCCCGTTTCCAGGGAACCCCCCAATTCTTGGTTTACCTGACGGTATTCGTGATTATTTGGTTGGGCTGGAACTCTTGGGCTCCCGAGGCTTGGCGTTTTGACAGCTCTGCTCTTGGTTTCACCGCCCTAACTTTAATGCTATCTTTGCAGGCTTCTTATGCTTCTCCCCTGATTTTGTTGGCGCAGAACCGGCAAGATGACCGCGACCGGGTTTCCGCGGAACAAGACCGGCGCCGAGCCGCAAAGAATCATGCCGAAATCGAATATCTCACCCGCGAGATTGCCTCTTTACGTCTGTCAATGTCTGAGGTAGCTACCCGGGACTTCGTTCGGGGCGAACTCCGCGACCTCTTAGATGAGCTTCGCGCAGAGGAATACCAAAAGGCTCGCAGAGATTTAGAGGAAAATAAACACCATCCTGAACAGGGAAAATATAAACTTGGGGACAATAATTCTTCCTCGATTTCTAATTTCTAAAGTAAGCATTAGCTAAAAACCCGGTTTTTACCTCCTTAAGGTTCCTATCGGAAAGTGAGGTCGAGACGCTCACCCTATAGGATGGAAGGCATGAGTCAGTTAAATGAAGAGACAATCAGGCAGGCACTCTCGCGGGTAATAGATCCGGAACTGGGACGGTCAATCACCGACCTGGATATGGTACGGGAAGTTTCTATTGGTGAGGAAGGCGCGGTTACCGTCAAGGTTGACTTAACCATCGCCGGCTGCCCCCTACAGGCCACCATTGAAAAAGATGTTCGTGAAGAAGTAGCCAAAGTTCCCGGAGTGACGGCAGTAACCGTAGAAATGGGCGTGATGGATGAAGCTCAAAGGGCTGCCTTGAAAGAAAAACTTTCCGGTCCCCAAAATATTATTCCTTTTGCCCAGCCAGATTCTTTGACCCGCGTCTATGCGATTACGTCTGGTAAAGGCGGGGTTGGTAAGTCTTCAATGACCGCCAACTTGGCGCTGGCTTTGGCAGCGCAAGGTCTTAAAGTTGGGGTGTTAGACGCCGATATTTACGGTTTCTCAATTCCTAGGATGCTGGGGGTGGCGGAAGAACCCACAGTTATTGATGGCATGATTGTTCCCCCGGTGGCTGGTGGGGTGAAAGTTATCTCTATCGGAATGTTTGTGCCGGATGGGCAGCCGGTAGTGTGGCGCGGTCCGATGCTGCACCGTGCTTTGCAACAATTCTTAGCCGATGTTTACTGGGGTGACCTGGATGTTTTACTGCTGGATCTACCTCCAGGAACCGGTGACGTGGCAATCTCTATTTCCCAGCTGCTGCCCAGGTCAGAGATATTGGTGGTGACCACTCCGCAGGTAGCGGCGGCAGAAGTTGCTGAGCGCGCCGGAGTTATCGGGGCGCAAACCGATCAGCGGGTAATCGGAGTAATCGAAAATATGTCTTATCTGCCCCAGCCGGATGGCAGCAAGTTGCACCTGTTTGGCAGCGGCGGCGGGGAAATGGTAGCGGGACGGCTTAGCGCGCAACTGGGCTATCAGGTTCCGGTTTTAGCGCAAGTACCGCTAGATATTGCCTTGCGAGAGGGCGCTGACCAGGGAACTCCGGTAGTGGCGATGCATCCAGATTCTCCGTCCTCGCAAGCTATTAACGAGGTGGCGCAGGCGCTTACAAAACGCACCCGCTCCCTGGCGGGACGTAACCTGGGGGTCAAACCGCTGTAAGCTGCCCGGCAGGTTTCATAAACTGGAGAAAACGTAAATCCGTTAGCAAGGAAGTCGTTATGAATAACAACAAGGCTTTAAGTTGGGATTGGACCGAATCCCAGGTAGTTGAGGACGAAAACACGGCGGCAGCGCGCGCCCTAGCCGTCGAACTGGGGGCTAGCCCGGTTTCTCCCGCTACCGGAGCAGCCTTGCGGATGCTCTCTGCCGCTTGCGGGGCGAAAGCAATTTTTGAGATCGGCACCGGGGCGGGAGTTTCGGGTCTCTACTTGCTGGAGGGAATGTCCGAAAATGGGGTGCTGACCACTATCGACTCGGAATCAGAGTTCCAGGCGGCTGCCCGTAGTGCTTTTCGATCCGCTGCCCACCGGTCGAATCGTAGCCGTCTGATTAATGGTCACGCCCTAGAGGTACTCCCCCGGATGGCAGGCGCCGCCTACGATCTGGTGGTGATTGACGCCGACGTGCGGGAAATTTCCAGCTATATCGAACAAGCTACTCGAATCTTACGCCCCGGCGGGATGGTAGCAATTGTGCACGCCCTCTGGATGGATCAAGTTGGAGATCCTGCCCGCCGGGAAATGGAAACCACCCACATGCGGCAAGCAGTAACTTCCCTACTCGCTGATGAGCGTTTTATCGCCAATATACTCACCTGTGGAGATGGACTAGCAGTTGGGGTTTATTGCCCACAAGATTAATCCCTGAAAGTTTTCCTTACTACTCACGGTTTTTATCTGCTTTTACCCACCCTACCTGGACTTTTATTTTCAGTATCCCGTCAGGTTACCTCTGGTTTCGGCGGGGTTAACTTGGGCTTAACCTGCATACTGATATGCTTCGCGAGTGAGAAGTTTTAAGAATAAAGGCGTTTACCGGAGCGGTCCCATTCAGATGCGCAGTCCCTTGCGACCCAGGGAGACTTCCGAGCAACGCTTGCTCCGTCCGCAAAAAAATACTGATTGGCTACATGAAGACACTTGGCGGGTACTGCGGATTCAAAGTGAGTTCGTAGAAGGATTTGCCGCCCTCGCCGAATTAGGGCCGGCGATTTCGGTTTTCGGTTCCGCCCGCACTCCCCTGGGTAGCCCCGAGTATGCCCTGGGGGAAGAAACGGGGAAGTTACTGGCTCAGTCCGGCTGGTCGGTGATTACCGGCGGAGGCCCGGGACAAATGGAGGCAACTTGCAAAGGCTGCACCGAGGCCGGAGGGATTTCAGTAGGGCTAGGTATCGAGCTTCCCCATGAGCAAATGTTTAATGACTGGGTTTCGCTGGGGATCTATTTCCGATATTTTTTTGCCCGCAAAACCATGTTTGTTAAATACGCCCAGGGTTTCGTAGTCCTTCCGGGCGGATTCGGTACTTTGGATGAACTTTTTGAGGCGGTAACCTTGGCGGAAACCGGGAAAATTAAGTCTTTCCCTGTTGTCTTGGTAGGACGCAGCTACTGGAGTGGGCTGATCTCCTGGCTAAAGGATCAATTATTGGGCGCGGGAATGATTACAGAGGAAGAGTTAGCGGCGGTACAACTGGTTGATACCCCCGCCCAGGCTCTCGAAATTATTGGGAAAGCTCCCGCAAATTCTTAGGATTGTTACCTTCGATACCACGTCCTATTTGTAGAATCCCATCATGAAGCCCACCGAAAATCACTAATATTTTTGACATAAATTATTATTGTTTGCGCAAATTATTTTAGGTTACTGCCAGAACCTGTCGTACTCGCAAGATTAAAGATGTCCGACGCGACCGGAAGAAAGCAGAGATAATAGGCATTCGGGCGCTAAATCTCAGCTAATTTTTAGGTGTCTATCTGCTATAATTGCTCAAGTAAACTCTAATTTTCTGGTATTGGTTTAGCTCTCTGGGGGTCAGCATGGCAGCAATGAAACCGCGAACCGGAGATGGTCCGTTAGAAGTAGCAGAGGACGGTGCGCGCACAGAAGAAGGTCGGGAAGTCGTATTGCGGCTACCAGCTTTGGGAGGCGGACGCCTGGTTATCGAAATGAGCAAGAAAGAAGTCATCGATTTAGCGGCAGCTATCCATCAGCTCTATCCCGACGAAACCTAAGTCTGAAGGAATGCGTTTAATCCGCTAAAAATACAACGCTTACTAGAGAGTTTAGTTCGCTAGTACCTGCCTAAAGGGAAAGCTAAGATTACAGTTTCAAAGTTCCCTGCCGGAATTCTTCTTCTATTATTTGCGACTTTTTCTTAACCTCATTAGGAACCGTCGAGTCATATTCGTAAAACGGTGTGAGCCCTACCCAACCATTCTGATAAGTTCCCAAAATCTGGGTGGAGTTAGCGGCAAAGCGATCTTTACGGGCTTCTTCAATCAATGAAATCATCGCCTGGGAAATATCGGGAACAATCGAGGTTAAGATGGGAGGATTCTTTCCCGCTGGGCTTCCTTGAGTTTGGTGCCCATCGGTCAGATACCAAATCGCGGTAATCGAACCGACAGCGTCATTTTCTGCCAGGCTGTCAGTAGTTGCAGGAGAAGATGTAGTTTCTTCGCTACTTTCCGGAGTGCTCTCACTGCCATTATCTGCCTCGGGCTCCGCGCTTTTACTGGCTTCCGCAGCAGCTTTAGCCGCTTGGTATCTGTCTTGATTTACCTTACTAATCGCTGCTAACCCCTCTGGACTTTGCGCGCCCTCGGCAAAAAAAATTACATCAGCGCCCTGCTTTATCAGGGTTTCTACTTGCCCTTTTACCTTGGATACCGGGGCTTTCTCCCCCAAATACAAACCGTTACCGTCAGCCTTTGCATTCACCTTCACCGCCGAGGATTTTTTTGCCCCCTGCTCGGCGTTATAGCGCTCCACCCCTTTAGCAAAAGCAGCCAGCAGCGTTTGATTAGTCTGGTTTTTCTTACCCGCAATCGCGGCTACCTGCCCACTGGCAGAAGTTCCAGCCGCGATAAACCCGGCTACGTATGCCGGTTGACTCAGGTCATAGGTAACTATGGCCAGGTTCTCTCGGGTGGCTTGGGCAGATGTACCCGGCGGCAACAATAGGGCGAAATGACGAGAGCGGTGATATTTTGCCTGTTCCATCAGGGGTTCAACAAATGCTTCCCCCACCCCGATTATCAAAGAACAATTGGCAGAAATATCACGGGCAATAGCCTTTTCTATCTTTGCGGGGGAATCTAGGGTACTCCGCCGCGCCGCCACCCCGAGACGTTTTTGACCATCCTTTAAAGCGGTAATAGCACTGGCGTTAATCGATCCTACCCCGCCCTTTCCCAAGGTCAGCAGACAGGTGCGAAAGTCAGCAGCATTTATATATCCGGAGGGCGCCACATTGGTGCCTGCACATCCCGCAAGTGCCAGAGCCGCTATCAACAGCGCTATGGTCTGCCTAAAGAACTTCAAGCTAGTTCCCCTTGTTCGCCAGCGACATCCCCTATTTTTTGGGCGCTCTCTGTGGTGGTCACCAAAGTTACGTCCCCGCGGCGTATTACTACTGCATTAGGGATCCCCACCACTACAAGTTTTTCTTCCCCTTGATGGTCTATAAATGCGCCCGGGCTAGCAAGAACCTGACTTTCCCCAGTTCCGCGTACTACCGGATTTAGTGGATTATCTCCGGTAAGCGCGGCGTGTAGGGAATCAAAATCTCCTACATCTGACCACCCGAAATCGGCGGCAGCTACCACTGCTACCCCGCCGCGGGCAGCTACCGGTTCAGCGATTGCAGTATCGATGGGATAAGAAGGCAGTGATTCCCAGAGCGTGACAAACTCTGCCGTCCCGGGGGTAAGTCTCACCATCTCTTGGATAGTTTCATAGTAGCTGGGAAGCAATTCGCGTAGGTGAGAAAGGAGAATCTCCGTGTTAAAAACAAACATTCCCGCATTCCAAAAGTAACCGCCGGTTTCCAGGTAGTTTCTGGCCTGCGGCTCGGAGGGTTTTTCTTTAAAACTTTTTGCTACCAGGACTGGCGGCTGGTCGCCTTCCGCCCTCAAAATCGTATCGGAGGCACAAATATAGCCATAAGCAGTAGCAGGGCGGCTAGGGGCGATTCCGATAGTTACAATTTTCCCGCCCTCAGCAGCTTTGACTGCAGCAGTTACTGCCTGACGGAAGGCGGAAACATCTTTGATGGCATGATCAGCCGCAAAAGACCCGGCAATCACTGCCCCATACTTTGCCTGCAGTCGCGCTGCCGCCCAGGCAATCGCCCCCAGCGAGTTTTTCCGGCTGGGCTCAAGTAGCATCGCATATTTACTTTTAACCTCGGGGTTTAAGCGTGCGGGGAGGTTTTGGGAGGCTACCGCCTCGCCGTGACTGGCGCCAGTTACCACTGTTAATGAAGCTGTCAGCGGGCAGAGCCGGTCAACGGTGGCTTGCAGCAGGCTAGATCCTTGCCCCAACAGGTCAAGTAGAAACTTTGGTTGCGCGGCCCTTGACAGGGGCCAGAGGCGACTTCCCGGTCCGCCAGCGGGAATAATAACGTGCAGGCTCATGACTTTTACTATCGTATAGCGGTCTGCTTAAGGTTCGCGTACATCCAACATTATTTGCGCCTGGGTGAGCGCTTCGGCTATTTCTGTAGGAGGTTGCGTAGCAGATACTATCCGCGAGAGCTGATTCAAGGGACAAACTACGTTTAGAGCGGTGCGTCCCCAACTTCGGGTAGGCACCATCACGGTGGTGAACTCACAATTGCGGATCAGCACGCGATTCAGAGCCGCTTTGTCGATATTTTCACAGCTCAAACCAGTATCTTTGTCTATTCCTTCCGCCTCGATAAATACCGAATGAAAATAAAAATTAGAGGCATTTGTCAGGGTTAGCGGGCCTAGATTTTCATAGTTTTCCGGCTGTCCCCCAAAAATAATTACTTTAGCCGGGGCGCTACCTTTGTCGCGTTGTCCCTGCTGGGCATGGTCAAGTATCTTAGCCACCGGCAAATAGTTGGTTGCTACTGTAAGTGAAGAGAAAAATTCGCTCTCGGTTATTAGTTTAGCCAGAATCGTTCCACAGCCACCGCCGCCAATAAACACGTTTGATCCGGGGCGAATAGTTTCTAGGGCGGCTTGTGCAAGTATTTTTTCTTCTCCGCTGGGAGCACTCACGGGGAGATTACCGCCTCCCGGCGCCCCCTCCAGCCGAATTGCCCCGCCATGAACCCGCTTGAGTAGCCCTTTTGCAGCCAATACCCGAATATCGCGCCGCACCGTCATTTCTGATACGTCCAGCTGAGTTACCAGATCAGTTACTCGCACTGACCCGTTTTGATTTACCTGCTGTAAAATTTCATCGTGCCGCTGGTGCGCTAACATGAGCTACTCCATGTGTGGGAAAACCTTTCCCCTAGGTTACCCCAAATGTTGTAAATTGTCTTTTTTCCCGCGCGTTTTTGTTCGTTTTCAGAGTGCTTCTGGTGACCGAAACCGCTAGATTTAAACTATGCAAGAAACCGCCAATTCTCCGCAGCTATCAGTGCGTGCTCGGCACCGTGAACAATTCTCCCCTAGCTTCCGCGAGGTGAGAACGCAGGCAGGAATAGTTGATAAAGCCAAGATATTTGGGCTGTGGGTGCAGCGCACCCGGATTGTTCGTTCGCTCATGCGCTACAGCAACGGACGAGGAGCGCTGCTTGCGGGAGGGATTGCCTATTCCGCGATATTTTCGCTAGCTGCCGCGTTAACAATCGCAGTAACGGTATTCCTGGGACTACTTGGTCGCAGCCCGCACCTGAAAGACGCGATTTTTTCTTCTCTGGCGACTACCCTGCCGGGAGTGCTGGAATGGAAGGGATCTTCGGGGATTCTTAACCCTTCAGACTTGGTGCTTTCTAATTCGTTTTCTATCACCGGGATAGTTGCGGTAGTAGTGCTGCTATTTTCAGCCACCTCCGTTATGCGCGCGATGAAATCTTCCATCCGCGCCATGTTTGGAATTGATCAAGTACCCTACGGGGTGGCGATGGAAAAGCTACGTGACCTGCTAGGATTCGCGGCTATTGCTGTCGGAGTGGGCGCTACCGGGGTTTTGACCTTGGCACATACCGTCATTGGTACCCAGATATTTTCGGCACTTGGCGTAGAATCTGCCTTTGCCTCGGCGATGATTCGGATTGGATCTTTTTTAATCAGTGCCACTATCGACGGATTAATCCTGTGGGTTCTGATTCGGTTCGTGGCACTAGTTAGGGTACCCAGAGTCGATTTGATCTGGGGGTTAGCGATGTTCGGGCTGATTTCTACCCTGATTAGATCCTTGGGAACTTCGGCAGTCGGGGCGGTCACTAACCCCTTACTTGCTTCTTTTGCGGCTGTCGCCACGCTGCTGCTGTGGATTAACTTACTCTCGCGAGTGATGTTGATTTCTTGCGCATTTACCGCTAATCCCCCCAAAGCCCTCAAAGCTACCCAGGCCGAGGATCTTCATGCCGAGGAGCGCCCTAACTACGTTTCTCTTTCTCAACCCCTAACTTTAGATTGGGCGCATCATCGTTTGAGCGGATTGGTTGACCTGGATGCTCCTGCTGATACCTCTTTACCCGGCCAGTCACCGCTGGGAACAGCGAAAAAGTGGCGTTCGCGCCTGGTAAGCCAAAGCGGTAAACCCTGGCAGGGCAAAATTTCCGCCCATATTGACCGCCTGATTACCCGGCAGGAAAAGCGGATAGCCTTCTTGCAATCCCTCAAAGACTCGCGGCGTGACCCTCGTTAGCGCACACGAATCCCAGAACACTAGCTACTAGCCAAAAGCGCTGCTAGCATTACAAACATCCTTATTTATAATCACCCACGATTCGATTCTTCATGTGATGAATCACCGAAGAACGCAGTCCCCCATCAATCACCAGCATCACTCCCCCCAGCAGAGATAGCCGGGAGAAACGCTTCTTTCCGATTAAACCAACCACACCGGCTCCCACCAGTCCAATTCCCACTGCTAACTGAGCGATATTAGCCACTTTCATCAAAGTGGGGTGCTCTATTTCTAGTTTCCGCAAGATACCGAAAAGAGTTTTCTGATCCTCATCAGAATGCAGAATCCGCATATCTACGCTGTGTCCCATGGCAGCCGCCCAACCGGGCTCGTGAAAGATTTCGATACCGGGTACTTCCTCAAGGTCGAGCTGTCCATAGAGGAAGGCGGCGGCTTCGGCTGGTAGTCCCAAGACTTCTATTGTCCGCACCATACCATCTTGACCTGGCGTTTTGAAGGTTTCTGCTAACTGTTCGGCATCGCAACCAGCGGTTTCAGCAATGCGTTTAGGGGAAGATGAATGTCCTAGGTATTCGCGTATTTTCTCTAACAGTGCCGAATCCGGGTATTTGACTGCCCCGGGAACCACTTGGTTTTGCAACAGCCAGGAGTGGATTGCTAGTTTTTCGGGGTCGGCAATTTCATCGGAAGTCACCGCCACTATCCGTTGATCATGGTCAGAAACATAGAGCCCCAGAGCCGGGATTCTAGAAATCAGGGAGCCTTCCACAATGTCACCCCGGATAGTTTCATAGAATAAGGCGATTCGCCCCTCCGAAAGGGTAACGCAGCCCAAGGTTTTACCTTCTGAGGCGGCACAAAACGGCACCGACGAAACCGGCATTTGCGAGATTTCTACTACCCGTACCGGCTGGGTGGAATCGGCGCTGCGGGAAGGCATCGGTTTATCTGCAGGCAGCTTATTGGAATGGTATTCGCCTATCAAAACATCAGCTGCAAACTTTTCTGCCAGTCTGTCTACCACTTCTGGAAGCGCTGCCCCCACTCGCAGAGGTTGCTCTGCGTCATCTAGGGCAGCCAGGCCATCAGCTTGGTTACGAAGCATATTTACTCCCAGCAAGTGCGGGGTGTCCGGGAACCAGTCAACCTCAGCTACGATGTTTTGTTCCTGGAAAAACTGGCAGACCGCATGAGGATCGAGCTTGGCAGCTACCATCGCTCCTTCTTGAACAGTCCAGGAAACTACCGGGTCGGCATCGGTGTCTACACTGGGCAAGCTGTCTTGGCTCATGATTTCTCCTTTACGGTTTCTCTTTCCTCCAGATTAACCGCTAAGAGGCGCTTTTTCAGCCGTTAGAACGCTGAGAATCAAAAAAATTCCCTTACCGAAACAGTGACTTAGTTCTCAACTTTTAAGACAGGCTTGCTATTGGCGGGGAATACTGGGTTATCTTAGGGGCATGACACGTCGAATGTTCAGCTGACCCGCACGGTCAGCTCTTCTCAGTCCGCCCCTAGGCGGCGACGCGTTTGCCCGTGCAAAGAAAGTCCCTTTGGACTGCCTTGCCGGGCTTTTTCTTTATCCGAAGTGGACTATTGGCAAACGTTTTAAAAAACCCAAATCTACTTTGAAAAGGATAAAAGAAAATGACTAAGCAAAACTGGGGCTTTGATACTCGCCAGATTCACGCCGGATACCGTCCCGATAAAGAAACCGGATCCCCGGTGCCTCCCCTTTATCAAACCAATGGTTACGTTTTTAAGGACGCGAAACAGGGCGCGGATCGCTTCGCCTTAAAAGAACCCGGTCCTATCTACACTCGCCTAAATAACCCCACTAACGAGGTTTTCGAGCAGCGGGTTAACTCGCTAGAGGGCGGAGTGGGGGCGCTTTCGACTTCTTCGGGAGCCGCCGCGATTGCGCTGACTATTTTGACGATTGCCGAGGCCGGAGACAATATCGTGGCTTCGCCTTCGCTATACGGAGGCACCATCGCGTTCCTGGCCAATAATCTGCCGCGTTATGGCATCACCACTACTTTTGTTGCCGACCCTACCGATGCATCGCAGTGGGAGGCAGCCGCCGATGAACACACTATCGCGTTCTTTGGGGAAACTATTCCCAATCCGAAAAATGATTTTCTAGATATCGAGGCCGTCGCCCAGGCGGCGCACCGGGTCGGAGTACCTTTTATCGTCGATAACACCGTGGCCACCCCCTATTTGACCCGCCCCCTAGAGTGGGGAGCCGATATCGTGGTGCATTCGGCCTCGAAATATCTGTGCGGACATGGCAATTCTATCCAAGGAGTGATTGTCGATGGCGGCACTTTCGATTGGGGAGCTGATCCGCAGCGTTTCCCCCAATTCAACCAACCGGATCCTTCCTATCACGGCCTGGTATATAAAGACCTAGGGGAAAGCGCATTCATCGTGAAAGCCCGGGTGCAGGGGCTGCGTGACTTTGGGTTCGCGGCCAGCCCCTTTAACTCCTTCCTAGTAAATATCGGGATCGAAACCCTGTCACTGCGGGTGCAACGCCACGTAGAGAACGCCCAAAAAGTAGCAGAGTTCTTGGAAGCACATCCGCAGGTAGCAGCGGTTAACTATTCGGGGCTAAAATCGTCCCCCACCCATGGTTTGCAGCAAAAATATGCTCCCGGCGGCGCGGGCGCGGTTTTAGCTTTTGACCTCAAGGGCGACCGCGCGGCTGGGGAGGCTTTCGTAGATGCTTTGGAGCTGCTAACTAACGTTGCGAACCTGGGAGATTTGCGTTCCCAAGTTATTCACCCGGCCTCTACTACCCATTCGCAAGCTAATGAGCAAGAGTTGGCGGCGGCGGGTATCAGCCAATCCACTATCCGCGTTTCGGTCGGCCTAGAGGACGTGGCGGACATTATCGCTGACCTAGAGGCCGGTTTCGCGGCGATTAAGCAGTAACCCTCGTACCCGCAGCAGATAGGACTTAAAGGAAGAACCAAAATGCAAACGGCCATAAAAGATAAAGCGCAAGGCGTTAGCGTTAATCCCCGCCAGCAATATCCCGGCACTAACTGGGCAAATAATCCCGCTTGGCTACCGGGGGATGATCCCGGTAACCGCCAGTTTGTTTCCCTGGGGGAACTGCCTTTGGAAAATGGAGGCTCCCTGCCAGGTGGCTACCTGGCGTATGAAACTTGGGGGAAACTAAACGCGGATGCCTCTAATGCAATCTTGATTGAACACGCGTTGACCGGGGATTCTCATGTGATTGGGTTACAAAGCCCCGCACACCCCACTGCCGGTTGGTGGGAGCGAGTAGTTGGCCCGGGCAAACCGATTGATACGGATCGTTACTTTGTGGTGGCACCCAATTGTTTAGGCGGATGCCAGGGCTCTACCGGCCCTGCCTGGCCAGCACCCGATGGTCTGCCTTGGGGTTCGCGTTTCCCGGAAATCACTACCCGTGACCAAGTGCGCGCGGAAAATCATTTGCGCAGGCACCTGGGAATATTGTCTTGGGCCTTGGTGGTGGGGCCTTCCGCAGGAGGCTTTCGCGCTCTGGAGTGGGCGTGCCTCTATCCGCAGCGGGTACGCGCTTTGGCGCTGGTCGCTACCGCCGGAGCGACCAGCGCTGACCAGACCGGTTGGGCACATATGCAGGTGTGTGCCCAAGAGTTAGATACCAGCTTTGATGGTGGGGACTATTATTTATCGGGCGATAAACAAGCGGGTAATCCCGGAATGGCGTTGGCGCGGCAAATCGCGCACGCCACCTATCGCACCGCCGGCGAGTTAAACACCCGGTTTGGGCATGACCCTCAAGGCGGTGAAAATCCCCTGGCGGGGGGACGCTATGCGGTGGAGTCCTACCTGGATTATCACGGGAAGAAACTGACGCAGCGCTTCGACCCTGGTTCTTATCGAACGTTAACTCGCGCGATGATCACTCACGATATCGGGCGCGGGCGCGGCGGTACCCGCCGCGCCGCCGGCTCTATCTCCGCACTCACCCTGGTGATTGGAGTAGATTCTGACCGCTTATTCCCGGTGGAAGAATGTGCAGAACTGGCGCGTCAAATTCCGGGTGCCCAGTACCGGCAAGTCACTTCTTCTTCCGGTCATGACGGTTTCTTAGTGGAAACCCGACAGGTGGAAGAAATCTTGGCGGATTTCGTTGCTGGCTTATAGTCCCCGCTCCCGTCCTCTAGACAGCAGGTAAAGCAGGTAGGCTGGAAGGCGTGCAAATAATGGATTTAACCGGGCAGCTGCAGGACTATCGCACCCTGGATAAACTGCATAAACAGGTACATTCCGAGGTAGCAGCGGGTACGCGAGAAAACACGACGCTCTTAGTGCAGTACTCCCCCACTTTCACGGTGGGACGCAATACCAAACCGGAAGATGTACCTAATAAAGATGTACCGGTGATCGAAGTAAACCGGGGTGGTTCGGTGACTTGGCATGGCCCGGGGCAACTGGTTTGCTACCCGATAGTGAAACTGCCGCAGCCTCTAGATGTTATTCGCTTTATTCGCGCCGTGGAACAGGTAGTAATCGACTCCCTAGAGCCCTACGGGATTCATGCGCAGCGGATTAACGGACGAGCCGGTGCCTGGGTATTAAAACCCGGGGAAATTGATAAAAAGATTGCCGCCATCGGGATTCATACTGCGCGGGGTGCATCCATGCACGGTTTCGCCCTCAATGTGAACCCCACTTTTAGTGATTTTGCCCGGATAATTCCCTGCGGCCTGTCCGATGCTTGGGTAACTTCCATGAGCGAACAAGGCTGCCAGGAAACCGTCGCCTCCATGCGTACCCCGGTAATAGCTAGTTTGCAGCGCATCTTAGATACCCCTTACTTTAGAGGTGAGGAACAACGTAGGGAGGACGCAAATGTCTACACTTCCTGAAGTGGGAGACCGCAAACTATTGCGGGTGGAGGCACGGAACGCCCTCAGCCCCATCGAAAACAAGCCCGAGTGGATAAAAACCAAGGTAGTTTCCGGTAAGAACTATATGGATATGCGGCACTTGGTGCGCCGCTCCGGGCTAAACACCGTCTGTGCGGAAGCCAATTGTCCCAATATCTACGAATGTTGGCAGGATCGAGAAGCCACCTTCCTGATTGGAGGAGCGGTCTGTACTCGGCGCTGCGACTTTTGCGATATTGCTACCGGGCGCCCCAGCGAATATGACCGCGAGGAACCGAGCCGAGTTGCGGACTCGGTTGCTGAATTAGGGCTGCGCTACGCGACGGTCACTGGAGTTTCCCGCGATGACCTACCCGATGGAGCCTCCTGGATATATGCGGAAACTGCCCGCCAGATTCACGCTAAATCCCCCAATACCGGGGTAGAACTGCTGGTAGATGATTTTCGAGGGCACCAGGGCGCCCTAGAAGAAGTGTTTTCCTCCCGCCCGGAAGTATTCGGACACAACCTGGAAACCGTACCCCGGATTTTCCGGCAGATCCGCCCCGCCTTCCGCTACGAGCGTTCCCTGCAAGTATTAGAGGCCGCCTCAGATGCCGGTTTGATCACCAAATCGAACCTGATTTTAGGAATGGGAGAAACTCGCGAAGAAATCGAGGCCGCCCTGCGCGCCCTAAGGGATGCCAAAGTCGATATTATGACCATCACCCAGTACTTGCGTCCCTCTCCCCTGCATCACCCCATTGATCGCTGGGTAAAGCCCACCGAGTTCGTGGAACTTTCAAAATATGCCTATAGCCTGGGATTTTCGGCGGTAATGGCCGGCCCCTTAGTGCGTTCTTCCTACCGAGCCGGGCGGCTGTGGGCGCGCGCCATGCAGGCGAAAGGCCGAGAGCTTCCCGCTAATCTTGCGCAACTTGGTGAGGAAGGCACCGCGCGCCAAGAAGCCTCCGCCCTGCTAGCGTCCCGTACTAACTAATTTTCTTGGATACGCGTGGGGGCAGTTTTTACCTCACGCCCCGAAATCCGGGCTGAATACCTGGGTATCGCAGGGAGTAAGTTTTTCCTCCCGCCCAAGAATTCGGAAAAAGACCGCAGGCATTTTCCGAATTCTTATGCCCACCGCGCCCACTCGGATAAAACTTACTCCCTGCTCCCTACAAAAATTTCTTACCTGCTTTCCTTGCAGCTCGTACATCTATGCGGTACCTGTCCAGTCGGATAAAACCTATTCTCACAGCCAGCTTTTCGCTCATTACAGCTCGTTTAGTCTGGCGCTATCTTGCTGCGCGGATACTTCCCCTGGTTCTAGCGATAACTTTCCCGACGCTTAAGTTCCAGCTTGTTTAGCGGGGAGCTTCCCGGCCTGAAAGATAAAAGTAAAATATGTGATCGCTCTTTTGACTAGCCGTTTCTTTGAGTTTGCGGTCTTGCCAGCATGTACAGCACCATTTTTGATGGCTTGATGGCTTTAACGGCATGCGGCAATCGGGTAGTGAAATGTACTAACCCACCAGGTAGTAGGGTTACTGTTTTACCCTCGGCGGTAATTTCAAGCTCACCTTCTAAAGTTTCGACGAGCACCGGCATCGCAGCCGTGTGCTCGGACAGTTCCTCGCCGGCATCGAAGGAAAATAGCACGACGTTGACGCCCTCTGCGCGCAGCAAGGTTTTGGAGACAGTTGAGCCTGCCGCGTACTCGATTTCATTAGCTAGATTGTTAATAAAGCCTAGGGCTGGGGATGCTGGAGTTTCAGCGCTCATAACGGTTACCTTTCAGGTGATTAAGGAGATAAATTACTTGGATGGTTTCTTAGCTACTATAGCGATTCCGGTCAAGTGGTCGCGGTATTTGTTGAAAGTGGATCGCATCTGAAGGACCCGGGCTCGTAGGTCTTTATCCCGGATTAGGTTACGGATAATCCGGGCAACCCCCAATATGCCTTCATCAGCCAGGTTACGCCTGGGCGATAGTAATGCCATCGGCGCAAAACCTCTCCATTCCACCTCAAAACCTGCATTCGTGAGTACCGCACGCCATTCATTCTCGGTCAACGGGCGCGCGTTAACTCGAATCGTGCGGGCTAATTGCTTGCGTAACCCATCAGCCAACTCTGGGTCAATATTATTTGGGGTGAGCCCTAGCTCGTGGATGGCGTAACGACCCCCTGGTTTGAGGAGACGAAATGCCTCGGCAGCGATTTCGGCCTTAGCTTTCTCACCTTGCATGGTCAGCATCGCTTCCCCCACCACTACCTCGGCGCTTTCACTACGCAACCCGGTGTCTTGCGCTTTAGCATTAATGACCGTTCCGCCGTGGGGTTTGACGATGGCTTCCACCCGGGCGACTGCCGCCGGATCCTGATCGACACCAACATAAGAGGCTACGCCTCCGCTCACGATTAATTGTGCGGTACGACCCAGCCCTGGCGCGAACTCCACGATTTTCTTTCCCTGCATATTGGCGGCACTCAACATCCGTTTCGTCAGCTTCAACCCGCCGGGGCGAAGCACTCGCTTACCGGCACGAGCGAGCACCCAATGCCCGGCCGCGGTACTGGTTGAACGATCAGATTGAGGCAAAGAAGACGCATTTTCCATACCAAAATTCTAATAAGTAAGGTAAGCCTTAGTCAACCATTTGTAGCTATTAAATTTGTTGCGGCCGCGCCGAACCACCACAGCCTTCTTGGAACTTTAATAACGTTTGGAAATGTGCAGGGCGCGCCAAGAAGCCTTCGCCCTGCTAGTGTCCCGTTCTAAGTAGTAAGGCTGGGAGAATAGGTTTTTCCTCCTGCCCAAGTTGGGTTAAATCATAGAGATTTAACCCAACTTATGCCCACTTAACCTACTCGGATAAAATCTATTCTCCCAGCAAACTTTTCAGCTATTACAGCTCGTTTAGTCAGACGCTATCCTACTGGGCGAATACTTTCTTATAACCTTGCCTCAGCGATAACTTCTTCGCACGCTTACGTTGCAGCTTGTTTAGCGGGGAGTAAGTTTTATCCGAGTGGACAGATCTTTCATCGCAAGCTCATAGCTTCGGATACCCGGCAGCAAAATAAGAAATCTATCAAGGCTTAGGGCATAAGAATTCGGAAAATGCCTGCGGTCTTTTTCCGAATTCTTGGGCGGGAGGAAAAACTTACTTCCCGCGACCGCCGTTACTTAAAGATTCTCTGAGGGTTTGGCGGGATAGTTTTCCGGCGCTGTTTAGGGGCAACTTTTTTACTTGGATTATTTGTTTGGGAATCTTGTAGGCGGCTAGTTTGCCTGTTAGGAAGAGTTTAATGTCCTTGAGGGTGGCGGTTCCGGTGATTACTGCGCAGACCCGCTGCCCCCAATACTCATCCTCCAGGCCGATTACCGCGACCTGTCCGATACCGGGAAAAGTTGAGAGCGTGTCCTCGACCTGCGCGGGGAAAACATGTTCCCCGCCGCTAATGATTACGTCGCTTGCCCTCCCGCTCAGGCGCAGCAATCCGTCTTCACCGATATAGCCAATATCCCCGGTTTCAATCTGCTCCTCAACAGCGCTGATGGCTATGCCCGGATAGTTAGTTTTGCATACGTGCGGGCCGCCGATGGTTACTTGCCCTTGGCTACCTGCAGGCAGCGCTTTTCCGTCCGCATCGCGCACCGCCACCTGAGAATAGGTGAAGGGGCGCCCCGCGGCCTCGGGGTGCGCTAAGGATTCGTTTATTCCCAGGTAGCAACCAGCCCCTCCGGTTTCGGTCATCCCCCACACTTGGATAGGACGCAGTTCAAGTTTTTCCATCCGCCGGGCTAAGGCTGCCGGTAGGGGCGCTCCTCCGATCAGGGGACGGCGCCAGTGTGGGAAGGGATTTTCCGTGAGTTCTTCCCCCGCCTCTTTTTCCAGGGCATCTAGCATCCCGGTGAACATGGTGGGAACCGCGAACCCGATGCTGACTTGTTCTTCCCGGATAATCCGGGCGGCAGCAAGCGGAGAAAATCCGGCAATCACTACTATTTTTCCGCCGTGGCAAAAAATATCGTTAGTGGTGCCGTTAAAGCCACCGATGTGGGATAGCGGTGCCAGCGCCAAACCGGTATCCGAGTTGCGGTAGTCAAAAGCGTCCCGATAGTTCGCCCACGCCCAATACATGGTTTCCCGAGAGTGCTCCACCCCCAGCGGCCTACCGGAAGTCCCGGAAGTATAGATGATCGCCGACAGCTCACCCTCGGCTACCGGAGCAATCTCACCGGCTAGTTTCCCGGGAGAAAAAGGTTGCTCTCTATGGGCAGCCATGAGCTGTTCATGCAGCTGATCCAGGTTTATGACCTGCAGTTTTCCGAGGGCGCCCCCCGGGGAGGACGCTGTTTCTGCGGCAGCGGGGTCAGAGCTAGCTAACGAAAATTCCCCCTTTTGGTCGCTAAAAAGCAGACGCGGGGCGCAGTCGGTCACCATCGCTCGTAAATCAGCAGGCGCGGCGGCTTTAGCCAGGGGAACGAACACCGCGCCCATCTGGTCGCAGGCTATCCACAGCAATAGGTGGTATTCACTGTTGGCACTGCAAATCGCTACCCGATCCCCGCTCACTACCCCACGTTCTCGCAGGTAAAGCAGTAAATATTGCGACAGCGACCAGGTGTCGGACAAAGAAAAATACCCCCGAGGACCGGCCAGGCTTTGCGCATGGGGATGGTCAATCGCGGCTCTTTGAAAGTTTCGTATCGGTCTAATCATGACTTCCCCCGTTTAGCGTCCTCGGCTATATTACCCACCCGGTCACCTCTGCGAGTTAACCAGCAGGTAGGTTAAACTTAACGGCAAGGAAACCGGCAGCCCCGGTGGCGAAGGTAGGCGAGGATTTTAGGAGTACTCATGTCTGAAACTATTGAGAACCAGTTGGCACACCGCTCGGTGCGTCGTTTTGATACTCGCCCAATCTCGCCAGAGATATTAGCGCAGCTCAAAGAGGCTACCCGGCGCACCGCTACCTCCTGCGGGGTGCAAATGGCTTCGATTATTCAGGTGGGTGATCCCGAAAAGAAGCGGGAAATCTCCCAGCTTTGCCAGCAGGACTATATTGCCGATGCTCCCCAGCTGTGGATTTTCCTTACTGACCTGTACCGTTCCTATCGAATCGTGGAGGAAAAAGGCGAGCAGACCGCCAACGTGCGCGGCATGGACGGCTTTTTCCAAGGCTTTACCGATGCGGTACTGATGGCGCAAAACTTGGTGAATGCCGCCGAATCTCTGGGGTTAGGTACCTGTTTCTTAGGGTCGATCTTGAATGACCCGGCGCGGATGATTGAGATTTTGCAACTACCGAAACTGACTTTTCCCGCCCTGGGGGTAATGTTTGGTTACCCGGGGCAGCAGCCGCAGTTAAAGCCGCGGATGCCGATGGAGCTGCGTATGTTTGAGGACTCCTATAACTGCTTTGAAGGCTCCTATCTGGAAGCGTTCGCGGATTATGACCAGGAAATGACTACCTACTATGACACTCGGGCACACGGCCAGCGCTCGGATACCTTCACCGACAGCCTCACTCGGATTATGCTCCGAGATGCGCCCCTGCGGCGCGGAATGTTGAACACGGTGCGCGCCCAAGGTTTCGACCTCGCCCTCCAGCCCCGCTAAGGGTTAAATGTAGATAGTACCCGGGCTTGAGGTAGCTATGTAGGGATGCCTGCGAAACTCCTATTTTATTTAGGAACGAGGGCGCGGATTCTTTGGTAGCGGCTGTTTCTTTGGTTCCGACTTTTGCTTTGGTATGTGCAGCGGGGACATATCGACTTTTTCTAGTTTTAACAGCTGGATTTTTCGCTCCATACCCGCGCCATAGCCGGTAAGGTTACCGTCCGCACCGATCACTCGGTGACAAGGAACAATTATCAGAATTGGATTTGCCCCGACTGCTCCCCCAACTGCCTGCGCCGACATGCGGGGAATCCCTCGCTCCCGCGCGATCCGGGCAGCGATTTCCCCATAGGTAACGGTTTCCCCGTAAGGGATGGTGAGCATGATTTCGCAAACCCGTTTCTGAAAGTCCGAACCTGAGAGCTGTAGGTTTGGGGTAAACGAGGGCGCGCGTCCTCGAAAATAAGTCTCTAACCAGCGGGAGGTTTCTTGGAATATCGGCAAAGATTTTTCCTTAGGACGGGTGTCCGCAATAGCTGCCCCCGCGGCCTGCTGTGATGCTAGCCCCAGCCCGATCAGCGCACTACCATCGCTAGACATTACTAGCTTGCCCAGTGGAGAATCATGAAACTGGATATAGGTATCCGTATGCTGCTTCCTCAACCCCCCTCCTAACGCACTCGCTTTAAATGCCCGCATAGTATCTCTCTTTGCTACCTACATCAGTACCACAACCGAGCAGAAGCGAAAGTTAAGTCTCATTAACCTATATTTCATTGAGAATGGCCTTAGCGTTTCCTATACTTATAAAGATCCCTCTCTTGTTTGATTGTTGAAAGAAAAGAAAGCTTTATTATGATTGCTTCACGAAAGCTACATTATCGGATCCTCGGAATCATAACATTAATTGCTCTGGCGCTAGCATTATTTACTCCTGCAGCTTATGGTACGGAAGGGAACGAGAGCGCGGCCACCAAGGATCTTTCTGCAATAGTTGATAAAACCGGCTTAAAACTGGCCCCTAGCAGCAATAAGGCCACAGTTACTAAGGGGGACTATGCCGGAGATTTTAAATTTGCGCTAAAACACGAACCTGAGAAAAATGGGATTGATATCAAAGATGGCGACTCCCTCAGTATCAGTGTTGTTGCAAAAGATCCCAATCTAGATTTTCTTAGATTTACTAACAAGGCCACGAATACCGTTCTTAAGGATAAAGACTCACAACAAGAGTTAGCAGACGTACGCTACAGCGGAAACACCATTTATTTTACTTTTAAAGATGTTGACCTGCCATTTAAGGCTAATGGATCCGTTTCTCTATTTGTCTCCGATTCAAAGGTAGAAAAATATTTTAAGGATAATCCTCAGTCCGAAAAGGTTGATTTCACTTACGAAGTGCAAGTAAACGGCAAAAATACAGGAGTAACAAAAACCTGGACTTTAAAAAAGCCCTCTCCTACCCTTCCCACTGCCGTAAGTTACGAAAAATCGAGCGGTGGATACTCGGAGGAATCTGGTGATCAAGCTGGGCGCGGCACTATTTATTATGAAATCCAAATAAGCACTTTGCTGCGGCATAACAATGAAATGGTCATTTATGATATGCCAGATGTGAATTTAGAATTGGATAAAAAATCCAACCTAGCCGTATATTTTTCACCGCGTGCCGGCTACAAAAACTACGCTATTTACTACTTTGGTTCATGGAATTCCCCGGAAAAATGCAAATCATACGCGGGATCAGGTGAGTGTAAGTTTTACAATAAATTTGACGCAGGTTCCGATCCTGAGAAGTCTACTGAACTATTTTTGACAGACGTCTATTATGTCACTGACAAACCTGCCTCTAAAACGGCTTCTAGAATGGCCGGATATGAAGAAAAAACAATCAAATTTCCCCGCCACAACATTATTGATGACACCAACACGGTTACCAGTACAGGCACTATAACCGCGCCGAAGAACATTATTTTGGAAAAACCGGCCAGAGCTGAACTTACGGAAGCAGAGCAGCAGCTGATAGACGAAGCTGGTGGCTTGCACAAAACGGTCGGAAAAGGATTTAAGCTCCGCATTAAGAATCACCGCAATGATGCCTTTGAAAAGGGCGGAAATATCATTCTGGCATTCAGCATGAGGGTGGTAGATGATTCCCTGATGCTCGATGGCAAGGGCAATCCGATGTATTTCAACGCGTTTTCTTACTATGGCCAGGAAATCCCCAACTGCAAACCCGAAGACGACAACTGCACTCCTATAAAAGTAGAGCGCATGGACCCTGGCCAGGTTAAGGCAAAACAGATTAGTAGATCTGCAACACCTCCGGGCTTAGTGGCAGAAACCGACAAATACCAGCACCTTAACTTCACCAAACAGGATCCCGAAGGGAATCCTCTGGCTGGAGCCAAGTTCACCATTTACAAGGCAACTAGTGAAGGCAAACGAGGCGAGGTAGCCGAAAACAAAGACGGTGTGAAACTGGAAAACCTGATAACCAACGCCGCCGGAAAACTACGCCTGCCGAATAGCGATTCGCCGCTAGAAATTAAAGTTCTGCGCGGAAATTACATCCTCGCAGAGTTGGAGGCCCCTCAGGGATACCAACTGACGGAAGACCCCGATACGCTGATATCAGTGCAGGTGGCGAAGAAGGACAATGTGGTAGTTAACCACCCGGTTCCGGCACCTAATCCGCCGGCACCCAATCCGCCAGCTCCGAATCCCCCGGCACCCAATCCGCCGGCACCCAATCCGCCGGCTACCCCAACCGTGTCGGCTACACCTGAAAAGCAAAGCAAACCAATCGCTAAAGCGGCTAAACTACCCCGTACTGGGGCAGCGACTTCTTCTTTAGCTTTCATGGCTGGAATGCTAGTTATAGCTGGAATGGGTCTCCTTTACAAAAGACGCTGGTAAAACAACTGGCTACTTTTTAGATCTTGGGGGGGGAGCATGTGTGCCCCCCCCAAGATTTCTCAAATGTTCAATAGTGCTATTGGCGGCTTGCTGGTTAAGCGTCCCTGGCTTTGCTCCGATTTTTATATCATAATCCCGGCATCGCGAATCCATACATCAATAAATCCGCCACTGTCTGTAAGGGCGTGCTAACGGGAAGTGTAAGGACGGGTGCCAAGCAAAAGCGTACGCTTTGGGGATTAACTCAAATTTCTTCGAAAGTTTAGGGGACAACTAAAGGCTGCTCACAAGCAGAATGCCTGTGAGCAGCCTTTAGTTATTTGTTTTCGCTAGGATTAGCGCTGATTACGCCGCCGGCGGCTGATCAGGAATAGCCCACCGGTTGCTAGCAGCAGCAACGAGGCATAGAGGGAATACATCCCATTAGCCCCAGTCTTTGACAGGTTCCCGCCTACTGCTGGGTTCTGATTCTGCGGTTTCGCCTGGTTTCCAGGTTTGCCTTTGCCCGGAGTAGTCGAGGAAGGAACTGGCTTGTCCTTCCAGAGGGCTTTAACCGTCACGTCACCATTAACGGCGATGCTCTCGCCTACCTTGTGGGGGTTACCGTCAATTTGCCAGCCATTGAATTCCTTGCCGCTTGGCGGGGTAAAGCCGTTTGGTGGCAATTCCACGGTGGCACCCTTCTTAACGGTCTTCCCTTGCATATCTCCGCTTCCGCCATTGCCATCGAAATTAACCTTGTATTCGATCTCTTTCCAGATAGCTTTGATAACGGTATCCTTATCAGCCTTGATCTTGGTTCCAGGCGCAACCTTCTGGCCATTAACTTCCCAAGTATCAAACTCTTGAGTGTCATCCGGAGCAGTAAAACCGTTAGGCAACACCGTGTACTCACTACCCTTATCCACGGTCTTACCTTCCATAGTGCCTTTACCACCGTTAGCGTCATAACTGACCTTCACCGGAATCTTCTTCCAGACGGCTTTCACTACGGTGTCTTTAGTGACCGTAATCTCGGTACCCGCAGCTACCTCTTTGCGATCAACTTCCCAGGCTTTAAACTCTTGGGTGTCATCCGGGGCTTTGAATTTATTATCCAAAATCTTGTACTTTGAGCCCTTGTTGAGCTTCTTGCCATCCATTGTGTCAGTGCTGCCATTGCCATTGTAGCTAACAGTGGCAGTTTCGAGCTTCTTGGTTGCCGGATCTGAATCGAGCTTATCGGTGTCACCCTCAAGGCCACCGTTGTCCTTAGCGGTTGCCGTGATGGTTCCAGCGAGTTCGATCTTTTCCACACTCAGAGTGATCGCACCGGATTCCTCATTAACACCCGGTCCGCTCCATTTATTGGTTTGCAAATCTCGCGTTGCAGTTATGGTTTTATCGTTACCATCAGCATCCTTATAGGTGACGGTGTAAGACAGCAAGTCAGTATCATCACCGGGATCTTTATATGCCGGTGGAACAATGGTGACTTTGCCGGTATCCGTATCTACCTTAATCACAGGAGATTTAGGTGCGATATTTTTCACCAGATCTTTAGCTGGGATTGTTATTACTGGTTGAGCTCCATCTTTTAATTTATATGAACCATCATCATTTGTTTCTGGAACAAATTTATAATCATTGTTCGGGTCCCAAGTACCTGCTACATCATTTCCACTAAATATCTTGGCATTGCCGCTGTCATCAATTTGTATGACTGCCGGAAACCCATCCCTGTCTGGATTTCCGTTTGGTAGTTTAGATGTCCCATTTATTGTATTTGCTTTCCTAATCGCCGCGTCAATGGCTTTCTTATCGTCATCAGTTAGTTTTTTAGGATCCCGAACTTCTGTTTTTTGGGGAGAAGCCAGTATGACAGTAGAGCTTTCACATGATACAAACTTGTTCTTTTCTTTTACAGTAACGCCAACTACTTGATCTCGGGGAAGACCAACAGTACCTGGAATGGTGTATGTGAACTCGCCTGTGGTGGAATTTACACTCACCTCTACTGGTTTATCGGAATTTTTATCAACCGTGCATTTCCCACTGTTAAAAGTATCTATACTTGCCATGGAAAGCTTCGTAGATATTTGGACCTTTATGTCATCAAAAGGCGCTGTGCCCTGCAACTTCCCCTTAATCACATTGTCAACAACTGTAATATCACTAATCTTAGCGCCAATTGAAGTTTCGGTTACTTGTTTTATTGTTAAATTCGGAGCTTGTATTTCTTCTGATTTTGATCCATCGGTGTAGGTTACTGTATAAGAAGCAGTTTTAGTATTCACACCATTGATTTTAAAATCAACAGACTTAATATCCTTAGCTATAGTTGGATTTGCCTTTTTTAACAAATCTATAGCTTCCGCTTTTTCGTCATCGTTAACTATATTCGCAACGTATTGTTCAATCCAGATTTCGCCGGATGGCATGTTAAGTTTATCTTTATTTTGACCGGCAAGTGATGGTTTAGATTCTACAGGATCTGTCACAGGTGATTTGTTTCCATTGAGTTCCTGATATGCCGTTACCGTATCTCCTTCTGCAACTTCAACGCCGGCAGGTAAGTTTACTGTCCAAGTTGTTCCACTTCTAGGTGTAACGGATGCAGTGGCTTTTACTGTACCATCTTTAGCCTTTAATGTTACATATACAGTTGCTCTTACAACTTTTCCACCAACTCTATCTCTAACCAAATTACCTCCGGAAATACTTGTATTTCCGATAAATACATCATTAATTTTCGGTGCCGGTAAAGTTGATTGACGCACGGGTTGCCCAATAATCTCCGGTCCGATCTCTAGGCCATCGCCGGTCTGGGTATTCGCTTTGGCAGGCGCCTTGTTTTCCGGTACTGCACTGGCTATAAGCTCTGCAGGGGCTGCGGTGTTTACTGGCTGCACATTAGTGCTTGGTTGCTCCGCCGGCGTCCCCTCCTGCAAATCCTCGGCCCGCACCAAGGAAGGCGCTGAGAGCATGAAGCTCAAGGCACAAAATAGGGTGACCAGCAGCAGCCTCTTAAGGAAACTGGCAGACTGCTGAATCGCGCCGCCAGATTTCTCTGCTAAAAAAATACCCGGTTTATTATTAAAGTTGAGCATAAGACCTTCCCGTAACTTGCGGTTACTCATGACTATTGCTTAACAATCGTATCATTGTCACTGCAAATCCACTAGACAGGAAATTCCCGCTTGCAGCAGCCAGCAACCCGTCTACCAGGCATTTCTCTGTGACCCTTGCAGATTGATGGTAATCTCACTATTGAACAGGCACATTCTTAAAGGTTTAGATGCAGGGAGAAACTCATGGAAAAGGCAAAACAGCTGCTGGCAGGGCTAGGTGGCACCGAAAACATTACCGAGATTGAACCGTGCATCACCCGCCTGCGGGTAGAAGTCAAGGATCCGCAAAAAGTTGACGAGGAAGTGCTCACCAGCGCCGGCGCCTTAGGGGTCGTAAAAATCGATCACACTGTTCAGGTAGTCGTGGGACCGGTAGCCGATGAACTAGCCGCCGACATGGAAAAACTACGTTAAACAGCCAGACTTTATGTATCCTCTCGAAAACGGTAACTCCCGCAACTCCCCTAAAGTCTTAACCGCGTCCTCCCCCGCTAAGGTCACGTCAAGCCCTAACTCCTGCAAAAACAAATCTTTTAAGGGGCTACTGCTTGACCTAGACGGCACGCTGATCGACTCTGAACACACTCATCTGGCGGCCTATCGCAGAATGTTTACTGCCAAAGGATGGCAGGTAGCTGAGGAAGAAATGGAGATTTTCAAGGGACGTCCCGGTCCGGAAGTGTTCCAAAACGAACCCGGTCCCTGGCGCGGTCTTGACCCCGAAGAACTGGGGTTAGAAGCCCGCTCTTATGTGGATATTCGCCGCGATCCCCCGCGCCTCTTTGCTGGTGCCCGCGAAATCATGCACCTAAAGCTGCCAAAATGTTTAGTCACTTCCGCCTGGAGGCAATGGGCGCAGTTAGCCGCGCGCCTACTAGACGCCCCCGCTAGCCTGAAAGTGATTAGCCAAGAAGACATCCGTGCCGGCAAACCCGACCCGGAACCCTACCTGTTAGGAGCAAAAACCCTGAGGCTACCCGCGTCCTCCTGCATCGTCATTGAAGACACCACCAGCGGAGTTATCTCAGCGCGCAAGGCCGGAGCCGGCAGGATCTATGGGGTAGCTACCAGCCACGGTCGAACAGCCCTAGCAGAAGCAGGAGCCGACCTAGTAACCGACAGTTTGCAAGAACTCTTGCCCTACCTCGGCGAAGAAACCGCCTGCTAACTGCCCCGCGAACGCGTCCGGGACGCCCTAGCTAGGGTGTACTGCTTCCTCTAGCATCTCCAAAAGCTGATTAGCGAACTGGTCAGCAGTAACGTCTTCTAAGAACCGGGTGTTGCCCTCTTGATCACGCAGAGGAACACACCAATTCGGGTATTCAAACTTGGTGCCGGGTTGATTCTCGGTTAGCTGCTCTTGCACCGCATCCGCCAGGGTCAACACCACCAGCTGAGCGGGAGTAGCCGCTACATAGCGGTAGAGGGCGCGAATAATCTCGCCCATATCGTGTTCATCTTCGGCGAGACCCGCATATTCAACCAACGCGCGGCGCACTGCCCCAAAAACACGCTCTTGATTGGCTTCCGCTTCCTCACGAGTCGAATCCAAAAGATCCAAAGATTCTCGTATCCGCAGGTCCTCGCCGGTAAGGTAACCGGCCACCGGCGGCATATCGTGGGTATTCACCGCCGCCAATTGTTCGCGTCGGTAATCTTCCGGCGGTACCAAATGGTCGGGGGCATCGAATTCAAAGAAGAACACCCCGGTACCCAGAATCCCCCGGTAACGCAGGTAGTCGCGTACCCAAGGCTCTACGGTACCCAAATCTTCGCCCACTACCACCAGGTTGTTCCGGTATGCCTCAAGCAGCAGTACTCCCACCATCGCTTGATGGTTGTAGCGCACATAGGTTCCATCTTTAGGCAGCATTCCTTCGGGAATCCACCATAGGCGCAGCAACCCCATAATATGGTCAATGCGCAGCGCACCCCCCATTTTTGCGGCCGCCGCTACCGTGCGCCGCAAAGGCTCGTAGGCTTGCTGTTCTAAGCGATCTGGGCGCCACGGCGGCTGCGTCCAGTTTTGTCCCAACTGGTTATACATATCGGCGGGTGCGCCCACCGAAATCCCCTGTGCATAAACTTCTGGGTCACTCCAGTGGTCGGCGCCCAAATGGTGTACCCCCACCGCCAGATCGTGCATGACCCCAATCTTCATGCCCGCATCCAGAGCCACTTGTTGCGCCTGGCGCAGCTGCCGGTAGCAAACCCATTGCAACCATTTGAAGAATTCGCGCCGCTGCCGCAGCTTGCCGCCGCATTTTTCAAACTGGGCAGCATCTGGGGTTTGCCACTTTTCAGGCAGCTCTAAACCGTATTTTTCGGTTAAGGCACACCAGGTGGCAAACTGTTCCAAGGCTGATCCTTGTTCCTCTAAGAACTGCTGGTAGTCGGCTTCTCTCGCATCTGAGCGGGGAACCTCATAAATGATTTCGAGGGCGGCCAGTTTCTGCTTCCAGACGGGATCGCGTTTGATTAAATCACCGCTGAAGAAGTGCGCGCCCGAGCCGGAAACTCCCGGATGATCAGCTGGCAGCGATTCGCTAAGCGAAGACTGCGCCTCTTCCCGCAGCTTCGCAATTTTTTTACGCTTCTTATCAGAAAGTTCCTGGTATTCCGCAATCGCATCGGGGCGAATATAAATCGGATTCCAAAAACGACGCGAACAGGGCAAATAGGGAGAATTTTCCAAAGGTGAAGTCACTTGGGAAGCGTGTACCGGGTTAATCAGTAAGAAATCCGCCCCCTTGGAGGCGACCCACTTGCAGATGGTAGCCAAATCTGCCGCATCCCCAATTCCCCAAGAATCCTGCGAAGGATTGGCATAGAACTGACTCATTGCCCCCCAGGCACGCCCATCACGCAAATTAGGCATCCCCAGACGCGCCGGAGTAACCGCTACTGGGCAAGTATAGGGGCGTTCATCCCCCTCGACCTGTGCGGTTAAGCGATGCCAGCCCAAAGGCTGCCCCGGAGGGATATTAAATGTGGCTTCCCCGGTTAGCACTCCATTGATTTCTCGGGGCGCAACCAGCACATCAAGTTGGGGCAAATCCCAAGACCCGCCCTCCTCAAAATGCATAGTTACAGTTACGGATTTGCCGTGCGGAACGTGTACCCGTACCCAATAGTTGTCATCGTTGCGAGTAACGATGCATTCGGGCAGCACCCGCCGCCAGGGACGCTCCTCAACCATTTTTAGCGATGCCGCCACCTGCGCAGGCGTATCGGCGTCAATATCCATCGCTTTGAGGACTGCACGTAAAGTTTCATCAGAAACTATGCGGTGAATCCCGGAATAATCCCAGTAGTCAATGGCAACTCCGTAGGCGTTTGCCAGTTCTTGCAACTGATCTTGGCTCTCGCTCATTTGTTATCCCTGTTCTTGTAGCTGTTTTATTGGCGGTTTATATCCGTTAGGCGCGGCGCAAACGGCGGTGAGTTACTCGATGCGGACGCGCAGCCTCCGCACCCAGGCGGTCAACCTTATTCTTTTCGTAGGACTCGAAGTTACCCTCGAACCAATACCAGTTCGCGGGATTTTCCTCGGTCCCCTCCCAGGCTAAGATATGAGTCGCTACTCGGTCGAGGAACCAGCGATCGTGAGTAATTACCACAGCACAACCCGGGAACTCGAGCAGCGCATTTTCCAGGCTGGCCAAGGTTTCTACATCAAGGTCGTTGGTGGGCTCGTCCAGTAACAACAGGTTTCCGCCTTGCTTTAAGGTCAGCGCCAAGTTCAAACGGTTACGCTCCCCACCAGAAAGCACCCCGGCCGGTTTTTGCTGATCCGGACCTTTAAAACCAAACGAGGCTACATAGGCGCGGGAAGGAATGGTCACTCCCCCCACGTCCAGGAAGTCCAGACCATCAGATACTACTTCCCACAAGGTCTTATCGGGATCGATCCCGGCGCGGTTCTGATCCACGTAACTGACTTTTACGGTCTCCCCAATATCGAGGGTGCCTGAATCGAGTTCCTCTAGCCCCACAATCGTCTTGAACAAAGTGGTTTTCCCGACCCCGTTCGGGCCGATAATCCCCACGATTCCGTTGGGGGGTAGGTTAAATGATAAATCCTTGATTAGTTCGCGATCGCCAAAGCCTTTACACAGGTTTTCGGCGCGCAAAACCACGGTTCCCAGCCGGGGTCCGGGCGGAATCTGGATTTCTTCAAAGTCCAGTTTCTTGGTGCGCTTGGCCTCTGCCTGCATTTCCTCATAGCGCTGCAGACGTGCCTTAGATTTCGCTTGCCGTCCTTTGGCTGAAGAACGCACCCACTGCAGTTCCTCTTTTAGCCGCTTTGCTAGTTTCGCGTCCTTGCGTCCCTGGATTTCCAGGCGTTCCCGTTTCTTTTCAAGATAGGTTGAATAGTTGCCTTCGTAAGGGTACAGACGCCCGCGATCAACTTCCGCAATCCATTCCGCCACGTGATCCAGGAAATAACGGTCGTGGGTAATGGCGATGACTGCTCCCTTATAGGAGTGCAGGTGCTTTTCTAGCCAGAGGATGGATTCCGCATCCAAATGGTTAGTGGGTTCATCCAGTAATAACAGGTCAGGGGCTTTTAATAGCAACTGACAGAGGGCAACGCGGCGGCGCTCCCCACCAGAAAGTACCGACACCGGAGTTTCCGGGGGCGGGCAACGCAAAGCATCCATTGCCTGTTCCAGTTGCGAATCAACGTCCCAACCATCGGCAGCGTCAATCTCTGCCTGCAGAGTCCCCATTTCCTCCATCAGGGCATCAAAGTCAGCATCCGGATCCGCCATTTGCGCGGAAATCTCGTTGAAGCGATCGAGCTTGGCCTTTAGCGGCCCTACCCCTTGCTCCACGTTTTCCTTAACCGTAAGCTCATCGTCCAATTCCGGCTCTTGCATCAAGATCCCAACGGTGTATCCCGGAGAAAGCCGCGCCTCCCCATTGGAAGGTTCATCTAGACCCGCCATAATTTTGAGGATCGAGGATTTACCGGCGCCGTTAGGGCCGACCATGCCGATTTTGGCTCCCGGAAGGAACGCCATAGTTACATCGTCCAAAATGACCTTGTCACCTAAAGATTTGCGGGTGTGGATCATTTGGTAAATGAATTCTGCCACTGCTGCCACTTTCTGCCAGACGGTATTGTTTCTAATACCCAGAATAGTGGAGTTAAAAACGCAAAGCGAACCCCCGCGCGACTAGGACGGCAACTAGGCGGCCTCTCCGCGGAAAGTCGTCTCTAAAATATATTCCCCTTCCGGGTCGAGAGCGTTTTCGGCGGCGCTTGCTTCCGAGGATGCGGGCGGGTTACTTCCACGGGTACTTTCTGTTCCCGCAGCCAGGATTTCCCCAGTGTTAGGATCCACGGCGCCCGCAGCTGCCTCGCCCTCTGCAGGTTGTGACTCTGCTTTAGCTGTTCCCTCGGGCGCTGCTGCCGGGGAGGTCTCAAACTCGCCCTCGGGATCAGCTAGGGAGCCCACCCCTTCTTTACTGGGGGTAGCGAAATTCCCCCGTTTAGGCAGCGCGCCTACCATCCGCACAAAGTTAGACTCCCCCATAGTCAGGTCATGCCCCAGGGAGGAGGCAGTTAGCTCTAACCCATAGTGGGTAACCTGCTCTTTGTCCTGCCATTTAGAGCGGATCAAACGTCCGCAAACAATAATCGGATCCCCCACCCGAATCGAGCGGGACACATAGTGCGCGCCCCACCCCCAAACTTTTACCCGAACCGCGAGCGACTCCCCTTTTTGCCAATTTCCCTGGCTATCACGGGAGAAAGGGGTGTGCATCACCCGGAAAGTACTGAGCGCCTTCTCGGGTTTTGTCGGGTCAGGACGGTGGAAAGTGGGGGCAGTTGCTACCCAGCCGGTAAAGGTAACCTCAATATTTGCTTTGCTCATGATTCCTCCTAGTGTTGGTTACCTCACCATGTTGCAAAGCCACAGCTAGATTTTCGAAAAATAAATCTTCGCCACCAGGAAGAAGGAGGATTATCTACCCCTGGGGACAAGGAATTAGCACCCGGGAGATTTCTCGATAAACTTGAGGAACAACCAGCCCCCGTAGCTCAAAGGATAGAGCAAGGGCCTTCTAATCCCGAGGTTGCAGGTTCGATTCCTGTCGGGGGCGCCAAGTATCGCCTAACATGGGCTTCATTAAGTCCCAGGGCGTAGTATCGAAGACCGAAGCCACGCTATCAAGCTCCTGTATCTTCCATTCCCACTTACCTAGCAGCTTATTTCCGATAGCCGGTTAAAATTTGGGTTAATAAGGTTAGAATTATCGGGTTAATACCTAAATGTGTGTACAGAATCGCTGTTTTTGCTGGTTTGACTAGGGGTTTTAGGGGTTTGCACATGCTTTGAGAGCATGTGGTGTGAAGGGTGCTTGTAATCAACCTGTTTGTGCTGTATGTGGCTGGAAGCTAGTAATGCCTCCACTAGCGCGGGTAGGACTCGTTGGCGTTGTAAATCTTGTGGTGCCTCAACGACTAAGTCCCGCCCCGATATAACGGCTAAGACCCAAGCCAGTATGTTTCTGGACTGGTTCTTAGGCAAAGGAGGCGTAAAACAGCTAGATATTCCTAGACGGACTTTCAGCGGGCGAATCAGCTGGTGTTGGCAAATTGAGATACCTAAGCCACAAGTTACCGGCGAGATATATAACCAGATCCTCCTTGATGGGATCTACCTTCCCTATAACTGGTGCCTAATCACCGCTACCAACGGTAAACAAATCATCGACTGGCAGTGGTGCCAAAGAGAAAACGCGCCCGCCTACCAAGCATTAATGAACAGGCTTCCCACCCCGAAAGTAGTAGTAACCGATGGCGGAGCCGGAATCCAAAAAGCCTTGAAAAATACCTGGCCAAAAAGCACTATCCAACGCTGCCTTTTCCATGTTAAAACCAACACCATCACCGACTTGACCCGTAGACCAAAAACTGCCGCCGAAAAAGCCCTGCTAGCCCTTACCAACCAGTTATTAACCATCAATACCCCTCAAGAAGCCGCTAACTGGATTAGATTGCTACACCAGTGGCACCAGCTCTACCAAGAGTTCATCAACGAGAAAACCTACAGCACCAACCCCAACGGTAAAACCCACTGGTGGTGGACACACGAACGCTTAAGGAGAGCCTACAAACGCTTAGAAAGACTTTCTAGATCCGAAAACCTATTTACCTACCTAGAGCCCGAATTCGCTAACCAAGGCATTAACCGCACAACCAGCCAGTTAGAAGGAGGTATCAACGCCCCCATCCGCCGTCTCCTCAACACCCACCGCGGCCTATCCGAACCCCACATGAAAACAGCGATCGAATGGGGATTAAACCAAAAATCTATCGACCCAGCAGACCCTATCACCTGGCTTACCAAACATCACCACAACACCAGCCAACAACAGCCACCTCCAGCCACCAACGCCCCAATCGGCCCGGCCCTCTACGACACCGCTATCAACTACAACCCCGCCTATCAAGACGGCTCCCTACACATCCGCAAAGGCAGGATCAGACGATAAAACAAGCCACAACACGCCGAGACCGTACACACATTTTGACCATTAACTCGAAAGAATATCCCCCGGGCAGGCCGGGGGATAAAACAAGAGAAAGGAATATCATGTTAGTTGTCGAACTGCTAAACATGATTATTAGCCTTTCAATTGCTATTGTAGCCTGGCTCACCTGGTGGGACAAGCGCAAAAAGTAAATGAAAGGTTACCCCCTCCGAAAGGAGGGGGGACTTTCTCTTACTCTAGGAGGGTTACATCATGGTTTTGCAGATATTGCAGCTGCTAGTATCCCTAGCGGCTCTCGCTGGCATTATTGCCTTATACCGCCAAAACAAGCGCGATGATTAATTATTTAACTGTGAACGGGATAGCCCGGCGTTTCGGGCTATCCCCTCACACCATAAAAAGCCATATCACGCGCGGAACATTCCCCGCCCCCGATGCCGCACTTGGAGCAGGAAACGCCGTTAAATACGGGTGGTTACCCGAAACCGTGGACAACTGGCAGCAAACCCGCCCCGGAAAGGCTGGCAGACCCAAAGGCGCCTTTAAGCAGCAGCCATAACCGCCGCCCGTTTAAGATACTCAGCCCCGAATCCGGCTAGGCGCCCAAGCCTTGCGTCAAAACTTCTTTCGCGGCTGCCTCACATTCCTCACTAGATGGCCCTTCCCCGGCCGGCCAGAGCACTTTGCGGTAGTAGCGCAGCTCCTGGATGGATTCGCGAATATCAGCGAGGGCGCGGTGTCCTCCATGCTTTTCTGGGGCGTGATAGAAGGCGCGTGGATACCAACGTTTCGCCAGCTCTTTCACGGAAGAAACATCTATTAGACGGTAATGCAAATGCGAGATTACCTGCGGCATTTCCTTTTCCAGGAACTGTTTATCAGTCCCTACCGAATTCCCGGCCAGCAGCGCCTGCCCCTTTCCGGGCACGAAACGTTTGATATAGTCCAAAACCTGTTTTTCGGCCTCGGCCAGTTCGAGCGCTGCCGGAGATTCCAGTTCTTTCAGCAAACCGGATTTTGTGTGCATCTGCCGCACAAAATCCCCCATGTGTTCTAAGGCACCCGCTTTAGGTTTAATCAGCAGGTCGATCCCCTCGTCCACAATCTTGGTTTGCCCATCGGTGATAATCACTGCCACTTCTACCAGGCAATCCTGTTCTAAATCCAGGCCGGTCATTTCGCAATCGATCCACACTAAGGGATCTTTCAGGTTATTCGTCATACCTTTACCCTAGTCCATTGAGCTTTTGATGCCAGATAGCGAAAGGGCGACGCACCTTTAAGAAAAATCCCGATAGGTTATTAACTATCGATTATTGGAGGAGTAATGAGCACAGTTACCGCGAAAGATATAGAGGCAGCTGCCGGGGTATTAGCCAAGGTAGCTACCAAAACTCCGCTGCAAAAGAGCGAGCGGTTAAGCGAAGAAGTCGGGCGTCCGGTTTATTTAAAGCGCGAAGACCTGCAGATTTGCCGCTCTTTTAAAGTGCGGGGCGCCTATGTGCGCATGGCAGCTATGGATGAGGACGAACGCGCAGCCGGAGTGGTATGTGCCTCGGCGGGTAACCATGCCCAGGGAGTCGCCTACGCCTGTGCGCACCTAGGAATAAAAGGCACGATTTTCTTGCCCGCCTCCACTCCGCGGCAAAAACGCAAACGCATCGCCACTATCGGCGGCGAATGGGTAGAGCCGGTGATCGTAGCCGGGGACTTTGACGAAGCCAATCGGGTGGCCGGGGAGGCGGCTAAAGATGGGGGCAAAGTCTATGTACACCCCTACGATGACCCCTACACAATTGCTGGTCAAGGCAGTATCGCGGTGGATCTAGATTCCCAACTGCCAGAAGATACCGATATGATTTTGATCCCGGTGGGAGGCGGCGGATTAATCGCTGGAATGGCGACTTGGCTGAAAGCCCATCGCCCCGGAATCCGGATCGTGGGGGTGGAATCGGAAGGCGCGGCCTCGATGAAAGCAGCGCTGGAAGCTGGGAATCCGGTATCCCTGGATCGGGTAGATTCCTTCGTAGATGGTACTGCCGTGGGCAGAGCTGGGGACTTGACCTACCAAGTGGTGCGGGACTTAGTCGATGACATAGTTGTGGTGCCTGAGGGTGCGGTTTGCACCGAGATGCTCGACCTATACCATTCCGAGGGAGTAATTGCCGAGCCTGCCGGAGCCTTAGCTTCGGCGGCAGCGCGCAACTTCTTGCCGCAAATCCCCAACGGCTCCGTGGTCTGCCTGGTTTCTGGCGGTAATAATGACCTGTCGCGCTACGCGGAAGTAACCGAGCGTTCCGGGCGTTACGAAGGTTTACGCCACTACTTCCTGGTGACTTTCAACCAGGAGCCGGGAGCTTTGCGCGCATTCCTAAATGATGTGCTCAGCGAAGGCGAAGACATCATTTACTTCCAGTACACCAAGAAGAATAACCGGGACACCGGACCGGCCTTGGTGGGGATTGAACTGCCAGATCCCACCGATATTAAAGGGCTGCGCCGCCGAATGGCGGCCTCTCCCCTGCAAGTGCAAGAGATTGATCCTTCCTCCCAGATCTTCAAGATTTTGGTGTAGGAACAAGCCAGCTGGCGATAGATACCGTTAGGTAAGAGCGGCGACGCAGCTAGAAAAACCCAATATTTAAGGGGGCTAGGCTGCCAGTTTTACCTGGCGACCTAGCCCCCTTAGCTATGTCTCTTGCGCTGCTAGCGGTTACTTTGCGGTCTTGGCGCCTTCATCTTGAGCAGCCACCGCCCGGGAAATCGCGTCATTTAGGGACTTTTGGGCTTCGCCGTACTTCGTCCAGTCCCCTGCTTTCATCGCGGCATCCGCATCTGCCATCGCTTTCTTGGCGTCCTGCAATGCAGAGTTTAGTTTCTCTTGCGCACTGGGAGCTTTAGCAGCAGACTCTCCCGCTTTACCCTTAGCCTCTGGGGCATTCTTATTGCCATCATTAGAGGCAGTAACCGCCCCGGAATCTCCCCCGAACACCTGGTCAAGAGCTTCTTTAAGGGTAGGTGCGAACCCGACCTTGTCCCCGAAACCAACTAGTACGCTTCGTAGCTGCGGATACTGGGTGGTACCGGTAGATTGTACGTACACTGGCTGCACATAAAGCAGACCGCCCCCTACTGGCAAAGTCAGCAGATTACCGCGGATAACCCGGGAGCCCTGCTGGTCTTGCAAGTTTAGCTCTCGGTTGACCTCCGGGTCAGAGTTGAAGGTGTTTTGTACCTGACCAGGGCCAGGCACCGTGGTGTCCGAAGGCAAAGCCAAAAGCCGCATCTTGCCGTAGCCTTTACGGACTTTACCTTTCTCGTTACCAGTTTCGGAATCCACCGCCAGGAATCCGGCCATCGCCGCGCGCCGGCCTTCACCGCCAGGGATAAACACGGAAGTCAAAGAGAACTCGGCGCTGCCCTGATCGGTATTCTTGCCGGTAGGCATCTTCATGGTCAAGTAGTAGGGCGGCTGGAGCTTGCCAGAGCCCTCCAAGTCACGGGAAGTTGCCGTGGGATCTTCAGAGAGTTTCCACTGGTCACCGCCGGTATAGAACTCTGAAGGGTTGGTGACGTGGTAGTTAGCTAGCAAAGTACGCTGGGCTTTGAAGTAGTCCTCGGGGTAACGCAAGTGGCTCATCAAATCCCCGCTGATCTGCGACATTGGCTTGATTTGACCGGGGTAAATCTTTTGCCACGCTTTCAGGATCGGATCCTTTTTATCCCACTGGTACAGCTGTACCGAACCATCATAAGCATCCACTACAGCTTTAACCGAGTTACGCATATAGTTCACGTTATTTTGCACCGCGAACTGGGCGGTTTTAGCAGTCGCGGTATCCGCGGTGGCATCCGTGAGGTTAATATGCTGGGAATAAGGATAGGAATCGGTGGTGGTGTAACCATCAACGATCCACACCAGCCGTTTCTTGGCGCCCTGCTTGCCATCCATATCCACAATCGCGGGATAGACTCGCGAATCCAAGGTTAGATAGGGGGCAACTTTGGCTACCCGCAGCGCCGGATCGCGGTCATAAAGAATCTGCGACTTGCTGTTGATCTGGTCAGAGAAGAACAGGTCAGTAGAGCGGAACTTCAAGGCATAAAGCACCTTGTTTAAGAAGTTTCCAACCTGCGGGCCGCCATTACCATCGAAAGTGGTGTAAACCTGCTGGTTATTCTTAGCGTCCTGGTAATCCAGCTCTTTAGGATCAGAGCCTTTGGGAGCACCCACTATGGAATACAATGGGGAGGCCTGCGAGAAGTAGATTCGCTTCTCGTAATCTCCGATTTCCCCGTATTCCTTAGCCGACAGAGAAGATTCCCAATAGGACGGCAACCCCTCGGAAGTTACTTGGTTACCGTAAGCGGCCACCACCCCGAAACCGTGGGTATAAACCGTATGGTCATTAACCCAATTGCGTTGGGATTTCGACAAACCATCAAGGTTAATATCACGCACCGCAATTACAGTGTCCCGCTTTTCCATTTTTCCGTCTTTATCCGGGAAATTGTAACGGTCAACCGCGAATTGATCTGGGAAAGAATAGTAAGGACGCGACTGCTTCATCTGCCGCACCGCGGGGGAAATCACCTCAGGATCTAGGAGGCGAATCTGCTGGGTGGAGTCGGCGTCCTGACGCAGCTGGTTAGCGCTGGTTTCATTAGTGACCTGATCATAAGAAATCAGATCTAAATCTTTCATTCCAAAAGCATCCAAAGTGGCCTTGATATTGCGGTCAATATATTGACTTTCCAGCTCTCGCTCGTTAGGACGCACCCGGAACTGTTGAATAATGAACGGGTAGCCTGCCCCAATCACCAGGGCAGAAACCACAGTCACCGCAATACCTGCCGCCGGCAGGTACCAGCCCCCTCTAAAGGAAGCAAATACGAACAGCGCCGCCACGATCAGGGCAATAACCGCCAAAATAGTGCGTGCCGGAATAATCGCATGCACATCGGTATACATCGCACCATCAGTCGGTGAATTCTGCCCATAAACCATGGTCCAGCGATCAACGAAATAGGTAACGCCCACCATCACGGAAGAGATCGCCAGCAGGATTCCTACATGGATACGCGCCGGCTTAGTAGCTTTCGCCTTGGGAGTTACCGTCATTGACCCCAATAGATAGTAGGCAATCAAGCAGGCAACTAAGGAGATTCCTAGCAAAGTAAGCAGGAAAGTTACCACCATATCGATTAACGGCAGACGGAAGACGAAGAAAGAAACATCAAAACCGAATTGGGGATCTTTTTTACCGAAAGAACCACCGGTGAATGCCACCAGAACCTGCCGCCAACTAGCAGCCATACCGGTTGCCAGGAATAGGGCAATCAATGCCGGAATTCCTAAGAAAATACCGCGGTGATGACGGGTAATAGTGGAACGATAAGACCGGATCGAGGAAGCAATGGTTCCCATTTCCGGGCGGTTACGGTAGGCAATCTGCAAGTTAAGTGCCACAATCGCCCAGGCAATCAAGAAGGCGACAATAAACATTCCCCCGGCAGCAATCCACTGGGTGAGCAACACCCGCAAATACCCGGTCTGGCGATACCAGAGGATCTCCGTCCACACCCGTGAAGCAACCAGTAGTAACACCACAAGCAACACGATTACGCCAATAGCGATACCTAGCGGCCCGGGTTTCTTAAACTTTATTTGCGGCAAGGGCGGACGTGCCCCGCCCTCGCCTCCGCGAGAGCCGCCACCTCCGTTTCCGCCAGCTTTACCGGCTCCAAATCCGCCGGGAAAGCCACGGAAACCACCGCCTTTACCGCCGCCGAAGCCAAGATTTCCAAATAGATCGTTACTCACGAGCCCCTCCGGGTATTTCTCGATATCTGCCTGTAGGCATTCTTTCACGTTTAAGGTTTTTACTCACCCCGGCGAGGATAACTAGCCGCTACGCTGCAGAAAATGGCAACATAACACCATGACTACTTCACCGGATTTATCTGCCGCGCAGCTATCGCTGCGTCTAGCGGTTTCCTCTTTAGAAAAAGACGTGGCTCAGCTGGGATGGGATCGCTCCCCCAGCCTGTTTGCTTTTGTCTATACCAAGTCGATTTTCCCTCAGTTAGCAGCACAGATGGATCCGGCTCAAGCAGATCAGCTGCGCGAGGCACTATCCGAAAATTCGCTGCACCTGACGGCAGTCCTCCAAGATCACCTGCCCCCCGCAGATTTAATGGAGACTCTCGGGCATTTAGTTTTTGGCGAGGACGTGGCGGGAGTAGCGGTCGCGATGGAACGTTTCCTGGTTTCCCCGCAAGCTGATGCCGAAGCGCCCACAGATCCGAAAGAGCGCGAAAAGTTCTTACTTGCCCACCCCTCCCGCCAGGACGTGCGGATTGTGGCCGGGGCTACCCGCGACGGCAACACCTGGTGCGCGAGCCGCGCCCGCGTCGAAGATAGCGACGAAATGGTGGCGCAAGGAGAAAATATCGTGCCGGAGCTGCTGGAAGTATTAAAAGCTATGTTGGTTAGCGATGAGGAACTAGCCCAGCTCGCTATTGAGCCGGGCAGCGCGGCAGTTTCTGAATCTGATTAGCGGCGATTTGCGCGGTTACCTGACGCGCCTGATGCAGATTTTGCACCGGAATCGCGCGGATTCCTTTAATCGGTTCTACCTGCGGGCAATTCGCTTTCGGCATTAAAAACCACTGCGCACCATCTTTTTTAGCGCCTGCCATCTTTTGGGGAATCCCCGAAATCGCCAGCACCTGTCCCCCGTAGGAGATAGCTCCGGTTCCCGCTATTTCTTTTCCGCCGGTCAAAGAGGGCGCGCTCATGCGGTCAATTATCCCCAGCGCAAACATGGTTCCTGCCGAGGGACCTCCTACTTCCTGCAAAGCGATTTTAATGTCCACCGGCAGTTTTGCCTGGGGATTCAAGAAAATTCCCAATTGAGATCCCTGGCGACCATCATTAGGTTTACGGGTTTTGCCACTAACTGAAATAGTTTTGCCTGCCCGCTGCACGCTGAAGTCCAGCGAAGTTCCCGGCGGGGTTTGCTCTAAAACATCAAAAAGTGAGTTAGCCAGCTCTAACTGCCGAGTTTTTCCCCGGAAAGTGACCGTCTGCAAAATGTCATTTTCTTTGAGCTTGGCCGCGAAATCGGAGTCCGGGGCTACCCCGGTAACTTTGAACTTTGCCGGAATCTTATATCCGAGTTCACTCAGCGCCGCCACTTTCGCGCTGAGCTGTGAATCCTCCATTTGTGCTTGCGAAACCTGTTCTACCTGTTTGGCAGTCACTCCTGCAGGGTAAACCGAGGATTCGGGTAAAACTTCGGTAAAAGAACGTATTTTAGCCAGGAGTACTTCTGCATAGGTAACGTGGGTTCCCGGACCGCCTCGCATAGAAACCGTTACCATCCGCAGCTGCCCCTTCGTGGGATAAGTTTTCGCGCCCTCGACTTTAATAATCTGACCTTGCCCCGACTGGGAGCCAAGAACATCAAAAGTGGGGCCCGGGGATTCGATTACAAAGGGGGCGCGAATAGCGAAACCAAGCACCAGGAAACCGACTAGGGACAACGCCATCATGGCTTTCCCGATTCTCCCCTGTCGGCGGGATTTCTTTGACTGTTTACCGGCCACGAACTCTCCTTCTTTAGGTCTCAATTTTGCTCCGCCCAAGGCGAAACTAGCACTGCTACCTAGTCCTCAGCCAGCAATACCGATACTCTTAAAGACAGTAGTCAATTTTTAGGGGGTGTGCAGCACTTGCAGGAGCATAGCGGCGATGAGCAGCGACCGGAATGGTTCCAGATGCTTAAACAAATGCTGGGGGAAGAGGCTGCCGAGGACGCCTACCGCCAGCTACAAGAGCATGGCATCGACCCCGAAAAACTCGCGGGCGGCACGATTCCGTTCCCCTTCCCTGCTGGCACCTCTAATCCTGCCAGTCAGTTAAAACACTTCTTCGCTCCCCGCGAGGGCGCCGTTAACTGGCAGGCAGCTACGGAAGTTGCTGCTTCCCGCCTCCCCAGTAGTGCCCCCACCAGCGCTGCCCAAGCGCAAAAGATTCGTGAACAACTTTCGGTAGCAGATTTATGGCTAGATACGGTCACTACTTTGAGCCCGACTGCCACCACTCGAGTAGCCTGGACTCCCCAAGAATGGATACAGGCGACTTTGCCGGCATGGCAGCGTCTCACCGAGCCGGTGATCGCAAACGTTGTGCGGGCGTTTACCGAGGCCATCGGGGAACAATTGGAGCGCCAAGGCATTGATACTGAAGAGATGAAGGCTTCGGCCGCTATCCCGGGAGTTGGGCAGATTCTCGGTCCTATGGATCCCGATTCTTTACTAAAAAACCTGGCAGCCGGACTCTTTGCAGTACAGATTGGGCAGGCCATGGGGCAAATCGCCCAGGCCGCTTTTGGCTCTACTGACATCGGTATTCCCCTGGCTAAGGAACAAATCATGGGGTTGGTACCGGTAAATATCGCAGCCTTTGCGAAGGATCTAGATATTTCAGAAGGCGAAGTCGGTCAATATCTTGCGGTGCGTGAAGCCGCTCATGCCCGACTTTTCCATTCGGTCCCCTGGCTGCGCCACAAGTTATCGCAACTTATTGGTCGCTATGCGCAAGAGATTCGGGTCGATGGAGACGCGATTGATCGTTCGGTAAGAGATTTACAAGACCGTCTTCAAGAACAATTTGGCGAGGGGGAAGGGATGATTGGTTTCCCACTGGGAAACTTCGACCCTTCCAATCTGGGAATCGGAATTCCCGCCGATATTTTTGCAGCTGAAGAAACTGACACCCAGCGCCAAGCGATGGAAGATTTACAAACCGTATTGGCGTTGATTGAAGGCTGGGTGGATGAAGTTTCCACTCGAGCGTGTATGCCTAACCTGGAACACGTAATTCAGCTACGCGAGTTAATGCGGCGGCGCCGAGCCACTACTTCCCCGATCGAGAAGGTGCTAAAGCCACTGATTGGAATGGAGCTTAGCCCCAAGTATTCTCGGCAGGCCGCAAATCTTTGGTCCACGCTGCTCAGCCAGCAAGGGATGGAAAAACGCGACCAACTCTGGTCACACCCGGATATGATTCCAACTTTGCAAGACTTAACTGACCCGGAAAATTTCGTAGCAAACAGTGGGAAAGAACCAGAAAAAGACCAGGTAGACCAGGATCTGGATTCGTTGCTTTCTGGAACTTTAGGTTGGGCGCAAGGACTAACCCCGGAAGTTGATTCTCAAGGTGATCAGATGATGGGCAATCCTCACCCCCACGACCTAAGTGAGGACGGAAAAACTCCTCCTGAGGACACTGCTCCAGATTCATCAACCACAGATCAGTCTTAATGGAAACGATTACCCAACGAGTTAGCAGCTAAATATAGGTTTAAAATAGGTTATCCACAGTTTCAAAATCACTCTAGTTTTGAGAGCGATCCCCTGGGATGCTTCTTTTTATGCGCTTAATAAACGGCTCAGTATTGTTGCTACGATCCGGAGGAAAAGCCCAATTCGGCACCGGAGAACGTAACGGATTCCTAGTGAAGGGACTAACTCCCGCCCATATAGCCATTTTGAAATGGATATTCGAGAAACAAAATTGGTACAACTCTCACCTCGAGCGTCGCTTCCCCGAAAACAAGAAAGAAGTCGCTGAAATCCTAAAGGTACTCTCCGATGGGGGTCTGACCGCGAAACATCAGGTACCGGATGGGGACTGCGCCTGTGCCTTCCACCTCTACGGTTCAGATGCCCCGATTAAAGCCCGCAAAGAAGCCTTAATCGGAATCAGCGGATTGGGACCCTTAGGAATTTCCCTATCCCGCAAGCTAGTAGCCTGCGGGATAAAATCTTTAATTTTACGCGATCACGAGCAAGTTAAAACCCGTGACCTGTGTGTTTACAGTGATGGGCAGTTGGGCGCAGTTCGCCAAGATGTCGCCCCCTTGCTGCTAGGGGTAAATAAGCAGCTGCCTAACCGGTCAGTTACCTTAGAAATCGCAATCTGTTCCTATCTGACGAATCCGACGTGGGCAGAAGCCTGCATCAAGCAGGGGCTACCTCATCTGCCGATTATTAAACGGGAAACCGAAATCGAGGTCGGCCCCCTGTTTATTCCCGGGCGTACCTGTTGCCTTCACTGCCAACATTTAGCGAAACGCGACGTGGATCCAGAGTGGCCGCAGCTGGCTGCCCAACTGACCGGCAGCGATCCGGTAATGGCAGATACTTCTTTATCCGAATATGCCACTGCTTTCGCGGTTAGAGAGATTTTAAGCTATCTAGCTGGTCTGCCAGTCTCCTTAGTAGGAGCCTCTTGGGTTTTCAATCCCGCCGACCCCTTGCCGCAGGTACGTCAATGGCTACCACATCCGCAGTGTGGCTGCGTAAGCTGCTAATTTTCTAGAATCTTCAGGTTCTCCCCGGCAACCTGCAGTGGATCTGCCCCGCCAATGATTCTCAAAATTGCCGCCCCAAACTTCTCTAGTTTTACCGGTCCAATCCCTCTCAGCAGTGAAAGCTGCTTGAGATTCTTGGGAGCTACCGTGGCAATATCGCGCAAAGTAGTATCCGAAAGCACCGTATAGGCCGGTTTATCCAGCCCTTTAGCCAGTTCTAGTCTCCAGTGCCGCAAGTGCTCAAAAAGTTCTTGTTCCTCCGGGCTGGCTGCAAGCAAGAAACGTTTAGTTTCCCCGCGCGCCTGGGGGCTGCGCGTAGCTTTCACTGCCGAAGTCTTTCGCGGCCAAACCGGAGAGAAGAACCGCGAGCAGGCACGGGTAGCCTTGCGATCTACAGAGCGTTTTGCCCCGTAACTAACAAAGAGTTCATCGCGCGCGCGGGTAACTGCCACATAAGCAAGGCGCCGCTCTTCTGCCAGGTCTTTAGGGGATTTCGCCTGGGCAATAGGCAGTAACCCCTCGCTTACTCCCGCTAAGAAAACAGTTTTCCATTCCAAGCCTTTCGCGGAATGGATAGAGGCCAAGGTGACTCCCCCGCCCGAGGGATCTAACTCTGCCTCTGCTAGTTCTTGCCACTCGCGCACTAAAGACTCCAGAGATAATCCCGCCGCCTGTTTGAGCTGTGCCTGTTCTACCAGGGAATTTAGGGCTTCCCAACGCTCCAAGATTGCCCCTTGAGTGGGGGGCGCCTGCTGCGACCATCCCAGCGGACGGGCTAGTTCAGTCACGATTTCCCCAATATCCCCTTTAGCTCCCCGCCGCGCAAGCGCGTGTGCCTGTTTCACCAGGGCAGAAACTTCGGGACGTTTGAAAAAACTTTCGGCTCCGCGCACGCAATATTTCACTTCCAGATGCGCCAAAGCCGCCTCAAATTGGCTGGACTGCGCGTTAGTCCGAAATAACACCGCAATTTCGCTAGGGCGGGTACCAGCTTCGATTCGTTCCTTAATCATTTTTGCAACCGCGCGCGCCTCGTCCTCGTCATCCAGGTAACGGTCAAAACGCACCGCTTTCCCAGATTCGCGCATGGAAGTGAGCCGTACCGCCTGCTTTTTAGTTTCTTTATCGCGGGTAACGATGCCGTTAGCTAAAGAAACTATTTGCGGAGTAGAGCGATAGTCTCGAGAAAGCGTCACCACTTGGGCTCCGGCATATTCCTTGGCGAAATTGCCTAAATACTGCGGGCTGGCTCCGGCGAAAGAATAAATGGTTTGTGCCGCGTCCCCGACTACGCAAAGATCCCGATTCCTCGGTCCCAGCCAGAGTTCTAGCAGGTGCTTTTGCAGCGGAGAAATATCTTGATACTCATCAACTACAAAAAAACGATATTGGGAGCGAATCTGCTGGGCAATATCGGGACGTTCCTCAATCATCCCGCAGGTCAAAGCGAGTACATCTTCGAAATCAATCACGGAACGTTCCCGTTTCGCTTCGGCGTATCCGCGCATAATATCGGCCATATCGTAGGTGGAAATCCCTGCCGGGGGTTGCCAGCCTCCGCTCTTTGCCCACTTGCCGTAGTTATCAGGGTCAACCATACTCACCGCGGCCATTTCAATCGCTGCCGCATAGTCGCGCAAGGCTGCTCGATCATGCGGCAACCCCAGACGCGAGGCCACTGCCCCCACCAGGGAAGATTTAGTTTTCATGATTTTCGGTAACTCGCCACCGACGGCAGTGGGCCAAAAATATCTCAGCTGCCGCAAAGCTGCGGAGTGAAAAGTACGCGCCTGCACCCCCTCGACTCCGAGGGCGCGTAGCCTGGCAGCCATTTCCGCAGCCGCCCGCACCGTAAAAGTAACCGCTAATACTGAGGTAGGAGTGTAGACGCCACTGCGCACCCCGTAGGCAATGCGATAGGTGATTGCCCGGGTTTTACCGGTACCCGCCCCCGCCCGAATACATACTGGTCCTCGCAAAGCGCGGGAAGCGCTTGCCTGATCGGGATCTAAATGCTTTAGTAGTTCTTCTGCCTGCTCCACATTAATTACCTTAAAGGTTACGGTCTTCAGGACGAACGATTGGTTGCCCCAGCCACTTTTCAATCAGATTAGCGGCAATGGTGGCCGGCCCGGGAGGACTAATTTCTTTTCCCGCCACTAGCTCCATAAACTCTGTGCGAGTTACCCAGAGAGCGCGGTCGATTTCGGTTTCATCCAACCGAAAATAGGGGTTTCGCGCACGCGCAAAAAATCCCAACATTAACGAGCGAGGATACGGCCATGGCTGAGAGGTCAGGTAAGTAACTTCATCAACTTCTAGTCCTACTTCTTCCTCAATTTCGCGGTGAACAGCCGCTTCTAGGGATTCGCCGGTTTCTAAATATCCGGCAATCAAAGAATAAAAGTCGCTTTCCCAAGCGGTATTGTGCGCCAATAGCAGCCGGTCAGACTCATCGCAGATAGCTACAATAACCGAGGGATCTTGGCGCGGGTACACAATGTTAGAGCATCCCGGGCAGTGCAGTTCCCACCCGCCGGCCGCCACCCTAAGAGCCGCCCCGCAACGCGAACAATAGCTGGTGCCGCCGTGCCACACCGCTAGGCAAACCGCATGTGTGGCGATTGCTGCGTCCTCGCCCCTTAGGAACGCCCCAACTTGTCGCAGCGGGATTAGCCCTAGGGAATTAGTGGTGTGTTCGGCGATTCCTGCCAGTTCATGGTCGCTAATAAACAGAACCACCCGGCTAGTAGCACCTACTCTGCCTAGATACCAGGCTTTACCGGCTTGATATCGCTGATCCCAGGACGCGATTTGTCCTAACATTTGCCTTTCCGCGCTGCCTAGACGGTAGAGACGTCCGCTACCTGCGGGGGCATCCACGTGGGATCGGGAAGCAGCCATTTCCGGGCCAGCGCTAACTCCCGCGGTAAGGGGTAGCAGCACCCGGCGGCGATCAGCGACCGCAAAAACTTCCGTGGCACTTTCCCGCAGCAAACTGGGTACGTGTACAAACTGGCGTCCCCCGGTGTCGAGATCGATGCGAAAACGCGAGAGTGCGGGAGTGTCCATATTCCCTAATCTATCGGCTTTACGCCTATGCGGCATCTGCTACCTGATTACCCCAATCATCTAGGTGCTATTTTCCCTAATAAGTCGCTAAATCACTGCGGAACTTTTTTGTAAAAACTAGAGCCGACTTTATCGCTGGGAGCCGACTGGAATATATAAATGCCGCTGAAATCGGCTCGCAACATATAATCGTCAACGTGAATAGTGAAAAGTTTGTGCGCGCCGATGGGCGTGCTTTTGACCAGATGCGACCGTTAAAAATCACCCGAGGATGGGCAAAGCAAGCAGAAGGCTCCGTGCTGATTGACTGTGGAAATACCCGCGTCCTCTGCAATGCTTCCCTGACCCAAGGGGTGCCGCGCTGGCGGCAAGATTCCGGCCTGGGATGGGTAACTGCCGAGTATGCGATGTTGCCGCGCGCCACCTCTACCCGTTCGGGACGGGAATCGGTACGCGGAAAAATCGGAGGACGCACCCACGAAATCTCCCGGTTAATCGGACGCTCCCTGCGCTCGATCGTAGATATGAGCGCCCTGGGGGAAAACACTATCGTACTGGACTGCGATGTTCTCAGCGCTGATGGCGGCACCCGCACCACTTCGATTACCGGCGCTTATGTGGCTTTGGTAGATGCGATTAAAGTGGGGCAAGAAAAAGGGTGGATTCGCCCTGGCAAAGTACTCTCGGATTCGTTATGTGCGGTCTCGGTTGGTTTTGTTGAGGGAAACGCCCTGCTAGATTTGCCTTACGAAGAGGATTCGCGTGCCGATGTAGATATGAATATCGTGGCGACCGGCTCGGGCAATTTCGTGGAAATCCAAGGCACCGCCGAGGGGCAAACTTTCAACCGCCCCCAGCTAGATGAACTGCTGCGGCTGGCAGATAAAGGTACCCAAGAAATTTCTGCTGTCCAGGCGGAGGCGCTTTCATGAAGATACCAGCAGGGGCACGCTTGATTCTGGCCACCCATAACCCTCATAAAGTGCGCGAACTAGCCGAGATTCTCTCTCCCCTAATCCCCGGATTTTCTTCGGAGATGATTGTGGGGGCAGGCGGATTAGGAATCGAAGAACCGGTTGAGGATGGGGTAAGTTTCACTGAAAATGCCCTGATTAAGGCACGTTTAGTGGCGCAAAGAACCGGGCTACCCACAGTCGCGGACGACTCGGGACTATGCGTAGACATTATGGGAGGCGCGCCCGGGATTTTCTCGGCGCGCTGGTGCGGGCATCACGGTGACGACCGGGCAAACCTGCAGTTATTGCTTGACCAACTGCGCGATGTTCCCGAAGAAAACCGAGGAGCCAGCTTTGTTTGTGCGGCGGTACTGGTGTCACCAGCAGGTTTAGAGCGACACTGCCTAGGGAAAATGAGTGGGAAACTGCTTTATGCCCCGCGCGGGAAGGGCGGCTTTGGTTACGATCCGATTTTCCTAGCCACAGGGCAGCAGCTCACTAACGCGGAGCTCAGCCCGGAAGAAAAGAACAGCCTTTCGCATCGGGGCAAAGCCTTCCGCGCCCTTGCTCCTGCAATCGCGGCCACTATCGAGCTTGGAGGTCAGGTTACTCCAGCTCAGGCGCGCCCCTAAACGCGTCCTTTGTGGACGAAACTTAAAGTTCGAAGCACATTCCCGAGCGGGCGATTTCTAGGTCGCCTCGCCAGGTAGTTTTCGCTTCCCTAAGGGGGATGTCCGGGTCAGTCCAGGGCTGAATATGGGTGAGTACCAGTTTCTTAGTTCCCGAATTTTGGGCTACTCGCCCGGCACGATCGCCCGACATGTGGATACCACGCACTTCGTCTTCCCTGGTAAACCCACATTCAGAGAGGAATAGATCCGAGTTAGCGGCGGCTTGCACCAAGGTATCGCACTCGTCCGAATCTCCCGAGTAGGTGAAAACTGCCTGACCGTTTTTACCAGGACCAGTAACCCGTAAAGAAAACGCAGGAACAGAGTGCCATGCGGCAAACGGTTTAATCTGCAAGGGACCGACATCAAAAGCCCGTCCCTGCTTTAGATGGTGAAAATCGAACTCGCCGCTAAAGTCATCGCGGGGACTGAAACCGTCAAGGCCGCGCACCCGATCCTTGACTCCCTTGGGCGCATACACCGGGATGGGACCGAGGGAACCGCGGGGATTCCAACGTCGGTGTACCTGCATAGACACAATATCTGAACAGTGATCGGCGTGCAGATGCGAGAGCACCACCGCGTCCAGTTGCGTGGGATCCGTATAGTTCCAAAGCTGCCCAAAAGAACCCGGTCCTAAATCAAAAACCACCGAGTAGGTGTGGGGAAGCCCTAGGGAATCAGTTCCTTCCGCCTGCACCAGATAGCAAGAAGCTGGGGAGGCGGGTCCGGACATGGAGCCAGTTACCCCTACCACTGTCACTTTCATTGAGTGATTTCCTCCTCTTTAATTCCGTTGAAGTTTGCCCCCATTATTCGAGAGGCAAGGGCGGTAAAACTATCTTTAGCTTCGGTACAAATAAAGTGATGATTAGCTTTTTCTGCCCCGAAAGGACGCAGCATTTTCGCGTCTACCAGTTCCCCATAAACTTTTCGCGCCGCTGCCGAGGATGAAGAAATCAGGGACACGTTTTCTCCCATGAAATAGGAAATCGGTCCTTCCAGAAGTGGATAGTGGGTGCAACCGAGTACTAAAGTATCTATTCCCGCTGCTTTCAAGGGGGTTAGATATTCCTCGGTAACGTCAAATAATTCTTGCGAAGCGGTGATACCATCCTCTGCGAACTCTACGAAACGCGGACAGGCTTGAGTGAAAACCTCCGCTCCCATGCGAGAGAGTTTACGCTGATAAACCCCGGATTCAATCGTGGCTCGGGTACCGATAACCCCAATCTTGCCGTTACGCGAACGGGTAACCGCACGTTCTACTGCCGGCTGTACCACTTCAATTACCGGTATCCCCTGCTCTTCTTGGTAACGAAGTCGCGCCTGATCCAATACTGCACACGAGGCGGTGTTGCACGCGATAACCAGCATCTTCACCCCTGATTCCACCAGGGAATCCATAATAGATAGGGAATACTGGCGTACGGTGTCGAGATTTTTTTCCCCGTAGGGAGTGTGGGCAGTGTCCCCCACATAACGGATTTCTTCGCGCGGCAACACATCTAAAACTGCGCGCGCTACCGTCAATCCTCCGACTCCTGAGTCGAAAATACCGATAGCAGATTCATTAGTCACAAAAACAGCCTAACTAGGCTGCGGCCAGCTATCTATCGCCTGCAAGAGTGAATCTTGCCACCCAGAGAGCCACTCATAGAAGGAAGAAACCAGAGCTTCCTCAAATTTTTCATTCCCAGTTTTGGGGTTTACCTGCTTAGACAGTTGTCTATCTGGTTGAGATTCGGCGTTTAAGTATTCGGGACTCAGCTTGCCAGATATGGCAAGACGCACATCGTTAATTCCCCCCAACCAATCCCACTCTTGCCCACTTTTTATCACCAACGTCGAACCGGTCTGTTCGGAAAGTATTTGATAGAGACGGTCTAGCCTCTCAGCTTTTTGGGTGCGCAACTGGGAATCAGTCAAATCCCGCATAGTTTGTGCGGTTCGCTCATCAGCCGCCCCCGGGGGCAAAAGCCGATCCAAAGAAGCGTTTGAAAGATGAATATCTTTAGCCGCGCCCTCGCTATCGTCCTCCCCCAGCATAGTGGTGATTTCGAAAGGCAATACCGGAGGATCCAGCAGGGTGCGCACTTCGGAAATGGCTTTTAGGAATAGTCCGCGCTCAACTTCCCCTATCTGACATGCCCATCCCCCAGGAACGGGACGGAAAATGTTCATTTTTTGTCCGGTCTGTTAAGGGTGGCACGCAGACCATAAGCGTGCAATGCTTGCACCAGGGCTTCCATTCTTTCGCGGGTGCCACAGGCCAGCTCAGCTTGCCCCTGGTTGAAAATCTCTAGCCGAGTGCGCCGGGCTTTCTCACCGGACATAGAAAACTGGTTCGCTAAAACTTGTTCCACGTAACGCGGCTGGTTAACCGGATCTCGCGAGATAGTAACCCGCCACTGCTTTAGGCGAGTACTGCCCGGATATGCAGGGGTACCCGGGTCAGAAGCCAGATGATTAACCATATATTCAGGGTATTAAAAAGCATGCGGGTATTGGGCTGTTTTGAAAGATGATTTTATTTGCGCCGCTTTTTACTTCCCAGTTTTCCTGTTTTCGCCCACCAGGCGAAAACTGGAATATAAGCCGTTTTTGAGTATGCTGAAACCATGAGTTCTTCAGTAACCACTTCTTTGTTAACCGATATGTACGAGCTGACTATGGTGGATGCCGCCTTGAAATCTGGCACCTGGAATCGCGGCTCCATTTTTGAACTATTCGGTCGCCGGCTACCGGCAGAACGTCGTTTCGGGGTGATGGCTGGCAATGCCCGCGTTATCGAAGCCCTGGAGCGTTTTCAGTTTTCGGCTGACGAGATTGACTACCTGTCTCGGGAAAAAATAGTTAGCGATGACTGCCTGGATTACCTGAAAAGCTATAAATTCAAGGGCAATATTCGCGGCTACACCGAAGGGGAATGTTACTTCGAGTCCTCTCCCCTACTGCAGGTAGAAGGCACTTTTGCCGAGTGTGTTTTATTGGAAACCGTGTTGCTGTCGATTCTAAATCACGATTGTGCGGTGGCTAGTGCGGCCTCGCGGATGACTATCGCGGCTCACGGAAGGCCGTGCGTGGATATGGGAGCGCGACGCACCCATGAACGTAGTGCAGTTTCTGCCGCACGCGCCTCCTATATCGCCGGTTTTAGAGGAACTTCCTGCTTGGAGGCGGGCAAGCGCTACGGGATTCCCACTATTGGAACCGCGGCGCACTCTTTCACTTTGATTCACGACTGCGAAGAGGACGCTTTCCGGGCGCAACTGGCAAGCCTGGGGCCGGGAACCACTTTACTGGTGGATACCTACGATGTTGCGCGCGCGGTTAAGCGGGGAGTAAAGCTGGCACGGGAAGCCGGCGGGGAACTTGGATGCGTGCGCTTGGATTCTGGAGACCTGGTTGCGGAGGCTTTCAAGGTGCGGGCGCTACTTGATTCGCTGGATGCCCAAAGCACCAAGATTACGGTCACCAATGACCTGGACGAATATGCGATTGCCGCTCTGGGGGCGGCTCCGGTTGATTCTTATGGGGTGGGCACCAAGATGGTAACTGGCTCCGGCATTCCCACTGCCGCTTTGGTATATAAACTGGTGCAGCGGGTTAATGAGGATGGCTCGATTCACGATGTCGCCAAGCGTTCGACCTCTAAATCCACTTTAGGAGGACGCAAGTTTGCGGGGCGTGCTCGCGGGGAGGATGGCTACGCTAATGCAGAGTTGGTAGTGGTGGCCGATAACGCCCAGCAGGCTGAGGTCGAGTTTGAGCGCCGCAATGCCCGTCCGCTGTTAGTTGATTTGGTTACTGATGGTCAGCCTAATCCACGTTACGTTGGCAAGCAGGCTTTGCAAGATGCTCAGGACCACCATGTGCAGGCGCGTAATGAACTCCCCTACCCCGGCTGGAGGCTGTCGGCAGGGGAAGCAGCGATTCCCACCGAGATTATTGATTTAACTGAGCGTGAGGACGAAGTAGAGGCTCCTAGTAGCAAACCAGAGCCCCGTCGCTAATCGGTTATTGCTGAGTAGCAGGCTCGGAAGACCGCCGAACCTTGGAGGTTAGGTGTATTAGATCTTCGCGCCCTCACATTTTAGGAATCGTTAACCGGCGTTTTCTGGGGACAGTACGCGGTGATACCTGCCAATAAGGTTTTAGCGGGATCCTCCCGGGCCGCGGAATGGCCAGTCGGGACCGCCGGAGGCATCCATTTCTTTCTTGATTTCTACACAGCGCGGGCATATCGGGTGATTACGAACCTCGCGGGTAGGCACCCAAACCTTGCCGCAAAGGGCGACTACTGGCTGTCCGGTGAGCCGCGAAGCTGCTAGGCGGTGCGCCGAAACATAGTGGGCGTAGCGGTCTTTGTCGCCAGGCTCTTGCCGACGAGTTTCTGGACGCTCCAGAACTCCTAGGCCGCCCTCACTCTGCCCACTGTCTGGATCTGATAAACCGCTGCGCATATCCATACCCTCCATCTTAGGCTAAGTGGCTAAAAATCGTGGCTAGCTGTGGAAATTAGCGGAGCTGAGACGCAGATATTTGCTGAGCGCGAAAGCATAGCTCGGTACAGACGGTGATTCAGTTCTTGGGGCGCACTGTGTAGAGTTTTATTGAAGAGCTCGTGGATCTGGGGGTCATCGGCCTCGAAAATGTGAGGTATTACCGTACCTATTGACTATTGGGGAAAAATTTTCGACAATTGTAGGTGGCGTTCGCGCCGGTTGTTTTTCAACTTAATAGGGGTCGATCGGTTTCGACAGCTGGTATTGGTTGCAGAGAAGCGTGCCGAGAATGTGAAGTCATCTCGCTAACGTCCTTCACAAAACAATAAGTGCTAAACATAACCGCACTGACTTCGCTCTAGCTGCTTAAGCAGAGCCTTTAAAAGTCCGTCAGCTCCGGGGGTGCTTCTACCTCGGTTCCTGGCGTCGTTTTTCAGGAGCCACTGGCTGCAGTTTTCGTCAATGGGATTGCAGCGACACTTTACAGTGACTGAGCCTATAGAATCTCTAGTTTGCCAAGTAGATTCAGGCTGAGAAAAAGCTCAGGCAAACTGCGCACGGAGAAGAATGCAGGAGTATCAGTTGGACCGGGGTTCGATTCCCCGCGGCTCCACTATTCGCCCTGGCTAACATGATGTTGGTCAGGGCTTTTTCTTATTTTTAAGCCTCCTAGCTGCAATAATAGTCAACCACACCGAGTAAAACTAGGGTAAGTGGAGCGCAATGAAGTGAAACAAAACTACGATAAGCGCAACATTTTAATGGTAATTTTAATGGTAATTTCTTAGACACCCACCAAGGAGAAAACCATGACCCCAAAACGAAGCAGCTTCGGCTATATCCGCCCCCACACCCTAAAAAGCGGCACCAAATCCTACACAGCATCATTCATAGACCCAATCACCAAAAAACGGATATCCAAAACCTTCCGCGCCCAAAGCGAAGCCCGGAAATGGTTAACAGAGCGCAAAAAAGACATCACAACAGGACAGTTCCGTACCCCGGAAGAAACCGCGCCGCTATCGCCTACGGTTAAGGAAGTGACCGATCAATGGCTAAAGGATCTGCGGGCGCGAGGAAGAAAAGAATCCACTTTGTACAGCTACGATTCAAAAATAAAGCATCCACTAGCGCAGCTTGGGGAAACGCGGCTATATGAAATAACCCCGGAAGTGATCAACCAGTATTGCGTTAAGGTTCAGTCTGACTTGCAACCGGGCGCGGCATCTAACGCCCTTGCTAAGCTGCACGCGATCCTTGCCTGGGCGGCTAAGCAGGGCATGATAGACCGGGTGACTATTGATAGGGCTTCGTGGCCGGTAATCGGGGCGGTGAAAGACCCAGAACGCCGCCAAGTAGCCACACCAGAAGAAGTAAGAATCATGGCGCAGGCTATGCCCCCAAAATACGGTTTAGCGCTGTATCTGGCTGCTTGGTGTGCTTTGCGTATGGGGGAAGTTAGGGGTTTGCAGCGTAAAGACTTCCTACGCCTCGATGAGCCGGGTAAAGCGGTGGTACAGGTGCGTAGGCAGGTTAATTCGAAAATGCATCACCAATACACCGATCTAAAAACTAAGGCCGGCAAGCGTGATGTGACGCTCCCGTCCTCGCTTATTCCAATGGTAAAGGAGCATCTGCGCGAATATGTTGATGATGCCCCGGATGCGGTTATATTCCCCAGCCCTACCGTCCCTGGCAGACCGATAGGTGACAACCTACTGAGAGAATATTTTTGGGTTGCACGCGCTAAAGCCGACATGCCCTGGTTCGTATTCCACGACCTACGCCACACCGGGCTAACTATTTTCGCGCAGCAAGGCGCAACCCTAGCAGAACTCTTAGAGCGCGGCGGACACTCAGACGTAGAAGTCGCCTTGAAATATCAGCATGCCACCATAGAGCGTGACCAAACGCTCACCGCGAAAATGGATTCGCGTATCGAGATTTAGGGACGTTCGGGTTTCGCCTTTGCTGATTGCTGGGTATGCTAGGGATTAACGGACAAAGCGCGACAGGGCGCGACATTTCGAGGCAAGGAGAGGAAGTGGCAGACAATGACGAGCAGCAGCATTTTCCCAATGAGGCAGACGCTGAAGGTGAACCTCTTCCCAACCTACGGTCTGGAGAACTGGAACAGAGGAATAGACCAAGCAGCGATGCAGTCGAGGGAGCGTCTGGAAGCGACCTACAGCCAAGCGCGGACACAGTCAGCCCTTCAGAAACTCCTATCGAACCGCTTGAAAACATTACAGGAGAAACGCTAATACAGCTCCTGGCGAGCGAAAATTACTCTTGGCGCGGTCTTTTGCCGCCTCCTGAGCATTTTAAGCAGTATAGTCCGCAAGTCCAAGGGAAGATGGTCGCTTGGAATGATGCACGCATATTAGACGAGTCAAAGCGGCTTGATAAGTTGACCGATGCCCAGATAGAGAACTCTAAAAATCTCACCGGCTGGGCGGTGTTTCTTACCATACTCTTTACTATAATGGCCGCTATCGCTGGTTTTAAGTACGAGAATACGGTGTTAGCAGCTCTTTTCTTGGGAGTCCCTGCGCTTTCCACCGTTGTGTCGATGATTAATAGCGCTCGCATAGGTGGCAAGGAGCCTCCGAAGCCACAAGAGCGCTAAGACTCTATTACCGCGAGCTCAAAAACCGACATCAGCAGCTAGGAACCGAGCACCAGCGCATCGCCGGCCAGATTGATGACCTTCGTTGCCGCCGTGCCCAAGCCATAGAAGTCCGCGACTATTTCGCCAGCCAGCCACCCCTCGATTACAGTGACCAAGCATGGAACATTCTCGTTGATCACGCAACAGTGCGTAACGACGGGAGCATAGATGTTCACCTCAAGACTGGATGACGAACTACTAATTCAAATCGCTAAAGCTATAGAGAATTGCATATCATGCAAGTATGTTATGTAGTCGTTGCCATGAATCTGCCCCGGACAATTCAAAATTCTGCCCAAAATGTGGGGAGAAACTGGGGCAGACAAGCATGAATTCCTTGACGATGAAAAGAAGTAGAATCGTTGGCAATATACAGCAAGCGGGTCGTGACATCTATAACTTTCCAGAGAGGAGTCAGAATCCAGATGTCAAATATGAAGTGACTCCTCTCTGGCGTAGCCCGATTACGCAAGCTATATTAACCTGGATAAGTTTCTTTACTGGACTAGGGTCGTTAGGAGCATTTGGCAAAGTCGTTGGAGATGTCTTTCAAAATTTAAATGCTGGGAAAGCGCACACCCAGAACATGTTCCTTTATCTCATTGTATTTGCAGTTCTTTTTATCGTTTTTGCTGGGGCATTCTCGTTGCGGAGAATAGCAAAGAATGAGACTCGGCACCCAATAGGTTTCAATAACTTGGCGATCAATGGCGAGGGGAACCGTCTGACGCTTGAGAAAATACGCGACACTTGTCCTTGCGGGGGAAAGTTGAAATATATAAATGCTCCTGTTGAGTGGATAGATCACGATAGAGATGGCAGAAAAACGCGTGAAATTACAAAACGTCATCCCTCACTGGTTTGCAATAGAAATCCAGACCATAGTTATTCAGTGGATATCGCGGAGAATAAGAAACAATAGATGAGGAAAGTGTCTAGCCTGCCTCTTTTCAAAAAATATTCGTCCACTTTATTATCTGCACCCACCTAGCCGTTCACGCACCCACCTAGAGCCTCGTATCAAAATGAACGTCTAAGTAACCTACTCATCAGCGTGAATACAGTGAAAACCCTGTGCCGATGCCAAAACTGGCACCCGAATACTTCTCTCGACCAGGTGACCGATCCGCGTGGGATATGGTGCTGCCATTGCGGCGGGTATATCAGCGTGGGTATGGGGATGCGCCGCCCCAAGCCTTGACGAGGAAACCATCAAGACCACATTCACCGCTGCTCTCCAACAGATGCTGGACGGGCAGACCGGGGTGGACGAAGTACCAGATCAGGCTGTGCGAGCCGAGTTGGATACCAGCGCGCTTGAAGCAGAAACCGAGTAACTCCTAGCTGAATTGGATTCTGCTGCGGTCGCTATAGACAAGCTCATCTACCGGAATGCGAAAAGCGCACTCAACCAGGACGAATACGCACGCAGTTTCAATGCACTAGCCACCAGGCACGCGAAGCTGGCCGACCAGCACGAGAAGCTCACCAGCCAAATCATCGATGAGCAAAAACAGGCTCAAAGCCTACGAATATTACAAGACCGAAGTCGCCAAACTAGACTGGCGCACCTCGAATTCACGCCCTATCTCTTCCATACTCTCATCGACCACGCCATCGCAAAGACCGACGGAACCATCGAATTCACCTTCAGATACGCAACTGAAGCAGCAATCTAGATGACGCTTATTTGAAAGCTTTGAGCACGTCGATGCCCTTTTTGAGAACTGCAGATTTTGCTACATGTGCCATAACGACACCAACCCCACCAACTACAATGAGCTTGCCAGCAGTTTTCGAGGCTTCTTTGACTTGATCGGGATCTTTCCATGCCTCACGCCATGACAATGGCTCTAGCATCCTATGATCTTTGTCAATGCCAAGTGGCTTACGGAAGCTTTCAATCTGGTCAGCAGTAGTGTTAATAGCCTCAACGAGGCGCTTGGCGACATTAGGATGGATAATCGTGCGTCCGACCGCAAGTGCTCCAGCTTGGTCAAGCGCAGCTAAAACCTGGCTTGTTTGATCAATTACTTTGTTCTGTCTGCGCTGTCGGTTTTTGGCTAGCCCTTTGCGATGCCCATCGTATTTCTTTGGGGCAGTCATCATCACGTGATCAAGCTCAATGAGATTAAATTGGTCTTTCAGCTCAAAACAACGCGCTAGCACGCTCAACCAGAGGTTGACTTTACCTTCTATCTCTTGGCTAAGCTTCTTCATCTCCTTGCTTGAATCGGCTCGCTTGGCCGAATCGGCCACAGAACCGAGGCTCTTCAGGGCTTCATTTTGTACGGTGGTGATACGTCCGTCTGCACTTCGCACAAGCTCCCAAATCGTCTGCGGATCACCATCTGATTCAAGCAAGGCGCAAGCTTCCTCAATTTGCTCCGCTGCAGTTTCGATTTTTGCGAGAGTCTCGTTGCGTTGATTCGTGAGAACTTCATCGAGCCTCGCATCTACGCGTGCCATGAACTCGTTAAGTTCTTTGGCTTCAAGTTGCTGAGAGAAACTTGCTAGCAAGCCACTCACGCCGGTAAGCACTGCGGGATTACCGATTAGGGCAGATGTGCTGGTATCAGCCTGAAGCCACTTCATAGAGTGATCGCCGGTTTTGCCCAGCATCAGATGGCTCACGCCTTTCTTCGCAGTGGGCATTAAACCGCCAGCCTTTTTAAGGCTTCTAACGATTCGGGAGTGAGCTTCACATACATTCCAGATTGCTGCGCAATCTGTGTAATCCTATTTGCCGCTTCAGTTCCCAAGTGCAGCCAACGACTAAACCTATCAAGAGGAACCCTGCGAGCCCATTCCGAAAGTCCGTATTGCGCAGAGAACTCCTGGATAGCATTTTCGTCACCGAGAATGAGCGCACCGTCCCCATCAGAAACAATTTCAATTTCAGCACTCATTTTCTGCTACCTCTGTACTTTCTCGACTGAACCCTTGCTAACTATTCTGAACCGGCTAAGCCACGAATGCCAGACAATCGCTATTTTGTATCCAATTCGAGCAGTAAGTTTCCATCTACTGGTATCAAATCCGGGCACACCACATTGTTGCACTCAAGATAATCTAATGTTTGCCACCATGATTCTTTATTTTATCCAAGACCGTGTAAAAACAGTACTGTCACGCTTCACTCCTTACATCACTATCCAATTTCCATTTCGTTGACTGCAAAAGGCGAATGATTCCTACAGTTCCTTTCCAGCATAGAATTCCTAAGAAAAAGAAAACAACCGCCAATAACAATCCTACCAAAAGAGCAGGAATCCCTTTTAATTCGTACATGAAAAAAACAAATTGCATCTTATCAATAAGCGGAAAATGCAGGAAGCCTTTAAGCAATCCCATTGCTCCGGCAAGAACGCTGACGCCACACGAAAAGAAGAACGAAACCGAAAATATAGCTAATGTAGGAATCAGTGAAACCCACGCTAATGAAGCAAAAGAGTAGAATCCTAAAGCCATCATAAAATGTCTGAATGAAAAATTTTTATTCTCGACAATAGCCTTGCCAAGGTAGCTTAATGCGAAGTCCTTTGCGGGTCCCATTTCCGCAATAATATCGTTTTCTGTCTGCCCCTGTTCCATGCGCTCATAAAATGAACTCTTGAGTTCACTTAAAATGTCAGTCTTTTCGAAAGCGGGCATATATTTTAAATGCTTGTCTACCTGCGACAAATATTTCTCTAACGCAATATTGTTTGACTTGTTTCCCATTTTTATAATTCTTTCCTTAGCTTAGAAATATCTTTCATCAGTGTCTTCCAGTCACTGTTCAACTCATCAAGATAGGAACATCCTGATTCAGTTATTCGATAATACTTTCTCGGTGGCACACCGTCATCCGTGTTCTGCCAATACGATTCAAGATATCCATTCTTTAATAATCGTCGTAGCAATGGATAAACCGTGTTTTCTTTTGTTTTAAGCATAGGGTAATTATCTAATGTTTGTATCAAGTCATATCCGTATCTATCCCCATCTTTGATCAGGAGAAGAATGGCATATTCAAGTGTTCCTCTTTTAATTTGCGAAATCCATTCTTCATTCATCAACTCCATCACCTTTCGTCAAATACAGTGCTACTGCGCCTTGACATGTATAGTGTACTACACAGTATAGACGTTGCAAATAGTATCATCTGCATAACAAAAAAACACCCGACCGTAGCCGAGTGCCTTAAACATTTGTATTCTGTTATGCCCGTATCTTCGTGCCGTCCAGGAAAGTGACCGTAATTGCCTTGTCTCTACCCACCAGAGAGTCAAACACCGCGACTTTTCCGCAACCGAATGCCCCGCCTCCATAGCCGGATCCCAACACGCAACCTACATGAGTAGAGCCATCTACTGGTACGACCAAATCAGCGGAAACAAACCCCAGGCGTCGAAATAGAAGAAGCCCGAATCAGCCTGTTCACGAAAACCAACTACCTGGCACTAAGAGACCAGATCACGAAAGCTCTAATCAGCGCTCGCCTGGTTATCACAGGCAGGCGCTATATCGGATACGAGGACGATACCGGCTACCACCACTATTCCATCGATGTTTCGAGTTTTAGAGCCTGTCCTTAAGAGTTTGCAATGATCAGGAAAGTCAAAAATCCGATGAACAAGATCTCCAGGACTAACCCGATGACGTTAATGACTTTTTCGCTCTTTTCAGGCCAGAATCTGGCTAGCAGAGCAAAAACTACTAAGCCAGTAGCGGCTCCAGCAGTGTTCATTATGACATCGGTGATATCGCTGACCCCGATAGCGAAAACGTACTGAACGACCTCGAATGCCACGCTTGCTAAAAACGGTGGGAGCAATTGAATTAACCATGAGCGCCGTTTCAACAACATCCTCATGTACATGCCAAACGGGATGAAAATAAGGAAGTTGACCACGATCTCATCAAAGAAGTTCGACCCGTAAAGATTCGCAGAATCTGTAAATGGGATCAGATTTAAGTAGCGCACATGCCGCATGCTCAGTATGTCGTCAACGCTGGTGGCGAATTTGAACAGCACCATCCACAACAACAAGAGCAGATAAATCCCGAACACCGCATAGGTCAAGCATCGCGTTTTCTCTCTCATGTCCCAATTCTATCTGTCGATGACATCTAACGAAAATTACTACCCAAAAGGAGAAATACTCATGGCAACTATTGGTTTAGACAAGCTCTACTACGCGAGCATTAGTGAAGATCCCACTAGCGGTGAGGAAACCTATGCCGTTCCTAAACCGCTCGCTAAAGCAATATCCGCAGAATTGTCTGTGGAGGTAGCTGAGGCAATTTTGTATGCCGATGACGGGGCATCCGAGATTGTCAAGGAATTCAAATCTGGAACGCTCACTCTTGGGGTTGATGATCTCGGGGCTGAGGCTGCAGCTGCCTTAACTGGTGCGAGACTGGACGCCAACGGGGTACTTATCAGCACTTCTGAGGATGGTGGCGCACCCGTGGCTATTGGTTTTAGAGCTGCACGCTCTAACGGGAAGTACCAGTATTTTTGGCTTTACCGCGTCAAATTTGCTCTGCCGGGAACCACGCTGGCAACCAAAGCTGATTCGATCACGTTCTCTACCCCGAGTATTGAGGGAACGATCCTGCGACGTAACAAACCCGACGCTACCGGCAAGCACCCGTGGAAAGCCGAAGTCACCGAAGGAGCGATCGGCGTCAAGCCGGAAACCATTACTGGCTGGTACACCCAGGTGTATGAGCCTGCCGCTACAAGCAGCATCAAACCGACAAACAACTAGAAAAGCAGGTAAGCCATGACAGCAAAAACCCAAACAAGCCCGGCCGATAGCCCCACTTTAAATAGCGCGACAATCACTATCGCAGGTCAAGAATACGAACTCGTCCTCACTACCCGCGCTACCCGCCTAATAGCTCAACGTTACGGAGGTCTAGAACATTTAGGTCAAGCCCTGGAAACTAGCGAAGATATGGATAAGTCACTCGGTGAGGTAATCTGGCTAATCGCCCTGCTCGCTAACCAGTCCGTACAAATACACAACCTCACCCATCCAGACGATAAGCGCCCAGAGCTGACCGCAGAAGCGGTGGAGTTACTAACTGTGCCTGCAGATTTAGCTGACTACCGAGAGGCTATCGCCCAGGCATTACAGCGCGGCACCCGGCGAGCAATCATGACCGAGACCCCAGACCCAAAAGGGCAAACCAAGAAAAAGGACACCTAATAGATAGTGACGAGGCAATCTTTACCCGCCTGACCTATATCGGGCTCGCCCACCTGGGACTGACCCGCAGGCAAATCGACCTGACCATATTCGGTGAACTATTAGATCTGGTGGACTGCTGGCGCATCGAAACCGGCAGAGCCCAGCCGAAACGCATCTGGTTTATTGATGATATTATCCCCGCCGGGGTTTAGCAATCTCGGTGAGGCAATGGTGATTCATCTACGAGACGAGCAAATTCCCTCCGTGCCGCATCTTCAATTTCATCCCACGAAAACAATTTCTTGAGGTAAGTACAGCGAGAGGTATTCGCCTCTATAGCAAGAATGCGTTGTAGTACATCCTTGTCGTCTTTTAGGAGTCCCAGCGCCTCTAGAATCCATAGCCGAAGCTCGGGTCGCCAATTGAACGATTTACTCTCCCAGACTGTCTTGGCAGAAAGATCGGTGTGCTCCCGGTCTCTCTTCTCTTTAGGCTCACCTTCCTTCTGCACTTTTTTTATCGTCAGATGTTCGTAGTACTCCTTCGAGAAGAATACTGAAGCGGCGTGGGTGCGAACAGAGAACCACCAGCGGCTCCCCTTGGACTGGGGAAAACGCGTTTCGAAGGCATCAGCTAGTGGTGTGGGCGCGGTTAATTCAGCAAGTACCGCCCCGAAGTCCTCTGCGCTCATTCCCATGCTCGTACCTTTCGCAAATTAATCCATTCGTCTCCATTTTACCTCGGAGGGGTGTCTGAGCATGGCTGATTCGTCTTTGGGTTTGAAGATTGGCCTTGAGGGTGAGCGGGAGTTTAAGCGCGCGATCACGGATATTAATCGTGAGATGCGGGTTTTGGGATCCGAGATGAAGTTGGTGGCTTCTCAGTTCGATAAGAACGATAAGTCTGCTTCAGCGTTGACTTCTCGTAACCAGGTTTTGGGCAAAGAGATTGAGGCGCAAAAAGCCAAGATCCAGACCCTGAAGAGCGCTCTTGATAACTCTGCTACCGGTTTTGGGGAAAATGATTCTCGTACGAAGAATTGGCAGATTCAGCTCAATAACGCTCAGGCGACTTTGAATGGTCTTGAGGGTGAGCTTAAAGAGAATAGCCAAAGAACTCACCACCGACCAGATTCTCACGCCGCACGGTAAAAACATCTGGTCAGCCAGCACCATCCGCTCCATCTTGACCAACGAAAAATACAAAGGCGATGCGCTACTACAAAAAAGCTTCACCACCGACTTCCTGACCAAAACCATAAAAGTCAACGAAGGCGAAGTACCCCAATATTATGTGACCGGAAATCACGAGCCGATCATCGAACCCGCTACCTGTGAAATCGTGCAAGCAGAACTAGCACGCAGATCAGGAAAAGGAACCGCCTCCACGTACCCGTTCGCCACCCGGATCAAATGCGCCGACTGCGGCGGCTGGTACGGACGCAAAGTCTGGCACTCAACCAGCAAATACCGCCGCTACATCTGGTGCTGCAACAACAAATACAAGCCCGGCTACCACTGCACAACCCCACACGTCACCGAACAACAAATCAAAGAAGCCTTCACCCAAGCCCTAACCAAACGAGTCAAAGATAACGCCACCCTCGATCACGTGATACAGCTACTTGACGACACGGTATACAACACAACAGAACTCGAAACTCGGCAAACCAAAATCGCTAAAAAGATGGAAGAAACCGTGGCGTTAATAAACCAACTCATCACCGAAAACGCCACCGCAGTACACGACCCTGACGAATATGACCAGCGTTACCACCAACTCGAACAACGCTACCAACGCCAAGAAAAAGAACACCAAACAATTAGAAACAGGATCGCAGACCTCATCACCCGCCAAGCACAAGCCAAAGAAATCCACGACTACCTAGCAACCCAGCCACCACTGGAATACAGCAATCAAGCGTGGAATGTTCTTGTGAACCATGCCGTCGTGAACCATGCTCGTACGATTATGATCCATTTCAATAGCATAGAAGTACGATAGTTTGATTATCGGGTACAAGCCATTAAGCGAAATTTTAGAGTAATAGCACTTAGCACGACTGGTATGCGGGGGAAAACAATGGACGTTGTAGTGAATCTCCTTTACAAAATGATAACTACCTTTTGGATACGGGACTTCTATCAGGTGTTCGCCTCTTTGGTAGCAATACTAGCTCTCGCCGCATTCTTAGGACAGGGCATAGTACATCCCTCAGACACCATCCAAATGGAGGCTTTTCTAGCACTTCAAGGAACCCCACTTGCTGTCCTATACAGACTCTTAGAGTTGTTCTCCGCCCCAACAGGCTGGATAGAGGATGTAACGGAATACATAGCCGCCAGCGCTCAACGGGCTCAGGTAATTGGAGATTTCGCAGCTATTATCGGGATAGCTGTTAGCCTCTTTTTGGTGCCGGATCCAGATGCTAATCCTGTTCCCACACCATCTGTTCAAGCATCTACTTGGTGGATCGCATTCGCTACCACGATGCAGACGAACACCAACGAGGGGGTTCTTGACCAGCAACTCTTTTATTATGATAGTGTGTCTCGCTCTACTCTGGGGTTTCTATGAAATTCGGAATCGTTTTTTTCATAAAGGGATACACGATAGATGCGAACTTGACTTTGTGCAATTAGGCTTTGCTGCATTGTATTTCGCCAGAATTTTGATTCCGATAATCTTTTCGGGTCATCCTAAATATCGGAGTAACAATACGACATAGCCCCCATCTTTGATTAGATGCTATCGTCTTGACACTGCCTGTGCGTGGAGTCCATGATGCTACGCCCCACCAAGTCAGATTCTGTATCCAAGATTCGTAGCTTGCACCCAAAAACAGCGCTGTATCAAAATGAACGTCTAAGTAACCAATATATGCAGGTCACAGGTTTATCCTGGGGCCTGCATATATTTTGAGCCCAGGAATCGAACCCGTGAGGGCTGGCGCGGGAAGGTATTGATCGAACGTGAATACGGACGCCCTAGTAAAACACTCAGAGGCGCACCCCGGAGAAGGCGTAGAATTCGGGCGTGTCCACCAGCGCTTCGATATCGAAGCGCGTTCTCCAGAGCTCACTTTCCTCGGAAGCCGCTCGTAAACCGGAGCTTACTCCGGCAGCAACCGCTTGATGATGTCGGTTGATGTCGTCCTTGCCCTTTCCGTGCGCAACTACGAAGCGCTTGCCCGGCTTCAGTAAGCGATACACCTTTTCAACCAGGGCGGGCTTGTCCATGAAATGAGGATATGCATTGTAGATCACCACGGCATCGTAGGGGTGCTTCTCGTCCAGATCTAGGGCATCGGCGGCAATGAAGTCCACGGCATCAACTCCTTGGAACTTCTCGCGGGCGTATGCAACCATGCGCGTTGACAGGTCGACACCCGTAGCGGACGCCACTTTAGCCTCGAGGTACAGCGGAATCATTACGCCCGTGCCACACCCTAGGTCAAGCACCCGGTCGCCTTCCTGCACGCAGGCAAGCGAAAGCACAGCTCCCTGCACGCGGTTACGCTCGCAACTGCCCGATGCCTCCCATTCGTCTGCGCGTTCGTCGAAATACTGAGCTACCTTGTTCACGTTTCCTCCTTACGACGGAACGACCAAGCGCCGTCCGCGATGCTCGATAATTTCACAATCCATTCCATAAACCCGTTTGACCTGCTCCGCAGTTACCACTTCCATGCCGCCAACCGCATCGACAGTCCCTGCTTTCAAGAACAGGAAGCTATCGCAATAGCGCAGAGAAAGATTAATATCATGCATGACTGCGGCCGCAGCGATGCCCCGCCGCTCAACCTCGGCACGCACTTCCCGCATCACCTCCTGTTGGTTTGCGAGATCGAGGTTGTTAGTGGGCTCGTCAAGCAGCAACGTCTCTGCCTGCTGAACGAACGCGCGAGCCAGCACCATCTTCTGGTATTCGCCGCCCGACAGCTCGTCGGTGTAGCGGAGTTCGTAGCGAGCAAGACCAAGCCGCTCAAGCATGTCAAGGACGATGTGATGGTCTTCTTGCGAAGGCGCGCCCTGCATATACGGTCGCCGCCCCAGCAACACCGAATCGTACACGGTGAGTCTGTTCGCATGGCTGTGCTGGGCAACGTAAGCAACCTTCCGTGCCCGCTCTAGCCGATGCACCTGCCCCAACGGCACACCGTCGAGGAACACCTGACCGGATGAGGGGCGGGCAGCCCCGGTCAAACATGACAACAGCGTGGACTTCCCACAACCGTTCACCCCCAGAATTGCCAAAAACGACCCCGAAGTCACCTCTACATCTACACCGGCGAGGATGGGGACACCCGCACGATACGAAAAATGCACCTCACGAGCTTCAAGCATCAGCGGTTCACCCCCTTGAACAGCAGGTAGACAAATATAGGCGCTCCGACGAACGAGGTGATAGCCGAAATCGGCAGTATTAACGGCGCGACAAGCACGTGACAAAGTATGTCGGAAACCAGCAGCAACCCCGCACCAGCTATGGCCGAGGCGGGCAGCAGATAACGGTAATCCGAGCCCAGAAGGCGCCGCATGATATGCGGTGCAACCAGTCCGACAAAGTTCACAATGCCACAGAACGCGATGACCGTGGAGGCGACGGCACTGGCGACAAACATGTTCGCCAGGCGCACGCGGGAAACTGACACGCCCAGGCTATGAGCCAGACCTTCGCCTGATTCCATGGCGTTGAAGTCCCAGCGACAGGCGCGGAACACTACCGCGCCAACTAAAGTGACCGACGCCATTAGCGCAAGCTGATCCTTACTTACGCGGGTCAAATCGCCGAATGTCCAGAACACCACCGCCGCCACCTGGGAGTCTTCCGCGAAATACTGCACGATTGTGGTTCCTGCCGTAAATACAGCGGACAGCGCCACGCCCAGAAGCACGATGCTCTCCGGCGTCATCTCGCGAAAGCGCGAAAGCAGCAGGATAAGTACCGTGGAGAGCATGGCGCCTGCAAAGGCCAGCAGCGCGGTCGTTACAGGGTTGGCTGAGGACACGCCCTCGTATGCCGCCGATGCACCGCTTCCTGCGAGCACGATGATGGCGATGGAGGCTCCGAAGGCCGCGCCTTGCGAGATCCCCAATGTGCTGGCCGAGGCTAGCGGGTTGCGCAGTACGCTTTGGTACGCGCAACCCGCTAGCGACAGTGCTATGCCCGCAACCACTGCGGTAAGCACCCGGGGCAGGCGGATGTTCTGCACTGCAGCGACAGCGCGCGCATCCCCCTGCCCGAACAGGGCGAAAACAACATCGTGTGCGGAAAGCTGCAGCGAGCCCATCCCCATTGAGGCCACGGCAATGACCGCGACCAAAATGGCAAGCACCGCAATCACGATGCGCTTATGCCGGATGTAGCCCCGGTAGCGGCTGCGGAACGATTCCTCCTGGAGAGGAAGGCTGGCACCCGTCAGCTTCTCTTCCTGCACGATGGAGCCTTACTTAAAGGACAGCGCCTTGAAGTCCATGCCCTTTTCTTTCATTGTCTTGTAGAAATCCACGCCGACCAGGGTGGAGTAGATTTCGGAATACTTGGCCGGCAGGTCAACATCAGAAAACTTGTCGGGGAAGATAGTTGCGCCGATGAAATAGGTGTCGCAGATACCCGTGTCGATGTTGGTGCCGTTGAAGTTGAAGAACGGCTGCGTGTACAGGTGGTTCTCTTTGAATGCTTTCAGACCGTCGAAGAATACCGGATTGGCGGCGTAGTCGGCTTTCATGAGATCCATATTGCCAGCGTTGAGGAACATATAGTCAGGATCCCACTTACCGATCTGCTCAAGGTCGACGTCGACCGCTGCCTTTTGACCAGTTTGATCGGCAACGTTATTCGCACCCAGTTCCACCAGCGGAGCATAGTTTGCATACGTACCGGTGAAGCTCTTCGCGCCCTTGTAGTTGACGGCACCCACGTACACGCTGGGCTTATCGGCATCGGCGATCTTGGAGGTGCGAGACTTCAAATCCTGGTTCCATTCCTTCAGTTTCGCGATTACCTGATCGGCGTGCTTCTCGGTTCCCAACGCCTGGGCGACACAGGAGATGGACTTATACACGTTGTCGGTGAACAGCTGGTTTTGATAGCTGATGCCGATAACGGGGATACCGGTCTTTTGCTGAAGCGAATCGCATTCCTCGGCGCTGCGACTGGAGATGATGACATCAGGTTTCAGATCCATGAGCTGCTCGGCGTTGACGTTAGTCTCCAATAGATGGTTGCCGTTGCTGGTGGCGGGCAGGCTTGCGAACAAATCCTTATACGCCATGGCGTATGGGCGGTTCATCTCCGGTTTGGTTTCCATCTCGGTAACCGCGATCAGCTTGTCCTGCGCTCCGGCATACACTACGAAGCGCGCGCCACTGCCCACGGTTGCGGCGGTTTTGGCATTGACCGGCACATCGACTTTGCGATTATAGGCATCAACCACCGTTTTGGTGCTTGAGTTGTCGGCGGCTTTCGAAGTCGACCCAGCATCCTTCGTGCTATTCGACCCGCAAGCTGTCAACATCGGTATGCAAACGCACAGGCATGCCACAAAAGCGATAATGGTCGTCAGCGAGAGTCTCCTCTTCATCCCAATTTCCTTTCTTTGGTTTTGATTCCGGGAACGTAGTGTTACGTGACCGATTAGTGTAACACAACACACGTCATTAAATTAACCCTTAATTCGTTTGTAACCAGGTACGCCGAGATAAAGTGTCCTTGGTTTTTTCCTAGAGTTTGTGTGTTTCCTATTTTCTCTGACAAATCTTAGGAATTCCGGCAATCAGCTCCTATTTTAAATCGGGATTACGAGTAGTTATCTCAGTGATCTTTGGAAAACAATGCGGGGATTATCTCGTTACTTCGCCAACCGATAATGCCCTTTTCAAGTTTGTTTCGCGTGTTTCCCCGTACCAATACTCAATTCCTTTCGCAAAAGCGATTAATCCTTGCAGATGATTTAGGAAACTCAACACTGGGGGCGGGGTGCCTTTAGTGTGCGCCACGTGTTGCTGAAGCCCAAATTTAGCAATTCCGCGTATGTGGTAGTCAATATTTTTCTTGAATGCGGTATCTAGACGGACGCTGTCGTCCACTTGCAGACCTAATATCAGCTTCTTAGACCCGGGCGGCACTACCCTGGTTTTGCCTTGGTTTATCCGAAAACCATGTTTTAGTACGGCTCGATTGACGTCACGGATGATTAAACCTGCGAAGCTGCGGTCAAAATGTTCATGGTCAGGGCGCGGGGAGAAAAACAAGTCATCACAGTACCGCGAATATCTTAAACCGTTATACAGCGCTAAAGACGCAAGCTCTTTATCGAGTTCACCAGCGCAAATATTGGCGATAATCCCGGATGTGGGGGCTCCTTGCGGAAGCACGCCGCGAATGATCTTCCCCGCGCTACCTCTATACCTCGGGTAGGGGCCACTGCTGCTATCTATTGATATTTCGAGCTTCGTGTAGTTGCGCGCCGCCGGGGTTATTTCGAACTTTTCGTTATATAGCGCCTGAATATTGCGTCTTATATTCTTATCCGGCAGGAAAGTCGTCAGACGCGCTAACTCAAAAGCGACAAGCTCTTTATACCCAATAGCTCTAAAGAGTTCATATACCCGAGCCTCGGAAATTCCCCCAAAGAAATCTTTGAGGTCGAGCTTAAGGAGCCATTTAGCACCAATATGTACGGCTGCGCAATCTTGAATTGAACGTCCCGGGCGATAGGCATAGGCGGCAGGGGAAACCATATCGTCGGTGAAGCAATGCCGCAGTATCCATCTTTGTAAACTTTTCAAACTGGAGCTTGGTTCCGACAATATCCGCCTGCCACCAGAATGCTTAGGGACACTGCGATACTTGTAGTACAAGGGTACTTTACGCAGCGAGGTAGTTTTCTCGTGATCGAGCCAAATTTCTGCCGTATTGTGGCTGCTGATCGCTACATGGGCAGACGGATACAGAATCGATTCTTCTGGATTCTCTAGATTGTGCAAACGCAAAAGATACCTAAGCGAGTTAATCTGCGCAGGCGCCACTCTTGATGGTTTCACGATGGGGTTGAAAGGAAGAAGTTCCATAACGATCTACTGTCAGCCTAGGGCTTTCTTTTGCCACGACGTGGCAAATTCCATGTCAATCTGTGAACCAATGGCAGGGAAATCCCCTGCCGTCCTGATTGAGAGAGGCACGCGAATCGCGAACCTTCATCACTAGAGCCGTCGGTGACTCCCTCCTTTCAGCCCTGGCATTTATATTAGATCCCGATGCGGATCTGTTTGCCATATTTGTAAAGATACCGGGCGGAAATTTTAGTCGGAAGATATCTTCCGCAACTTTTTCATCAGATTTAAGGTAGTTGCGCTTGCTTTGCGGGCAAGGGCGCCAGCAATAAGCTAGCAAACGTCGCAATAAGTGCGTATCTAGCTAAAAATCTACTCGATTTATAACCGCGCCCGATGTTAAGGAGCAGCACCAATGATGGGGTACTTAGACGCCTGGGACCTGGTTCTTGCCACTATTAGCAAGGCGGGTCGCACAGACCTACTAGAAAATCTTAAAGAGCTGGAAATCCAGGATGGCCCAGATCTTGATCTGGCACTTGATTGGGCAAGTGCCGCAGGTATCCCCCTATCTGATGACATAGAGACAACAGCTCGGGAGTTAGTTGCTGGCGGCGATCTGGAACCAGAAGCTCTAGAAGCATTCGAGTAGCGACAAATTAACCAATGTCGGCAATACAGTTTAAAGCAGGCAAGGAGCTATTGGCAGTAGCTTCATACTCAAGAGCCCATAAAAATTAACTAGCGCTTGACGATTGGGGCTGAAAAATCTAATCAGTATGTCTATTATTTTTCACAAACTATTATTTGGAGGTGGCAGGGATGCTTTTCAATGAAGATGGTTTCGAGGAGTCGGAATCATTAATTACTGAGGCTTATGAACGCGGAGAGTTACCGGAGGTACGGTTCCGGCGACACTCAAGTTTTGAACCGCCAGAACCAGACCTGGAGTTGATTTTTGCGGGTATTACCGTGTGGGGAGAACTGCTCACCCAGTGGGCTACTCCTAAAGATGCAGATCTGGCTTTTGAGCGGGTACTAAACTCAGGGGGAGCATCTTTTCTTCGTAGCACCACCCGCTCTCCCATCCGGAATTTGGTTATCTGTGGTGATCACCGCGTTGATATTAAAGAGACTTCGCGCGCCAGCTCTGATGTACAAATGCTGAGCGATGGACGCGTAATTCAAGTAGCTGGCCGGGCAAGGTGGACACCCGATGGTGGAGAAAAGAATGCAGGCTTGTATTCTCCGGAAGGCGACTTACTGAAAGAAGCATGTGTCGGTGATGGGATTGCCAAAATGTACACGGACGCTGAAGATCGCTTGTGGGTAGGTTACTTCGATGAGGGGGTTCTCGGGAACTACGGCTGGGGCAGTCTCTGGGACGAGAAAACCGAACAGTATCACCCAACAGAACCCCCCATCGGGGAACCAGGACTTAATAGATATACCGCCGACCTTTCACTCGATTGGTCATATCCGGGCGACACTAAAGGTGCTCCCTGGATCTGCGACATTTACGCTCTTAACGTTGGTCTTAAAGGTGTCTGGAACTGTTCCTATACAGATTTTGCGGTTACCAGAATAGTCGGCGATGAGGTAGAGGTTATATGTAAAGAAGGTCCGGCAGCATCTTATTTGGTTGCTGATGATGAACGCTTTGCTGCTCTTTATCCCTATGATCTTGACGTCTTTAACTACGGGGTACGTGTCCCTGAGGGGATTGAGCATCGCGGGATTGGGACTTTACGTTCCCCCGAAGGAAAACCCTTAAAACATTGTTACCTCGATGCCCACGATGACGTACTGTACGCGATTTGCGGAAACGAGATATGGAAACTTGATCTGCAAGAAATCGCTCGGCTCGACCGGGGAGCATTAGATAGATGGTACGGGTAGGGCGCTAAGAAAACCGATAGGTGTCTACTGGCACGGTTTTACAGGAATTGAAAGACCCAGATTAGCACGAGTTTGTAACGAATCCTCTTGTTGACGAGAAGCCACTCCTGAACGGCAATTTCGCCAGGCAACGATTCCAAACAATATCTCCTAGCTCAAGGCAGTGATGGTACGCAATACTTTGGCGGCATTTTCGCGGAACAAATCTTCTTCTAACAGCAACGACAGGCTGATAGTGCCACTGAAGGGCAAATCAAAAAAGTATCCGGGCTGGCAATAAATCCCATAGTCGTTTAAGAGTTTTTCCACCAGCTCGTCCTCGTCAATATGGGAGGGAAAACGCAGCAGTACGTTCCAGCCTCCTTGCGGAGCCATCACGGTTATCGGGCTGGCCGGATCCTCCCCTATTAAGTCTTGCAACATGGCCAGGTTGGCTGCGCACCGCCCGCGAGTTTGCGCCAACTGCGGCGGGATTTTCTCCAAGAAACCAGGCAGGTGCGCGGCCAAAATATCACTAAAGGGCAAGAACGCATCCGCGATGATATCTAAACGGGCTTTCGCCTCCTCCACTAGGGCAGCCGGTCCCGATACCTCCAGCCAAGCAATCTTGAAACCGGGGGCACACAGATTCTTCGATAACCCGTCGAGGGCGAAAGTGAGGATTTCGGGGCAACCGGCGAGGCGCGAGCGGGATTCTAAAGCCGCAGCCAAGGGGAAATCATAAAACACTTCATCGGCTATCAGAGGAAGATTATTTTCGGCGCAGTATTCTTGCACCCTCTCTCGCTCTCCCCTATCTAGATAGGCACCGGTGGGGTTACTTGGATTGATGACCACCAGGGCACGCGGACGCGGGGAAACACCAGCAGCCGGCAGCGAGAGCGGATCCAGTTCCCAGTTTCGTCCTAGCCAAGCAAAACTATAGGACGCCACCCGCACATTTTCTAAGTTAGCTAAGGCCTCTATCAGCGAATATCCCGGGGTAGGTGCCAGCACTGCCTCACCGGGATCACAAAACAGTTTCATCAGCCAGGAGTAGCCTTGCGAAGTAGAACTCAGCAGATACAGGTTATCGGGGTTGACGCTGTGCCCGTCCCTCTGGGAAAGGAAATCGGCGAGGGCGCGGCGGGAGGCGCCAGATCCGCACGGATCTGCCTGGTAGGGGCTACCCGCTTCCCCTAGCCCGTGCCGAGTGGGATTCGAGTCAGAGATATTTACCAGTTTCTGCCCCTGGGCGCGCCGTTTCCCAGCCGCCACGGTGATGGCGTTGGGCTGAGAAAGGCTAACTCGCTGTGAAAAATGCATCGCTCCTACTCTATGCCGGCGAATGCCTCCCCCGCATCGCCGCTACAGTTTCCGCGTTTACCAAACCCGGGGAATACGAAAATTCAAGGAGACAACAGTCTCTAAACAGCGCACTTAACCCCAGCAGCTATAACCAAGCGCTAAGCGCAGTGGGCATGACCTTCAATCCACCTTTCGAATAAACAGAAAACCGGAAGTTTACTGCCGGTATCTGTGACAGGAGAACATAATAGTAAAAGCAGCAGTAATCCACTTACGGGAGGAGCGGTTATGATCGGCGCAATTATTGGGGATGTTATTGGCTCAACCCGAGAGTTTTCACCGGTAGATCGCCGCGATTTTGAGCTGTTTCCCTACAGCACCAACTACACTGACGACTCTTTAATGACTATCGCCCAGGGAATGGCGTTTTTAAGGTGGCTAAACCTTAAAGATTCCGAGCGCACTGAGCAGCATCTCTCCCGGCTGCTGGTGCAAAGTATGCAGGAAATGGGGCGGCGCTTCCCCGAGCCGATGGGCTACTACGGAGGCCGTTTTGCTGCTTGGCTATTTGAAGATAACCCGCACCCTTATAACTCTTGGGGAAACGGCAGCGCCATGCGGGTATCGGCAGCCGCGGAATCAGCGGGGAGCCTAGAGGAAGCCCTCAAATTTGCGGAAATAGGTGCGGCAGTCACCCACAACCACCCCGAAGGTATTAAAGGCGCAAAGGCGGTGGCCGCGGCAATCTATTTAGCGCGTAATAGCAGCAGCAAGCAGGAAATCGAATCCTATATTTCGGAGCATTTCTATCCTCTTAACCAATCGCTTGCTGAAATCAAGGCTAACTATCATTTTGATGAATCCTGCCAAGGTACGGTACCTCAAGCTATCAGGGCGTTTACGGAGTCGATTAGTTTTGAGGACGCTATTCGCAACACCATTTGGTTAGGGGGCGATGCGGACACGATGGGGGCAATCACCGGCGCTATCGCCTGGGCATACTATTCCACCCTGTACGGGATTGATGAACGCATGAAATTTATGGCGCAATCAGCACTCCGCTATTTCCCCGAGGACTTACATGCGTACGTTGCCTCTTATGAAGCAAGGTTTGATACCAGTTTTGAGTGGCCGGATAACTACCGGCTGAAGGACCCTAAGCGGGACGAGCCAGTTGATTATTCATGCACCGAATCTTTGTGGAGGTTGTTACTAGAAAAAGGCAACTACGATGCTGAGCTACATAGCAATGTGGAAGAGCTCTTCGAGGTTGGAGAGCCTTCGTGTGCGCTCATGCTGATTCTTAATGCTCTGAAAGAGCAAAAGATAAAAATCCCTCGTGACCTGGTAGAGGAACTTTGGGAAGGTGTCGATTGCCTGGACGATTTAGATGGTCTAGAACCTCCGGAAGGAATAGAAGTACCCTTTGCGCAGGCACTAGCTACTATTGGCGAACGGATAGCAGACGATCCGAACCTGGTTCTGCATGATTACGGCTACGATATGGGTTCAGTGTGGGTACCGGTAATAGAAGATAAGCGCCTGCCCTTTACCTATCCCCATATTTTTTATGGTGGCGACCTAAGTTGGATAAGAACCTGCGACTTCCTAGTAGTTGAAAAATACTATGGTGCCGTGCGAAAAGTTTCGCTGAACTTTTATGATTTTGTCCATGCCACCTGGGTGGGAAACTGGCCGAAAGATGCTGCGACTACCCGAGTAAAAACCCTAGAAGGGTTTAAAGATGACCTGAATTGGAGAAATAGACGCCGGGCAGTGACAAGATTTCGCGACCGGCTGCTAGCCGGGGATTTTGGTGAGTTGCGTTCCCGGCAACGAGAAGATGACGGTTCTTTATTAATCTTTCCCCCTAAAGAGTCTCTGTGGCTTTATCAGGGAGTAGTCGATACTCTCGATTTCCTGGCAGATGAACTAGACGCAGATGACGAACAGCATTTCCAAGAAGCTTTACGAGGAAAGAAAGTACCTGTGGAAGAAGCAGATGTCGATTGGCTATTTTCAAAGCTACTAGCTTTATGGCATCTGGAACGGGCCCAGGAAGGAGTAATCACCAGTGCTGCCCGCAGCGGGGAGCTACTAGCATTGCTTGAAAAGATTCTCGTTTTTTCAATGCCCGCAAAGATAAATATAAAGATAAACGGGGATTTATTGAAGATCTTCTAACAAAAGATCCAGCGCTAGGCTTGCAGGAGATTATCGATTTGGATAGCGATTTCACCGGTCTTGGTGAAATCTACTAACAGCTAGCGGCAAAAAGTTGAAAACCGGTCGCCTCCGCTGTGCTATCTCCCGCATCTTTGCTATTCAGCTGTAACTAAGTGCTAAATGCTGCGTTTTGTGACAACCTAGAAGCATGGAGATTTGGCCAGGGAAACCGTATCCGCTCGGCGCTACATACGATGGAGCCGGGGTAAACTTTGCAGTATTTAGCGAGGTCGCAACCAAAGTCTATCTTTGTTTAATAGCAGAAGACGGCAGCGAAGAACGCATCGAACTGCGCGAAGTCGACCACCACGTGTGGCATTGCTATATTCCGGGGCTGCGAGATGAACAGCGTTATGGTTTCCGAGTTGAAGGCCCTTACGATCCAGCACAAGGACACCGCTGCGACATCAATAAGTTTTTGCTCGACCCTTATGCGAGGGCAACTGATGGCGTGGTGGGAGCAAAGCAGTCTTTATATTCCTACGACTGGAACGACCCCAGCGAGACAAACCATGACGATTCCTTGCCGGATATGGCGGTTTCGGTAGTGACCACTCCCTATTTCGATTGGGGAAACGATCGCCCACCCGGACATGACCTGCATAAACTGGTTATTTACGAGGCACACGTCAAAGGGTTCACCAAACTAAACGAACAGATCCCGGAAAAAGAACGCGGCACTTATGCCGGGATTGCCAACCCGGTGACTATCGAATATCTGAAAAATCTAGGAGTAAACGCCCTCGAACTGATGCCGGTACACCAGTTCGTTAACGACTCCACCCTGCAAGAGCGGGGACTATCAAACTATTGGGGCTATAACACCATCGGATTCTTCGCTCCCCACGCCCAATACCGTTCCCAAGATGTGGTCGATGGGCAAGTCCAAGAGTTCAAGCAAATGGTGAAAAACCTGCATCAAGCGGGGATTGAAGTAATCCTGGACGTGGTCTATAACCACACCGCCGAGGGCAACCACATGGGGCCGACTCTCTCTTTCAAAGGGCTGGATAACGCCTCTTACTATCGCCTGGTAGAGGACGACAAAGAACACTATTTCGACACCACCGGAACCGGAAACTCTCTGCTGATGCGCTCCCCTGCAGTGCTGCAACTGATTATGGACTCTTTGCGCTATTGGGCAATCGAGATGCACGTGGATGGTTTCCGCTTCGACCTGGCATCTACCTTGGCGCGCGAGCTGCACGATGTAGACAAGCTGTCGGCATTTTTCGATATTATCCACCAAGACCCGGTACTTTCCCAGCTGAAACTAATCGCCGAACCTTGGGACGTAGGCGATGGCGGCTACCAGGTGGGTGGTTTCCCTTCCATGTGGAGCGAATGGAACGGCAAATATCGGGACACTGTCCGGGACTTTTGGCGCGGCAACTATGCCACCTTGCCCGAGTTCGCCTCCCGCTTCTGCGGCAGCGCCGATTTGTATGAACAAAGTGGGCGCCGCCCGAATGCTTCTATCAACTTCGTTACTGCCCACGACGGTTTCACTATGCACGACCTAGTTTCCTATAACGAGAAGCATAACGATGCTAATGGTGAGGACGGAGGCGATGGGGAATCCCATAACCGCTCCTGGAACTGTGGAGTGGAAGGTCCCACCGATGACCCGGAGATTAATAAACTTAGGGCGCGTCAGCACCGGAACTTCCTGACGACCCTATTCCTCTCCCAAGGGGTACCGATGCTGCCTATGGGAGACGAGATTGCCCGTACTCAAAAAGGAAATAACAATACATATTGCCAAGACAACGAACTTTCTTGGATGGATTGGTCCTTCGAGGAAGCCGATGAGGACGACTACCGAAATAAACTCCTAAAGTTCACCAAACATCTGATTAAGTTCCGCAATGACCATCCGGTGTTCCATCGCCGCCGCTTCTTTGCGGGCGCCCCTTCGCGCGGCGGACAATCTGAGCTGGGCGAGATCGACTGGTTCGCTCCCGATGGACAAATAATGACCGAGGAAGCCTGGAATAATGAGGAAGCACGTTCGCTAACAATTTTCTTGAATGGCGAAGCTATTCGCGAGCCTGATTCTCGCGGACAACGCATTGTGGATGATTCCTTCTTGTTGCTGTTTAACGCCGACCCGGAACCTTGCACTTTCCAGATTCCGGAAGGTTACGGCTCAGGCTGGAAGATCGCCATTTCCACTATGGATGACGTCCCAGATAACGAAACTGAGTACAGTGAAAATGACCAGCTAGAGCTACTAGATCGCTCGGTAGTGGTGCTGATCCGCGAAGTAGCGGAGGAATAATTTTAAGGAGATTTAAATGACCAGCCAACACTCCCACCTGCCAGCAGAAGATAGACATACTCCCATCAGCACTTATCGAATTCAGTTAAGTTCTGATTTCACTTTCGAAGACGCGCGCAAACACCTGGGGTATTGGCGAGATTTGGGGATAACTGACCTGTTCCTCTCCCCCATTTTGCAGGCGGTTCCCGGCTCTATGCACGGATATGACGTAGTTGATCATAAACATATTTCTAAAGAACTTGGGGGGCGCGAACAGTTTGAAAAACTAGCCGATGCTGCCCACCAGACCGGGTTTGGAATCGTGGTTGACCTGGTACCTAACCACATGGCGGTGCCAACCCCGGTGTGGATTAACCGGCCAATGTGGTCAGTGTTGAAGAGGGGAAAGGAATCCCCCTATGCACACTGGTTCGATATTGATATTGACCAACCGATTCTGATGCCTATCCTGGGTAAGCGCATCGGGCAGGTTCTCGCTGACCAGGAACTCAAACTTGAGCAGATGGTGATTCCTACCGAGCCAGAACGCGGCGAGCAGTGGATTCTGCGCTACTATGACCACTACTTCCCAGTAGCTGCCGGCACCGAAGCCCTCCCCCTGGAAGTCTTGGTGGAACGGCAACATTACCGCCTGGCGCATTGGAAAGTGGCTGATGAGGAACTCAACTATCGCCGTTTCTTCGATGTAGATACCCTGGCGGCGCTGCGGGTAGAAGAACGCGATGTTTTTGACTCTACCCACGCTTTGCTACTGGAACTGTTCAACGCCGGCTACATCGATGCTTTCCGGGTTGACCACCCTGACGGCTTAGCTGACCCGGGCGGCTATTTTCATTGGCTTTCTCAAGCTACTGGGGGCGCTTGGATCGCGGGAGAAAAGATTCTCGAGGACGCCGAGCGACTGCCTAGCGACTGGCCGATTGCTGGCACTACCGGCTATGACACTTCTTGGCGGCTAACCGCCCTGCAGATAGACCCACGCGCCTCCTTGCCACTGGGAACCTTGATGCAGACTTTGACTGCAGATTCACCCTCCTCCTATCCGCATATACAACGCGAAGCCAAGGCGCAAATAATTGATACTTCCCTGGCAGCGGAAGTGCGACGCATCGGGCAGCTGGTGTGGAAAATATGTCAAAACGATTTCCGCTTGCGCGATTACACTTTCCGTTACCTAGTTGATTGTTTGCGGGAACTGATTATCGAAATGCCCTGCTACCGCGCCTACGTAACTGCCGGGCAACCCGCCCCCGCCCTCTCCCGAGAAATTGTTACAGCCGCCGGAACGAGGGCGCTGCGCCACCTGGAACCGGAGCATGCTGACACCATGGCGGTGGTGATCGCCCTGGTACTCGGGGATGAAATCGGATCCGCTGCCCTAAAACAAAGCGACCTGGATCGGCAAGAATTTTTGGTGCGTTTCCAGCAGGTTTGTGGAGCGGTCATGGCTAAAGGGGTAGAAGATACTACCTTCTATCGTTGGACCCACCTGCTGTGTCTAAATGAAGTGGGCTCTAACCCGCAAGCCTTCGGAATTTCTTCCGATAGCCTGCACCTTTTTGCCCGCGATATTCAAACTAACTGGCCATCCACTATGACCACCAACTCTACGCATGACACTAAACGTTGCGAGGACGTGCGGATGCGGCTGGCGGTAATCAGCCAATACCCCACGCTCTGGGCGGAAATAGTTTCAGATCTGCGCGCGGTGACTCAGCCTTATTGCCCTAATGACTTAGATGGTCGCAGTGAAAATATGCTGTGGCAAACCCTCATCGGCACCTGGGATGATAACGGCCCGATTTCACCCTCCCGACTGCGCCAATATCTAGTTAAGGCGATTAGGGAACAAAAAACTTGGACTACCTGGACTGCCCCTGATCAGAGCCGGGAAAAAGAACTACTAGATTATGCAGAAAAGATCCTGTCGGATCCGCAGGTAGCCGAGATTGTTTCCCGTTGGCAAAGCGAAACCGGTCTAGTCACCCGCTACACCATCGTAGCTAATAAGGCTTTGCAACTTACCATGCCGGGGGTAGCCGATGTTTATCAAGGCTCGGAGATAACCCAAACTTCGCTGGTAGACCCGGATAATCGCCGTCCGGTAGATTTCACGGCGCTGGCAGGAACGCTATCTCGACTTGACCAGGAAGGTCTAGATCATGGCGGAGACCCGGCAATAGATGATTTGAAACTGAGCTTGACGGCCGCTATTTTGCGGCTGCGGCGCCGCCGCCCCGAGTGTTTCGTTTCTGCTGCTGCCTCCTATGAGGCGCTCGCCCTCTCTACCGGATACGCGGTAGCTTTTGCGCGGGGAACCGAAAATGACGGGCCGCAAATCGTCACTCTTGCCCGCCGCCTGGCCGGTGTCCTTGCCCGTTATCAAGGTGATTTCAGCCCGGAACATACCGTGGTTTTGCCGGAAGGATCCTGGAAAGATATTTGTTCCAATGAGGTTTTCTCCGGAGGAATCCAGAGCCTGGAGGAACTTCTAGCCAAACGCGGCGCGCGGATATTGGAGCGGGTGGAATAGATGAATCTAGATTCCTATGACTGGGATTTTGAGGGGGTTCCTCCCTGGGAACTGAAAGCCGGATGCGAACGAGTACCGCTGTGGGCGCCAGGAAAAGAGCAGGTTAACCTGCTGGTAGGCTCGCCGGATAATCCTCGAAAAACTCCCATGATTCAGCATGGTCAGTGGTGGCTGGCTCCGCGGTCGCTCCCCAACGGCACCGTCTATGCCTTTGAGGTAGAGGGAAACGGTCCCTTCCCTGACCCCAGGGCGCGCGTGTATGTTCCTGGCAGTGAACTGTGGGTAAAAACTGCCGATATTGCCGCCCTTAAACGCGGTTCTAACTGGCAACCCGATGGAAAACTTTTGGGGAAGGTCTGGTACGAACTACATATTGGGACTTTCACTGCCCAGGGAACCTTGCGGGCAGCCATTGAGAAACTCCCCTATCTCGCTGATTTGGGAGTCGAAGTCATTGAGCTGATGCCTACAGCGGTTTTCCCTGGAGAGCGCGGTTGGGGCTATGACGGGGTGGGGCTATATGCCCTGTTTAACCCCTACGGCACCCCGGAAGATTTGGTGGCTTTTATCGATGAGGCACACAAACTTGAAATTGCGGTTGCCCAGGATTTAGTGCTGAATCATTTGGGCTCTTCCGGAAACTATTTGAGTCAGTTTGCACCTTATTTTTCTGCCCGCCACGTAACTCCCTGGGGCGATGGCTATAACCTAGATGGACCGGATAGCGAGCCGGTACGAGATTTCTTAGTCGGGGCGGCTGTGGCTTTGCTGGCTGACTATGGGTTTGACGGTCTGCGCCTAGATGCGGTTCATGAAATCCAAGATGATTCTGAACTGCATCTTTTAGCGGAACTTTCGCAAGAAGTTCACGACCTTTCGGAAGAGTTAGGCAGGCCGCTTACTTTGGTGGCCGAATCTGATCTTAACGATCCCCTAATGGTTACCGCGGTTGATGAGGGTGGCTACGGAATGGATGGTCAATGGGATGACGATATTCACCATGGTATTCACGTAGCTTTTACTGGAGAAACTCAAGGCTATTACGAAGATTTTGCTGATCCCGAGGCGCTGAGCAAGATATATTCGCAGGTGTTTTACCATAACGGCACCTTTTCTAGTTTCCGCGGCAAGAATTGGGGGGCTCCGGTTCCGGCAGATATGGAACGTAACCGTTTCTTTGGTTTTGCTTCCAACCATGACCAGGTAGGTAATCGGGCTTTAGGAGATCGCCCTAGCGAAAAACTTTCTCCCGGACTTTTAGCTGGTCAAGCTGCTTTGATTTTAGCCTCTCCGTTTACGCCGATGCTTTTCCAGGGCGAAGAATGGGGCAGCCGTTCGCGTTTCCAGTTCTTTACCGACTATGCGGATGAAGGTATTGGTAAAGCGGTAGATGAGGGACGCAAACGCGAGTTTGCCTCCCATGATTGGGACAAAATTTATGGCGGTGAGGTAGAGGTGCCCTCTCCGCAAGCGCTTTCTACTTTCCTCAACTCTAAGCTGCTGTGGCAGGAGCTTTCTGAGGTTGAGCATAAAAAGATGCTCGCCTGGTATCGGCACTTAATCGCGCTGCGTCACGAGGGCGTATTTGCTGATTTTATTGCTCTTGAGCGCCAGCGAAAGCTGCTGGTTCTGAAGGCAGAGCACGCTCAGGTAATAGTGAATTTACATCGCAAGCCCGTTAACATCAGCGAGATTGTCACGCATCTGCCCGAAGGAAACTATTTTTCCTTCACTAACGGGAAACTGGAGAGCGCGCCCCAAAAAATCTCAGGTGAAGACACCCTGCTAATCATCGCTTAGAGTAGCGCTACCTGCTGGCTTTCGTTCCTTTAAAACTGCGGAAATCCGGCGATTGTCCGGAATCGAGCATCTAGGGTTGGGTTAGCGCAGACGTGTGCCTGGCTTTCTTCCCGACAATACAACTCAGGATTCTTTTCCCAGATTAGAACTGGGAACATAGTCGCCACCGCCGAGTTCACGAGCCTTCGAGAGCGGAAAATAACGATGATATTTTAATATATGTTTCCAGGTACTTGCGGTCACGTAAAACCAACGCCGCAGATAACGTAGAGAAAATTCCCGTTCCGCGGGAGAACTTAAAGGATTAGCAGTGCGCCGCCTAGCGACAAGTTTCAGAACCTGACGCCGTAGCTTTCCTCGGGTATACAGCACCACTAAGGGCTCAGGCAAAATAGAATACAGTACTTTTCGCTGTCGGGTAGGTACCAAATAGCGCCGATCGTAGACCAAATCATCAATAAACACCCGCATGGGATTCATTCCTGCAGCAGTACTGTAATAGTTCGATCTTCCGATACGAGGATTAACCTCAAAGAAATAGGCTTTACCATCCTGTGGATCAACTTTAATATCAAAATTGGCGAAACCGCGCCAGTTCAATCCTTCAAGGAACCTAATTGCGGGTGCAGTTAAATTGGGAAAACTCTCAGTTATCAGCGCTGCGGGGTTACCGACAGCGGTAGGGTTATGGTCTTCGAGCAACAGGTGACTAGAAACGCTAAATGCTGTTTTACCTTCAGAATTTACATAACACATAACATGGAAGTTATAGGTGTCATCCCCTAATATTCGCTGTTGAATAACAAAATGGTTAGCATCTGGGTGTCCACTGGTTTCCTTAATTAGCAGCTTTAAAATTTTCTTAAGCTGCTCCATGTTATCAATGAAATAAACCTTAGCTTTACCGGGAAATTTTAGTCCCTCATATCCGTATGAGGCTGCCGGTTTAAGCACAATTGGAAATGCCGTAGCCGAATTTACAAATAGTTCCAATATATGTTCAAGACCATCGGTAAGGTAAAAGTCAATAGTCGTTGGACAAGGAATGTTGTTCTGCTCTGCAATCTTTGCAAATGCTACTTTGCTATTGGTAGCATCAAGCAATTCCACAGAGGGTACCTGAAATAAATAATTACGCGCTAATACTTCGTGATTTTCAGCAAGACCAAATACATGGGAATCTGCCTCTGGACAGATAACCAGCTTTTTACCTGGGTACCTATTCTTCAGCTCACCAACATTCTCTAACAGATAATCTATAAGCGGATATTCGCTTGCTGGATTGGTAATCTGATTAGGCTTGACCACGATTACGTCAAATAGTTTTGAATTGGCGATTGGTCCGAGAATTTGTTTATACGTAAGGATTACCGGGCGTACCGACCATTCTTCGGCAAAAGATCTGGCCATTGAATAGGCGCCGATATCCGCACTTAAAACAATGGGAATAAAATCTTCGTTCGGTTTCTGTTTCCTCAAAGTCATATTCCTTTTCTCTAATTTTTATTCAGCAAACGTAGGTTTGAGTTTTGCGCCGGCAGCTTTAACCGTTTCAATCGCTAATGCATCAACTGAATCTGTAATAGGTAATACGTTATTGGGTAATGCTGCCTGAGCTATTGATAGCTCGGTGCAACCCGTAATCGCCCCGTCAAATCCTGCGGTGTCAAGACCGCTCAACAGGTTGTTCCACAAATCTTCCGGTACCGGCACATTTGCTTTCACGTGTTCATAAATAATGTTAGTGACAATCTCTTGTAAATCTTCAGAGGGATATCCCACCTCAATATCTAAATCGCGAGTTGCCTGCTCATATAGCCCCGTAGTGCGGGTACCTACTGTCCCTAGGATAGCTATTTTTTTCCCACCACCCAGGCGATCTAGCAAATGGTTCACAGTTACTTTAACAGTGTCTATTAACGGTAACGGAAGATCACCCTTGACCTGATTTAAGTGGTACATGCCAGTATTACAAGGCATTACTAAGAAGTCAGCCCCCGCCTTCTGCAGAATACTAGCATCTCTTAAAAGCGATGCTGTTGGATTCGGTGCTGAAGGATCAGTAATCGATAGGGTTCTATCCGGCGTCGAGGAGCGCTGGGTAACGATTAAATCTACATTGTCTTGATCAGTATGCGCATCCGTAAAGTCCACAACACGTTGTAAGAAATGAGCGGTAGCTGCTGGTCCAACTCCACCAAGTACCCCCGCTATTTTACGCGAGCCTCCCCAAGGGTAGTGAAGCGAGATTGCGCAATCTCGTTTTTCAGCAGTTTTATCTGCAATTTCCTCTGGAGATTCAAAAGCCATGAGTCAACTATATTACCAAACTGATTTTTTAGCCTTCACCTACGTTTTATTCTTTCATGTCGCGAATATACTCACAGATTAATATTTTCTGGACAATACCCAGGGATAGGTCGGCTGATTATCGGCGTGGCAGTGACTTTAGCAGAGGTTTCCTGCCTACGCTGAAATAGTGAATCAGAAGACGCCTGCAGAGTTTACCGATGCTCTACTCACTTTGCGCCATGCCGCCTATGATTCTCACGTGGAAGTCAGTGAAATTCCTGCTCCCCATGGAATCGCTCCTTTTTCGGCTGCGATTCGCATGGACTGTGGTTCCTTGGAGGATAACTCCCATAGCGGCGGGTCAGGGCGGCTCGTGATTCTTTATGACCCCCAGGAGCAACCCGGCTGGCAGGGACGTTTTCGCCTAGTGACGATGCTAAGTGCGCATGTAGATGTAGATCTGGTTACCGAACCACTAGCCGACCAGGTTTGTTGGTCCTGGTTCACCGATTTTTTGACCCAGGCAAATGCCAGTTTTTTCCAGGCTGCCGGATCGGTCACCCGCTCCCATTCGGCCAGCTTCGGAGAGTTAGAAAAACGCTCTGAATCTGCAGAAATGGAGCTGCGCGCCTCCTGGACACCCCTAGAAAATGACCTGGCTCCCCACGCGGGGGCAATCTCACGACTTTTAGCGATGATGTCGGGACACTCGGTGGAAGTTAGCGCCGGAATATCTCGCCTGGGACAGGTAAAGCTGGTATGAGCGAAACCCTTTACCGTCCACGCCTTGGGTCGGTTCCCCTCACCGATAACCAGCAGCAATACCGGGAGTGTCTGCGCGAATATAGTAGTCCCGGCGAATACGTGGCTTTTGATACTGAACGCGCCAGCGGTATCCGTTACCTGGACAAGGCCTATTTGATTCAGGCGAAAGGGCAGAGCGCTCCCCTGGTTTTACTGGATCCTCTGACCTTGCCGGATCTATCGGATTTTAGCGCTGCCTGCAAAAACAGTACTTGGGTGCTGCACGCTGCCAAAGAAGATTTAGAGTGCATGGAGTGGGCAGGCTTGCAGGCTCCCCACCTATTCGATACTCAAATCGCAGCGAAACTACTGGGGTATGAACACGTGGGATTGGGGGCAGTTACCGAGGAAGTGCTGGGGGTAAAACTAGCCAAGAACCATACTCGAGAAAACTGGTCATTGCGTCCCCTCAAACAATCGTGGCTCGATTATGCGGCCCTGGATGTGGAATATCTGGTGGAGCTGGCAGTTACGCTCAAAGAACAACTAGAGGCGGCGGGACGGCTGCCTTGGGCAGAGCAAGAGTTCGCCTACGCCTTGGCCAACTTTCACCGACCAACAGATACCGATCCCTGGAGGCATTTAAAAGGCGCTGGAAAAGCTAAATCCCCCCGGCAGCTGGGTTTATTGCGCGAGCTCTACTATCAGCGAGACCAGGTAGCGAAGGAACGAGATTTAGCCCCTAGCCGAGTACTACCTAACCGCGACCTCGTAGATTTGGTCTTACAGCCTCCTCGTAGCTATCAGGAGCTGTCTGCCCGCCCCTTAATGAAGCGCCGACAGCTGCGCCGTCACGCCCGGCTCTGGTGGCAGGCAATAAAGAAAGTTCGATCCTTACCCAGTGAGCAGCTACCAGGAAAAGCGCCGCTGCGTAAATTGCATGAAATAACGGCCATCGCAACCTGGGAGAAAATTGATCCCGCGCGTGCCCAGCTTTACCGCACGCTAAAAGAGGATGTTGCCACCTGGGCTCAGGAAAATCAGATTTGGGCAGAATGCGCGCTTTCTCCTAGCGCCATCCGGCAGGTAGCCGCCTATTGGGAAAAATCAGATGATACCGCAACCCTATTGGAGGCAGCTGCTGCCAGAAGCTGGCAAAAAGAGATCTTCCTCCCCCGCTTTGAAAAGATCTGTACTCATTGGACTCGAGGATAAACTTCGAGTGCGCATCAAAGGATGCCTACCAGACTAAATAACTTAATCTCGTCCACTTATTTGTTATGGAAGAAGTTTTCTTCCACTGTCACCCGCAAGGTTACCCCGGTAAATTCAGAGGAGGAATCTATACGTACTGCCTCTGTAATATCAAAAATCACCAAATTACCCGGCTCTAAAGCAACCGTGCGCAAACCAGAAACGTAACCGCCATCTTCAGAATTTGAGGTTAGACGAGGGCGCGTAAAATATTGCCTATCAGAAAGATCGCTGTATTCCGTTATTGCCCTCAGCTCGTTAATCGGAGCCCATTCCAGAAGAATTTTCCCTTGTTCACAGTAAATTACTGATAGATATCTTCTAGAGGCTACGAGTGCAGGAGCATGGTTATTTTGCTCATCTGAAGAAGGAATAGGCAAAATACCGGCAAAGGAGTCATCGTCAGCCAGATTACCTACCAGTGATGGGAACTGAGTGCCCACCATTATCGGTTTTTTATTAACGTTATTTTTTTCTACTGGCACTGTTCTCAACCAGGTAAGAGAATCCCCCACGGAGTAGGTTACTCCCGGCAAACATTTCTCACTGTCCTCAATTGCTTCTAATGTACGTCCCCATTTCCTCACCTTCCCTAAACATGCCCGAAACTGAGATAAATTCTCAAAGAACTGCATCTACGCCTCCCGGTAACATAAATATTTCATGAGAAAAATCCTCGAACCGCACGCGGTAGCTGTCCAAGACTTCACTCCCCCAAGAGTTAGATCCCAACCCCAGTACCTGCGGACAAAGATTAACAGTGATGCTGTCCTCTGGAACTAGTTCATCATTATGTCTAGCCTGAGAAACTTGTTCATCAGAAAAGTAGGAAGCACTGAAATTCAAGGGTCGGTCTCCGGCTAAAATCACCAGAGAGTCGCGAAGCGCATCTGCCCTTTCGTTCTGTTTAGCCTCGAATCTCTCCACGGAGAATTTGCACCACCGTACCTCTCCACGATTACCGTTTGCCTGGGGATAGATATAGGGAGTATTTAATTGTTCAATATTCGCTCCCCAATGACCATTGAAGCAGGCCGCGGAAGAATCTGGATAATTCTCCCCTGGACCTAGCCCCCACCATTCCACTTGTGATAGCTCTTTTCGCAAAGCGAAGGTGATCCCAATCCGGGGGATAATATCACGATAAGATCCGTAACTTTTCCCATCTATTTGCAGTTTCAATACTCCTGATTTTAAAATCGTCCACCGGTATCGACAGCGCATTCCAAAATCCCATGCAGGCGGAGCCACTCGAGAATAGATATCTACGTGATAGCCTTCATCGTCCTGAAAATACTTGACCTCTCTGACTGATTCTTGTAAAGCATCAAAATAATAAGGCTGCCACAATTCTGTATTTTCTTGACCGTGATTATCAATAACCGGCTGCCAGAAGCTAAAAGCAGGAGACTTTACCAAGAGGTTTTCTCCGCGCCTTGTTGCCAATCTGTTTAATTTACCGCCTACTAAATCAAACTCGTAAATAAACCCTTTTTTACTAACTTCTAACTTGCTTGGAGTGCCATCAAATAATTCACCACTGGTATTGACCTCGAATTCAGATTCTGATTTTTTAGAGATAATTTCATAGAGATTCTTTGGCAAACTTGAGTTACAGCAGCTTTTCATCCCGGTGGGATTACTGGGCATCAGTTCACTCAGTGACCACTGCGCGGCACCAGGGTAACGCGAACATGGCAAGCTTTCATTTTCTCTCTCAAAAGTAACTACTCTGATTTGCAGGAAAAGATCTTCTCCTGCTCTCGCAGAAATAATTTCCGGAATATCATTCAGCAGTTTGCTGCCAGATAATACAGATTTTTCGGCGGGCGTCAGTTTATCAATTAAGATAGTTTCACTTGCATAGACTGTGCCGGTTCCTTTAAGAGCTTCACAGTTATCGCTCTTTACGCGAGCCCTAACTATTGATTCTGCTTTGTGTTTCGAGTTTGCACCTGGATCTGCAATAATTTGTATTTCTAGACAAATATCATGCAGAGCAGTGAACCAGTTGCGAGTTCGAACAGAAACTTGTTTTCCATCAAATTCGAACTGAACTGGCGCCAATAAAGCTGCATATTGCTGCAGACCAGGACTAGGTTCACGCCAGGGGAAGACTAAACCATCGATGCAGAAATTCGCATTGTTCGGATAATCTCCAAAATCACCGCCGTAACGATAAGCTTCCTTATCCTTACCCTTGCCAATTTGCACCCCATGGTCGATCCATTCCCACACAAAATGTCCCTGGATATGGTCATAGCGATCAAAAACCGCCTGGTATTCGGCTAACCCCCCAGGACCATTGCCCATCGCATGACCATATTCGCAGATAATACGGGGCTGCGGCGCAGGGTGCTGCCCAAAGTCACACATTTGAGAAACACGCGAGTACATGGTGGAAATAACATCTACTACCTCAGCGTAGCGATCCTCTTCATAATGGATAGGTCGAGTCGTATCCAACTCTCGACACCGCTCTACCATGGACTTGATGTTGCACCCATAGCCAGATTCATTACCCATTGACCAAATGATGATAGAAGCATGATTGCGTTGCGCAAATACATGACGCTCAATGCGGTGGACGAAGGAGTCTTTCCACTCCTGGTCATTGGTAATGCGCGACAAATCTCCCAGATTTGCAAACCCGTGGGTTTCCATATCTGCTTCCGCAACTACTAGAAAACCCATTTCATCGCAAAGTTCATAAAACCGGGGATCGTTTGGATAGTGAGCTGTACGTATTGCATTAATATTATGCTCTTTCATCAAATCCAGATCCCTACGAACCAGATTCATATCGACAGCTCTGCCTTTTTCCGAATCAAAATCGTGCCGATTTACCCCATGCATTTTGAAATACTGCCCGTTCAAGAGCAGTTTTCCGTTTTTTATCTCAACCTGTCGGAAACCTACACGGTGTCGTATTACTTCCAATACCTCATCGTCTTGGTACAGGGTAAGGTACAAGTCGTACAGTTTGGGATTCTCCGGATTCCACCAGGTCACATTGGGCAGCAAAATTTGCGCCTCGTAGTAGTTCAGAGATAGTTCTTGGATTTGCCCGCTCACATCTATCCATGAATTATCAACCGCAGGTCGCTCCACATCTTCGTTTCCGATAGACTGCACCTGCCCGCTTGCTATGGATTGTTGTCTGTCCTGTAATTCCCAAGCTAGCTTCACAGAATTTTTCGGATACTTGTTCGCTCTGCTATCGCCTATCCAAACCGATAAATCTAAAGTTGCCGATCCCCGCCCATAGTTCTCAACTTGGTCAGATTCACTATGGTGCACAGTTGTGTTAATAAAAAAATCGGCCACATATCTATTGGGACGTTCATAGAGCCAAACATCGCGAAAAATACCTGACGCCCACCACATGTCCTGGTCTTCTAGATAAGTCGCATCGCTATACTGTAGCACTCTGACAGACAATAAGTTATTTCCCTTTTTTATTACGGGCGTTACGTCGAACTCTGCTGTTAAGCGGGAACCCTTAGACCAACCAAGTGGAGTTCCATTTACATAGACCTCAAAATAGGATTCAACACCATCAAAACACAAAATATACTGCCTATTTTCAGATAACTCATCAATATAGAAACATTTTTGATAGGCACCGGTGGGATTTTCAGCTGGTACAGTTGGCGGATCTATAGGAAATGGGTACCCCTCGTCGGTGTATTCCATTTTTCCATAACCGTCAAACTGCCACATGTGTGGCACAGTGACAGTCTCAAAGTCGTCTTGCCACTCCTGGGTGAACCGTTTAGGAACTGATTTCGGGTTATTAAAGAAGGCGAAATTCCATTGACCGCTCAAGTTTTTATAACCAGCAACCTTTTCGCGTCCCTGTTTCTCGGCACTCAGCCTATCTTCGCTAGATAACAAGTATGCATGGGAGGGTAATTTACCTGCAAAATGCTGATGGATATTCTCCCAGTTATTCATGCTGTTCCTTTGCCTCCATTACAGCTAAATCGATATACAGTGCGGCAGACCAGGCAAAATTTACGGTTGCAGATTCGGCTCTTTGCCCGTTATCTGGGTGAAAATGTTCCATGGGACCTCCTGCAGTTTCTAGAGCATACATGGTTTTTTCACGTAAGTGTTTGGCTAGCTCAGAGAACCCAGAACGTTCCATTCCTTCGGCGACTAAATAATTGGTATTTATCCATACCGGTCCGCGCCACATGCGATTGGGTACGTAAGTTTCTTCATTCCGAGCTACCGTAGTTAAACCAAAATCACTGGCAAAAGTTTGCGAATTCTCTATATCTGCAGCCAATGCGTTCTTTTCTATGTCCGTCAATCCACCGGCAAAACAAGCTAGCAAGGACACGATAGTACGAGGAGCGGACTCTTGCCCCGGTATCACCGGTTTAAACATACCCAAGTCCTTATTGAATAAATTCTGCAATAAAGCATGAAGTTTTTTACGAGTATCTTTTAGGAATAAGCGATCAGAAGATAAGTCGCTTCCAGAGGACAGCTCTAACTCAACTGCCCAAGATTCCAATATTTCTACTTGATTTTCTAAATAAGCGAGCAAATCGGGACTAATTACCGGCAATGCTCCGTCAAATATAGGACAATCATCTAATCCGGAGGAATACGGATGGGCATATATGGGATACTCCCCCATAGTTTGATTCATCCACCAGCGACTATTTGCTACTAGAATGGGATACCATTTCTTTATCCAATACTGCTTTTTCTCCTCGGGTAAATCCTTAATTAATCGATTAGCTGCCCAAGCCCCAAGAGGAGGTTTCGTGAGCGGTACCGGACCTCTGCTACCGCTCTGTGACCCTGCTGCTTCCAGGCGAGCGCAATCTGCGATGGGAAGATCCCGACTCGAAGCCAAAATCCCGTGTTCATGAATTACATCAGGTAGTTGCCCATCACCACAGTCATAGAGTGCAATGTCTAACAGCTCCAGAGCCATCCGAACATTTGCATGAGCTAACCCGAGACAAATAAAGTATGTGTCCCACTGCCAAAGACCTACGTAGCCTATTTTAGAAGGAACTACTACACTGACTACTTTCTCTTTTTTATTTTGAAGTGGAACTTTTATCTCAATAGTATTGACGCCCAAAGTCCACCAACACTGGTCTACCATTGCTTGGCGCTTGGGCAAGACCTTTGGCGCGAGCTGCATCCAGTCATCGATTACTCTATTTGCTTTTAGTTCGAAATCATGATTTGAAATCTTTAAATATTTAGGCGCGCTATCGTGGACAGATGTAAACACCCAAGTATAGGAATCTCCTGATATCTGATTTTTCTCTATACCTTTAGCTGTTGCTTGTGAGGTGTCGATCGAGATGGATTTTGCACTAATACTTGGTTTATCGACAATAAGCCTAAGAGCCGAACCTAAAACTACAATTTTAAACCCGTCACCGAGCAGTGTCGCTCCCTTTGCTATCAGTTGAAGAGGTGACGAAGATTCTACCTTTGCGACCAGGCAGTTCTCCATTTCCACTTCATAACTTGTATAAAAAACATTAATAATGTTTCGATTCACAGTTAAGACGAAACGCGATTTCGGTACCGTGAATGCACCGCTTTCTAAATTTATGAAAGGGAGCGACACTGACATGGCTTTACCTACCTCCTAATCCAGAAGAAGCCAGGGAACTGATTATCTGACGCTGCCCGATTATGAACGCTATCAGCATCGGGATGGTGGACAACGAAGTAGCCGCCATGATAAGGCCGTAGTTAACTCCTCCGAATTGTCCCTGGAACTGCGCTAAAAGTAACGGAACTGTGTACAGCTCCGTGCTGTTTAGCAAGATCAGAGGCATCAAAAAGTTATTCCACGCATCAATGGCAATGATTACTCCCAATGCACCCAAACCTGGGCGAATCAGCGGCAAGATTACTTGGAAGAAAATCCTAATACGGGAGCAACCATCGAGAGTAGCTGCTTCTTCAAGTTCCTTTGGAATCGAACGAATAAACTGACGACATAGGAATATGCCAAAAGGATTCATTAGAATTCCAGGAATAATGATTGCTAGGTGAGAATCCACCCAGCCTAGCCAGGACATCAACTGATAAAAGGGTACCAATGTAACTTGCTTGGGAATCATTTGGCATACCAGCACCGCAGCAAATAAATACTTCGCCCCCTTGAAAGGGATACGCGCAAATCCGTAACCTGCCATGGCGGTGGTCAGGATTCCTCCCGCAACAATCAAAATCGTAATGTAAATCGAGTTGAAATATGCCCGACCAAACGGCAGAGCCGCCCATGCCTCAGCAAAGTTATTCGCTGTAAACGGGTCAGGCAGGAAGGAAAGTGGATGGGTTAGTAGCTGCGGCAACGTCTTAAATGAAGACAGCAGCATCCACACGAATGGCCCAAACATGCATATCGACCCCAGAATCAGGAATGCATGTAAAACTATGCGCCCGGGGCGTATGCGTTTACTAGTGGCTTCTATTCTCTGGGAATCTCCAGAGGGTTTTTCAGGTGCCTTTTTAGCTCTGTTTTCAGGAGTATCCGTCAATGTATTATTCGAGTTATTGTCATTAGTCTTCATAATGTACAAACCTCTTTTCCAAACCAAATTGGAATAATGTGATTAACACCGACAGTAAAAGCAGGAATATTGAAGCCGTTGCCGACATTCCCAAATCCATTTTTCTGAAGCCTAAATCGTAAATGTGATAAACGATTGTGCGCGTGGCATTATCAGGACCTGCATTCTTAACTAGCACGAACACCAAGTCGAACGTTTGTAGAGAGGAAATAAATGCTATAACCGACTGAAAGAAAATTGTTGGTGAAAGCATAGGTAATATAATGCTGAAGAAAGTACGTATCTTTCCTGAACCATCAATCTCTGCCGCTTCTAACACCGATGGTGAAATATTCTGCAAACCCGCCTGGAAAATTACCACGTTAAGTCCAAGTGAAGACCAGATAGTAACCGCACAAAGAGCCAACAAGGTCAGGCGGGGATCATTTAACCAATCGGGGGGAGCTACACGAAATATTGTCGCAATCGTCGTCGACAGCAATCCATCAGCTCGCAGTAGCTGCTGCCAGATTAGAGCCACTGCAACAGAGGATGTAACCACCGGCGCGAAGAACATGATCATGTACAAAGTGCGATTCTTTACAGAATTCAGCATAACGGATACCACAATAGCTAGTAGAAGTCCTATTGGGACTGTAATAACCGCAATACCTAAAGTATTTAATACAGCCCGGCCAAAGAGTGGGTCAGTCAGCTGTGCCTTAAAATTATCAAAAGACACAAAAGTCATAGGCCCCAAGCCATTCCAACTGTAGAAGCATAGAACTACAGAAAAGGCGAATGGCAGCACGGTAAATGCAAAAATACCAATTCCTTGTGGTGCCAGGAAGAACAGTGCCCACCACCTATCGAGTTTCTTCCACCGTGGCGTTCCATTAGGAGCCGCCACGGTGGAAGCCTTCGCTCCGCCCGAGGACGGAGCGGGCTTTGTAGTTAACATAATTAACTACTTCCCTGCCTTTTCAGAAACCATTTTTGCGGTATCATCCAAAGCTTGCTGAGCCGTTTTCTGTCCCTTATAAAGTGGGAGCATTATATTTACAGAAATATCATTCGACAGATCCGGTACCCCAGCCTCTGTTGGGAAGTTAGCAAATCCCTTGTCGCGCATCTCGATAAGCGACTGCACATTTGCTGGCTTTCCGGTGTCAGTTACTATCTCATCAATTCCTTTAATAGAGGGTAACGCATTACCGCTATCCTTTAAACGCAAAGTTTGCCCTTCTTTGGACAGGAATTCTTTGAAGAAAGTAAAAGCAGCATCCAAATCAGCTGCGTTTTTATTCACTGCCAGGAAGGAGGAGGCTACACCATTGCGTCCAATAGTTCCTTGAGGGGTTGGCCACCCTACTACATCAAAATCTGAACTGTCCCGGCTAGCCTTTTCAATGGTTCCCAAGGTGTATCGTCCCTGAACCATAAACCCTAACTTGTCGGTGACAAATAATGTGTCAGAATCTGCACCCGAGGGCATCTCGTCCGCAACCAAAAGTTCTCCAGATTTGAACTTGTCTGCCCAATCTTGTAGTGCCTTTACCGACTTAGCGTCTTTATTTGCTACGTATTTCCCGGAGTCATCGTAGACTTTGCCACCCTGACTAATCATAATAGAATCCGTGGTTGACCAGTAGTTCCAGAAAGCCGCGCCTTCTTTACCTGAGGCTTTTATTTTATCGAGCATTTCGAAGAACTTTTCAGTTGTCCATTTGCCCTCTTTGGCTAACTGCGCGGGATCCTCAGTAATGCCTGCTTGTTTGAGTACTACCTTGTTGTACCAGAATGCATCGGGATTTACGTCATTGGGAAGAGCGTATGTTTTACCATCCATCTCCGCGATGCGGTAAATGTCATGGTTAAAATCCTTCAAAGATAGCGCGGAGTCGCCCGTGCCCAAGTGATCGTCGATAGGAGCTAGAGTTTGATTGTGTACCAGGGAAGTAATCCGATCATCACCGACATAAAAAACATCGGGGGCAGTTTTTGAGCTAAGTTGCGTAGTCAACTTGGAGTGATAGTCAGAGTAAGATGCTACCGGCTGAAATTTGATTTTAATATCCGGGTGGCGCTGCATGAACTCTTTATTAAATTGTTCGAAGATTTTCAGTTCATCGGGAGTACCCCAGGTTGACCAAGTTACCGTGCCCTTAGCTCCTCCTGAGGACTTACTCTCAAAAAGAAAAGACTTTCCCCCCCCCCCCCCCCCCCGAACAGCCGGAAAGGCAAGTAGCAGCTAGCACCGTTGCTACCCCCAGAGCCAATACTGATTTTAGTGTTTTCATTTTTATCTCCTTTTCATGAAACACTCACAGGTTGGTGATTTCGTTAAAGTTAATAAATTCCCCAGTCTTACCGGTTTCCGCTCTTAACACGTTCCGGCAATAGTTCAGTTCCAAACATTGCAGCGAGTATCAATCCTCCTCCCACGAGTAACCGCCAGGTTATATGTTCGCCACCTAGAGCCACAGCAAATCCTGCCGCGAAAAGAGGTTCAGTTGTCATAATGATTGCTGCGGACGTAGCACTTATACGCGCCTGAGCCCAGGTCTGGAGTAAAATAGCAAGTAAACCAGCAATTATTGCCATATAAAGCATCTGCATCCACTGTATAGGGTCGTGGGGAAGTTCTATCCCACCTGGAGTAGAAGCAATGAAACAAATAACTCCAACAGTCATGACTTGAATAGCCCCAAGCAACATGACATCACTGTCGGGAGCCCAATGTCCCAACATGACAATATGCAATGCATACAGCAGAGAACCTATAAGTGTGATTACTTCTCCGTAGCCTAAAGCAAAACCATTAAGGCTGAGGATCATTAGTCCTGCTGTTGCTACTATTATTGTCCCCCAAGTTAAAGCGCTAATTTTTTCGCGAAATAACAGTAGCAAAACTACTGGAGTTAACACTACATACATTCCAGTAATAAAACCCGAAACCGATGCGTGCGTATGTTGCAACCCCATAGTCTGAAAAATTTGTGCTGAGGCATAGATTAGTCCAAGTACAGCGCCCTTACCCCATATCGCAGCTGAAGCCTTTAATAAAGAGCGAAAACGGAGTGAGCCGATCAAAACACCGGCAATCAAAAACCGTATCCCAAGAAAATCAATAGGAGGAATAGTCTCAACTAATCCCTTGATTAGGAAAAAAGTAGATCCCCAAACTGCGGTAACTGTGGTAAGCGCCAGGGCAGGAAGTAACGCATGTAAAGAGCTATGAGAACCAGAAGGCTTATTTGCTACACCAGTATCTGACCTAATCTGATCGTTTTCAAAATCATTGTTTCCAGTAGACACAAAAACTTCCTTTATTTCCTGTGCTTCCTTGCACCTGAAACCACTTGCTTAATGGTATCACCGCAAGCCGGTAATTCTGTTGGTTTAAAAAAGTAATTTTTCAGCAAACAACGGAGTCGCTATCTGAGGGCTAAGAGACTGTTGAAAAAGCCTGCTTACAACGTTTAGATGATTTCGATTCCTGGCAAAAATCGATTATTAACTTCGTGAAGAAATTTATAGAAAGGCAGGGCACAAAAACTGTAACCAGCTTCTGTGCCCTGCCTCAATAAAATGGTTGTGGTGGTGTCTTACTCTCCCGCGCTCGTTGGGGCGTAGTACCATTAGCGCTGCCTAGCTTAGCTTCCAGGTTCGGGATGGGACTGGGCGTGTCCTAGGCGCTATGACCACCACAAGACTATGTGTTTACCCCCTTGCTTGTTCTTCTTGAACCGGTGATTGTCTTTTAAGGACCGGTTTTTTGGGGGGTACCGTTCTTGTAGACGGTGTTTGAGAGTGGGTGTGAGCGTCTTCGTGACGACAATTTTGTGTGGATGCTTGAACACGTGTTTTAGTGTTGTGATTTGTTTTTTTATGGTTGTTTAGTACCAGTCAGCTTTGCGTTTTACAACGTGTACACTTCTGGCCTATCTACCCAGTAGTCTACTGGGAACCTGAAAGACCTTATCTTAAAGCAGGCTTCCCGCTTAGATGCTTTCAGCGGTTATCCTTTCCGAACATAGCCAACCAGCCATGCACCTGGCGGTACAACTGGCATACCAGAGGTTCGTCCATCCCGGTCCTCTCGTACTAGGGACAGGACTTTCTCAAGTCTTAACGCGCGCAGCGGATAGGGACCGAACTGTCTCACGACGTTCTGAACCCAGCTCGCGTACCGCTTTAATGGGCGAACAGCCCAACCCTTGGGACCAACTCCAGCCCCAGGATGCGACGAGCCGACATCGAGGTGCCAAACCATGCCGTCGATATGGACTCTTGGGCAAGATCAGCCTGTTATCCCCGGGGTACCTTTTATCCGTTGAGCGACAACGCTTCCATAAGCCATTGCCGGATCACTAGTTCCTACTTTCGTACCTGCTCCACCCGTCAGTGTCACAGTCAAGCTTCCTTGTGCACTTACACTCGAACCCTGATTACCAACCAGGATGAGGAAACCTTTGAGCGCCTCCGTTACCATTTAGGAGGCAACCGCCCCAGTTAAACTACCCACCAGGCACTGTCCCTAACCCAGATAATGGGCCCAGGTTCAGATAACCAGCAACATCAGAGTGGTATTTCACTTGCCGACTCCACAACCACTAGCGTGGCTGCTTCAACGTCTCCCACCTATCCTACACAAACACAACCAGCTACCAATACCAAGCTATAGTAAAGGTCCCGGGGTCTTTCCGTCCTGCTGCGCGTAACGAGCATCTTTACTCGTAATGCAATTTCGCCGAGCTCGCGGTCAAGACAGCACAGAAGTCGTTACGCCATTCGTGCAGGTCGGAACTTACCCGACAAGGAATTTCGCTACCTTAGGATGGTTATAGTTACCACCGCCGTTTACCGGGGCTTAAATTCACCGCTTCGCCCAAAAGGGCTGACAGTTCCTCTTAACCTTCCGGCACCGGGCAGGCGTCAGTGCGTATACCTCGCCTTACGGCTTCGCACGCACCTATGTTTTTGATAAACAGTCGCTTCCATCTTGCTATTGCACCCCACACCCCCTAACCACGCAAAGGCAGTTTCAAGGGGTGGGGCCTCCTTCTCCCGAAGTTACGGAGGCAATTTGCCGAGTTCCTTAACCACGATTCACTCGCTCGCCTTAGTATTCTCTACCCAACTACCAGAGTCGGTTTAGGGTACGGGCGGAATAACACCTCACAACGCAGCTTTTCTCGACAGTACAGACCAACCCTGTTATCAACCCAAAAGGGTCTCACCATCACCCCTCACCCTTATGCGTCTTCCGGATTTGACCTAGAAGACAGGCTACAGGCTTGAACACGGTAAACCACCACCGCGCCAGGCAATCTCACTGTGTCACCACGAAGCTAAAACACTCAAACCAAAAACCCAAAACCCAACGACCCTTATCAACCCGAAGGAAGACAAGAACCGGAAAGGGCGTCAAGCTCAAAGAAATGAGTACTATATACGGTCTTATCCCGGTAGCAGAATATCAACTGCTCAACCATCGACTACGCCTGACGGCCTCGCCTTAGGACCCGACTAACCCAGGGCGGATAAACCTTCCCCTGGAACCCTTAGTTTATCGGCGCCAGCGATTCTCACGCTGGACTCGCTACTCATGCCTGCATTCTCACTCCCACACCACACACGACCCATCACCAGGCCGCTACAACAATGCAGGACGCTCCCCTACCCCACAACACAAAAAGCGTTGTAGTCACAGTTTCGGTGGCATGCTTAAGCCCCACTACATTATCGGCGCACAATCACTCGACCAGTAAGCTATTACGCACTCTTTCAAGGGTGGCTGCTTCTAAGCCAACCTCCTGGCTGTCAACGCAACTACACATCCTTTCCCACTCAGCACACACTTAGGGACCTTAACCGATGATCAGGGCTGTTTCCCTCTCGACAACGAAGCTTATCCCCCGCTGTCTGACTGCCCCACCAACTTAACGCGCATTCGGAGTTTAGCAGATCTCAGTAACCAACAAGGCCCATCAACCAACCAGTAGCTCTACCACACGCAAGCAAAAAATGGGACGCTATACCTAAATATATTTCGGGGAGAACCAGCTATCACGGAGTTTGATTGGCCTTTCACCCCTACCCACAACTCATCCCCCAGGTTTTCAACCCTGGTGGGTGCGGACCTCCACGACGTTCTACCGCCGCTTCATCCTGGCCATGGGTAGATCACCCCGCTTCGGGTCTATACCACGCAACTAAATCGCCCCCAGGACTCGGTTTCCCTACGACTACCCCACAACGGGTTAACCTCGCCACGCAACATAACTCGCAGGCTCATTCTTCAATAGGCACGCCACCACCACACCAACCCAAAAAGGATCCCATGGCTCTGACGGCTTAAAAACGCTTGGTTTCAGGAACTATTTCACTCCCCTCCCGGGGTACTTTTCACCATTCCCTCACGGTACTAATCCACTATCGGTCACCGCGCCCGTCCAGGCTTACCCAATGGTCTGGGCAGATTCACACGAGATTCCACGAGCCCCGCGCTACTCGGGAACAAAACCCGACGCCCTGCATGCGCAACCAGCTACCCGACTGTCACGGTCTACGGCCAGGCATCCCAACCTGTTCACCTCACACACACAATGACGCCCCAAGAACCGGCAGATTCTCAACGACTTTGCCCCACAACACCGACTGCGCAACCCCTGCCGAGTATCACACGCAAACGGTTTAGCCAACACCCGCTATCGCTCACCACTACACACGGACTATCTCACAAAAGGCGGTACTAAGATGTTTCACTTCCCACCCTACCAACACACACCTATCAAAACTTCAGTGCGCGCCAACCACACACAACTATGGTTAGGTTACCCCATTCGGAAACCCCCGGATCAACGCTCGCTCGCTAACTCCCCGAGGCTATCGCCAGCCACAACGTCCTTCATCGGCACACGATGCCAAGGCATCCACCAAACGCTCAAAAACAAAAAACAAACCAATAAACAAAAAAACACCAACCACCCAAAGGTGGTCAACGAACAAGATTCTCACTTTCAAAGCATCACAAAGACACTCACATCCACTCTCCAAAAAACAAACAACCAACCCAAAAAACCCCAAAACCCAAAAGCCTTGAAAGTTAATGAGCCAAACAAACAAACCCACCGGATCTGATTGTTCCTATACCCGACAGCCCCCCAAAACCCCAAAAAGCCTTGGGGGGAAAGTGTTTCCCTGTTCCATTTGCGTTTTAAACAATAAATTCTCCCTAGAAAGGAGGTGATCCAGCCGCACCTTCCGGTACGGCTACCTTGTTACGACTTCGTCCCAATCGCTAGCCCCACCTTCACCCGCTCCCCCTCAAAAAGAGTTAGGCCACAAGCTTCGAGTGTTACCAACTTTCGTGACGTGACGGGCGGTGTGTACAAGGCCCGAGAACGTATTCACCGCAGCGTTGCTGATCTGCGATTACTAGCGACTCCACCTTCACGGGGCCGAGTTGCAGACCCCGATCCGAACCAAGACGCCCTTTAAGAGATTCGCACCACCTTGCGGTATCGCAACCCTTTGTAGACGCCAATGTAGCATGCGTGAAGCCCAAGACATAAGGGGCATGATGATTTGACGTCATCCCCACCTTCCTCCGAGTTAACCCCGGCAGTCTCCCACGAGTCCCCAACACAACTTGCTGGCAACATAGGACAAGGGTTGCGCTCGTTGCGGGACTTAACCCAACATCTCACGACACGAGCTGACGACAACCATGCACCACCTGCACACCAGCCAAAAAGGAAAACCCATCTCTGGATCGGTCCAGTGCATGTCAAGCCTTGGTAAGGTTCTTCGCGTTGCATCGAATTAATCCGCATGCTCCGCCGCTTGTGCGGGCCCCCGTCAATTCCTTTGAGTTTTAGCCTTGCGACCGTACTCCCCAGGCGGGGAACTTAACGCGTTAGCTACGACGCAGAAGACAAAAAAGCCCCCCACACCCAGTTCCCAACGTTTACAGCATGGACTACCAGGGTATCTAATCCTGTTCGCTCCCCATGCTTTCGCTCCTCAGTGTCAGTAACAGCCCAGAGACCCGCCTTCGCCACCGGTATTCCTCCTGATATCTGCGCATTCCACCGCTACACCAGGAATTCCAGCCTCCCCTACTGCACTCAAGCCAGCCCGTACCCACCGCAAACCCACAGTTAAGCCATGAGCTTTCACGACAGACGCAACCAGCCACCTACAAGCCCTTTACGCCCAATAATTCCGGACAACGCTCGCGCCCTACGTATTACCGCGGCTGCTGGCACGTAGTTAGCCGGCGCTAATCAACCCCTACACTCAACACACCCAAAAGTGCGCCTTGTTCAGAGCAAAAGAAGTTTACAACCCGAAGGCCTTCATCCCCCACGCGGCGTCGCTGCATCAGGCTTTCGCCCATTGTGCAATATCCCCCACTGCTGCCTCCCGCAGGAGTCTGGGCCGTATCTCAGTCCCAATGTGACCGACCACCCTCTCAGGCCGGCTACCCGTCAAAGCCTTGGTAAGCCATCACCCCACCAACAAGCTGATAGACCGCGAGCCCACCCAAATCCGGCCAAAGCCTTTCCCACCCACCCCATGCGAGGCAGACAGAACATAAGGTATTAAACACCCTTTCGAATGCTTATCCCAAAGAAAAGGACAGGTTACTCACGTGTTACTCACCCGTTCGCCACTCTCACCAAAAAGTGCAAGCACCCCTTGGATCCCGTTCGACTTGCATGTGTTAAGCACGCCGCCAGCGTTCATCCTGAGCCAGGATCAAACTCTCCAACAAAAACCAAAAACAACCCACCAAAAACAGCAGGCAAAAAAACGATCCAACCAAAAAAGCCAGACCAAAAATGGTTCAAGCCAGAAAACAATCCAGCAAAAACAAACACCAACAATCAAAAAACAAAACGTTCCAAAATCATCAGCATCAAAAAAACAAAAACAAGAAAAAACCAAACCCACCCCAAAAACAAGGCAAGCCCAGTCCAATCCCACACAAACAAAACAAAAAAACACACTATCGAGAACACAAACAACCAAACCACAAACCAACCAAAACTGACCGGTCAGGATTCGTCGCGAGCAAAAAATAAGCGGCGGGAAAGTTTTTCTCCCGCCGGCCTCTGCGCTCGGCAACGAATACAAAGTTACCGCCCTCAGCCCCCAGCGTCAAACCAGATTCCCTAAAAGTAAGCGAAGCCACATAAACTTTTAAAAAATAGCGTATTTACCTGCGTAAACTCGGATTTTAGTAGAAAAAAAAACCGCCGCAACCGCGAGGTTTCGGGCGGTTGCGGCGGGATTTATAAGTGTGAGACAGCTAGTACCTAGGTCGGATATCCAGATATCTTCCTAAACTAAGAAAGCTGTCGCGGACTGCGGTGTTCTAACGCAGCATGTAATTCTTGGACACCACCAGGCGGTACCGTAATCAGTTCTGCACACTCGGGACGATTGAAAGCATCCGTCATTGCCAGCAGCGGCTCCACAGCCACCGACAATCCCCGGCGATAAGCCAAATCTTGGGCGGTGTAGACATGCAGGGTAGCTAACCCCAGACCCTGACGTGCATCTTTTAGCTCTACGGCAGTCTGCGATCCATCAGCATGGTCAACTAAAGCGGTAGCTACCCCGTCTTCGGCCACCAAAGAGGTCATCCCCCAGTCAATGTCGCGGCGGTGCACCAGAGTAACCGGATAAGCTTGCGTGGAAAATCCTTTGATTCCCGGTTCTGGAATCAGATTGTTATCGGTTTGTACGCGAACCTGAGAGGGTACCGTAACTCGAGTATTTTCTACGCTGCCCCCTTGGCAAGCAATATATGGATGCCAACCTAAAGTAATCGGGGCATCGCCCTCGCCATTATTTCTGGCAAGCAAATCTAGCGACAGCCGGTGCGGATTAGAGCTGAGACGGTAAGTAACTTCTACTTCCACCTCGAAAGGATAGGCGTCTAGCTTTGGCACCTGTACTTTTGCCCGCAGGAAATCTTCCCCAGACTCCAGCAATTCAAAAGGCTGATTGGTCACCAGACCGTGCAATGCCAGCGCCCCGCCCACGGTCTTACCCCGGAAATCATATTCGCGTCCTTGGAAAGTATATTTACCGTCACGCAGACGATTTGACCAGGGAGCGAGCAGCGCGCTGCGGAAGCCGTCCATCTCGCGTGCCTCTGCCTCATCCCGATAACCGTCGATGACATGCACGGTACGCATTTCCAGCTCCCGCGGATCATCTAAAGGTGTGGGAACCGCGCAAGGCTCCTCAAAGAGGTCTTCAACCTGCCAATCTAAAACCGTTGCTCCGATTTTAGCTATCGACACCGAATCTTTGCCCGCTTTCAGCGTCCAGATTTCGTGGCTCAAGTTTGCTCCTTAATATATCTCCGGGCTAAAACTCTACAACTATTGGAAACGAAAAAGCTCACTTCCTTTAGTTTTCAGTAGCGGTTACTTCTTCTTTCTGATTACTACGTTTACTAATTTCGGTTCCCGGACAATCACTTTCAAAGGCTCAGCGCCATCCAGATTCCGTTTGACCACTTCGGTTTCCAAAGCCTGCTTTTCCAGTTCCTCCGCAGAAATCGATTGTGGAACTTGCAGGCGATATTTCACCTTGCCATTGATCTGTACCACCGCAGTAATTTCCTCTTCTACCAGTAAGGACTCATCGGTTACTACCGGGAAAGGCTCGCGTGCCAGCGAGGAGGAGTGTCCCAGCCGATTCCAAAGTTCCTCGGCAATATGGGGAGCGAGCGGAGAAATCATTAACACCAGCGCCTCCGCGGCTTCACGCGGAACCGCCTTCAGCGCAGTCAAATGATTATTGAGCACAATCAGATCCGAAACCACCAGGTTGAGACGCATTTCCCGATAATCCTCGGTAACTGCCGCAATCGCCTTGGCTAGGGCGCGCTGGGTTTCCAAATCAGGCGCGTCCTCGCTAACGGTAACTTCACCAGTGTTTTCATCAATCACATTCCGCCACAGCCGCTGCAAGAAGCGCTGGGAGCCCACCACTGCCCGGGTCTCCCACGGACGCGACATATCCAGCGGTCCCATCGACATTTCATATACCCGGAAAGTGTCCGCCCCATACTCGGCGCAAATATCATCAGGAGTGACGATATTCTTGAGGGATTTACCCATCTTGCCGTATTCACGATTTACCGGCTCCCCTTGATAGGTGAACCCGCTAGCCTCATCACCTGTTACTTCTGATGCCGGCACGTAGGCTCCCCGTTTATCGGTGTAGGCATAAGCCTGGATATAGCCTTGGTTAAACAGCTTATGGAAAGGCTCCAGGCTAGATAAATGTCCCAGGTCATAGAGTACTTTGTGCCAAAAACGTGCATAGAGTAAGTGCAAGACCGCGTGCTCTACCCCGCCGACATAAAGATCGGTACCTCCCGAGGATGCACCCTCGCGCGGCCCCATCCAGTAACGTTCATTTTCGGGGTTAGCTAGGAAATCCTTTTCCCCTGGGTCGAGGTAGCGCAGCTCGTAGCAGCAGGAACCTGCCCAGTTAGGCATCACGTTAGTGTCCCGGTAATAGGTTTTTTTACCTTGTCCTAGATCCAGTTCTACTTTTATCCAGTCCTCGGCGCGCCCAAGTGGAGCCTCGGGTGAAGAGTCAGCATCGTCGGGGGCAAAAGTACGCGGAGAAAAGTTATCTACCTCCGGCAAATCCAGGGGCAACATTGATTCAGGGAGGGCGTGTACCACTCCGTCCTCGTCATAGACCACCGGGAAGGGCTCTCCCCAGTAGCGTTGGCGCGAGAATAACCAATCCCGCAGGCGATAAGTAGTGGTAGCTTCCCCCAGTCCCGCAGTTTCTAGCCAAGAAGTTATCTTCTTAATAGCCTCGGCTTTACCCAAACCATTCAGAGAAATCTGGTCATTAGCCGAATTCTGGATAACCCCGTCGCCTATCCAAGCGGCGTCTTCATCCGCATCCGGGGCGGGGGTAATGGTGTAGATAATGTCTAGGTCGAATTTCTTAGCGAAATCCCAGTCACGCTGATCGTGGGCAGGAACCGCCATAATCGCTCCTGTACCGTACCCCATCATCACGTAATCGGCAGTGAAAATAGGAATCTGGCAATTATTAACCGGGTTGGTCGCAAATAAACCAGTAAATACCCCGGTCTTTTCCCGGGCATCTTCTCCGCGTTCAAGCTCGCTACGGGCGGCCGCTTGTTCCTGGTAAGCGCGTACTGCCTGCTGCGGATTTTCATATCCCCCGGTCCAAGCCTTCCGGGTACCCTGTGGCCACTGCGCAGGAATCTGGGCGGCGCCCTGGGGAAGTTCGCTTTGCCCCAGTCCGGAAAGCAGCGGGTGTTCCGGCGCTACCACCATAAAAGTGGCTCCAAATAAGGTATCGGGGCGCGTGGTGTAAACCTGCAGGTTGTGTCCCTCGGTTTGGAAAGTTACCGTGGCACCGTGGGAGCGTCCAATCCAGTTCTCCTGCATAGTGCGCACTTTTTCCGGCCAATCCAAAGTAGCTAGATCCTGAATCAGACGGTCACCATAAGCGGTAATCCGCATCATCCATTGCCGTAAGTGAGACCGAAATACCGGGAAGTTACCCCGTTCGGAGCGCCCCTCGGAGGTTACTTCTTCATCAGCCAGTACCGTCCCCAATCCCGGACACCAGTTAACCGGGGCATAAGACAAGTAGGCTAAACGGTAATCCTCAAGGACATCCTCGCGCTGCTTGGGAGTTAATTCACTCCACTTCGCCCCCTCGGGCAAAGCCTTTTCCCCGGTACTAAACTTATCGATTAGCTCTTGAATGGGACGAGCCGCGCCTTTCCCCCCATCTGGGCGCTTTGCCTCCGGGTCGTACCAAGAGTTGAAAATCTGCAAGAAAATCCACTGTGTCCAGCGGTAATAATCCTGATCAATAGTAGCGAAAGAACGCCGCTGATCATGGGAAAGACCAATGCGCGCCAACTGGCGATGCATAGTGGAGATATTTTCCCGGGTAGTCTTGCGCGGATGCTGCCCGGTAGTTACCGCATACTGTTCCGCGGGCAAACCAAAAGCGTCATACCCCATGGTGTAAAGGACGTTCTTTCCTTGCATCCGTTGAAAACGTCCAGTTACGTCAGTAGATATATAACCGAGGGGGTGTCCCACGTGCAGCCCTTTACCGGATGGGTAAGGGAACATATCCATCACGAAGAATGATTCTTTTTCCGCCAAGGGACCAGCTAGGGAACCCACCGGGTTATCGGCATTAAAAGTACCTTGCTCTGACCAGTACTTCTGCCATTTTTCTTCGATTTCCCCTGCCATCTTGGCGGTGTAACGATATGTCGGTATATCGCTGACGCTGTTGCTCATGGACTTTTCTCCCTTCATTACTCCCTCAAAGCCTACCCCATACAAGGCACTGCTCTATTTTCAAGGCGTGTCAGTGAAATCTGCCTTCAAGGTCTTGTTTTCCCTTGCTAGCTGGACTTTGAATCTATGTCCCTCGTCTACGTGCTAACCAGTAATCGTAGGGTGTGCATAATCGGTGACGTTATAGACACTGCCTTCGCGCTGCAAAAGTACCGTCAGCACCTGCGCTTTTTTCTGGTTATCGCGGCTGGCACCCCAAACCACCTTGGCTCCCGATTTGAGCTGCAGCTCTACATTATCTAGCCGCACCACCTGGGCGCTATCCATTTTTTCTTTAAGTTCGGGGGGAAGGGAGTTTATCACCTGAGTCACTGACTTAAAGCAATCAGTTGCGCGCGCTTGCGGACAGTTACTCCCTACCTCTACCAGTTTTGACACCTCAAGCCCGTTTGCGGGTAACACTTTCCCCTCTAAGTCAACTACCGCGCCTTGTGCAGTTCGGGCTACCGGCTGGCGCAAGGTCAGATAGACGGCAAGCCCTTGGGGAAACTCCCGTTTAACCTGCGCTTGTTTAATCCAAGGATTTTCTTTTTGTAGTGAGGACGCTATTCTCCTGGTAGGCAAGCGTAGCAAGGGTTTACCTTCATAGCCGGCAACCTCGTCTTTTACCGCTTTAGCAGGCGCTTGCGCACTGGCTCCCATTACTCGAGTTTGCGCGGGGTCCAAGGCAAAAACCGGGGAAAACCAGAACAGATATCCCAAAGCTACTACAACTATGGTGATTAGGACGCTGATGACGACACGCCGCAACTGCCGCCGCCGTTTAACCTGGGCTATTTCCTGGCGCCGTTGCGCCAGACCGCTAGAAACTACCGCCCGATCCCTGGAGGCTAAAGTTACCTGCCGGGCGCGCGGTTTTGACAGGGCTTTTTCGCTTTTACTGCCCGCTTGCCTACGGTTTTTACCCGCCCGGGTTTTCCCCGAGACTTCGGTGGCTTTCGGGCGGCGCGAAAAGGAAGATTTGCGATTGCTCACTGGGCAAACCTTTGCTCTAAAGTACGCAAAATAACTGCTCCCGCTGCAGTTACGTCCCCGGCTCCCACCGTTAGGATTAAATCTCCTGGCTGCGCGGCTTCGGCGAGGAGGCGTGCAGCAGTATCTCGATCTGGCAGATAACTGCCGTGCTGCATCTTGTCGGTAATGATCTGGGAGGTAACCCCGGGGATAGGATCTTCACGCGCTCCAAAAATATCGCAAACTATTACCTGGTCAGCTAGATCCAGGGCGGAAGCAAAACGGGAAGCAAAGTTGCGGGTACGCGAATATAGATGCGGCTGGAACAGCGCCAACACCCGTCCGGTAACAGCAGCCTCGCGTGCCTGATGCATCAGTGCTTCTACCTCGGTGGGGTGGTGAGCGTAGTCGTCAATTACCCGGATTCGCCCCACTTCCCCTTTAGTTTCAAAGCGGCGTGCAGTTCCCGCAAAATCCCCTAAAGCCTGGGAGATTTCAGAACCAGAAAAACCTGCTACCTGCGCAGCTAGAAACACTGCTGCCGCATTCAATAAGTTGTGTTGTCCCGGCATCGGCAGGCGTACCGTTGTGGATTCCTCCCCCAGGATAAACTCTGCAGACACGGAGGCGGGTTCTTCTTCCTGCGGTTTAACCTGACAAAAACGATCAAGACCGGCGGGAGGATTTTTTATGCCATACCCCAGCATCTGGATTTTACTTTTCTGGTCTGCAGCCGCCCCCTGCGGGCTGCGTAGCCGCGCTAATAAACGGCAGCAACCGGGATCATCGGTACAAAGAATCACGGTCCCACCAGGCTTAATACAATTGGTGAAGTCAAAAAATGCCTGTTCAAACTTTTCAGCAGATCCATAATTATCCAGATGATCAGGCTCGATATTAGTAATGATTGCTACCTGCGGGCGATAATTAAGGAAAGAAGCGTCGGATTCATCGGCTTCGGCAATAAAATAGTCACCTTTACCCAGGTGAGCGCCGGTTTGATAGTGGCGCACTACCCCGCCAACCGCGAAGGAGGGATCGGCGCCTAGTTGCGAAAAAGTTTGCGCCAACATTCCCGAAGTAGTGGTTTTGCCGTGGGCACCTGCTACTGCCACGAACTTACAATCAGCGGAGGCTAAGGCAAGCGCCTGCGAGCGATGCAGGAACTTGCATCCGGCAGCTTTAGCCGCCGCAAATTCGGGATTGTCAGGGTGAATCGCACTGGAATAGACGACGGTCATTTCCGAGGTAATCAGCTGTGGCCTGGTGCCCACCCAACAGTGAATCCCCAGTTCTCGTAGTTTTTTTAGGTTAGCAGAATCGTTTTGATCTGAGCCGGTAAGCTGCCAGCCACGCGCGAAAAAAAGCTGCGCCACCACCGACATTCCGGCTCCGCCGACCCCAATAAAATGATATTTTTCCTTACTCATCTGCTTACTTCCTCAGCGATTTTTGCCAGTTTCTCCGCGGCGTCAGTCCCTTCTTTTGGCATTGCCTGCGACATCTGTTCCAAGCGTTCTGGTGACAACAGCAAAGGCATTACCTTTCCGGTAACGAAATCCGCATTAAACTTGGCGTTATCAACCAATAGCGCTCCCCCACTTCTGACCGCATCCAAGGCGTTAAGGCGTTGCTCACCGTTTCCAATTGGAAGTGGCACATAGATAGCGGGCAACCCTAAGGCAGTCATCTCCGCTACCGTTCCCGCCCCGGAACGGCAAACCACCAGGTCGCTAGCGGCTAGAGCTCGTTCCATATCTACTAAATAATCCAAGATGCAGTAGCGAGCTTTTAGGGATTCGGGCAGGGCGCGCCGCACCGGCTCATCTTTACCTTTCCCGGTTAGATGAATCACCTGGATGTTTTCCGGTAGCTGTTCCAGTGCGGCTTGCATTGCTTGGTTTAAGGAAAGCGCCCCCAACGATCCCCCGGTGACCAGCAGGGTTGGTAACTGGGGATTAAGATCAAAAGATTTCAATGCCGCCTGGCGCTGCCGTCCTTGTTCCTGCCGATCTTGACGTTTCTTAGCCAGAGCCGCTATTTCGGGACGCAGGGGCAAACCAATACAAACAGTTTTCCCCCGTTTAGCCTGTAGTTTCGTGGAGGGGAAGGTTAAAGAGACCACTTTTGCCCAGCGCGCCCCCAAGCGGTTAGCTAACCCGGGACGGGCATTTTGTTCATGAATCACCAAAGGTACCTGCGCGCGCCGCGCCGCGAAATAGGCGGGAGTGGATACGTATCCTCCAAAGCCGATCACCACGCTCACCTTGTTCTGCTGAATCAAGGATTCGATTTTCCGCACGGTCGCACGCATCCGGGTGGGGATAGTAAAAAACTGCAGAGAAGGACGACGTGGTAACGGGATTCGCGGGATAGTGTTCAGCTCAAAACCGGCTGCCGGTACTAGCTCGGCTTCTTTCCCTTCCCTAGTACCAACAATCGTCACCTGCCATCCTTTATCCCGCAGGCAACGCGCCGCCGCGAGTAGAGGATTAACGTGACCGGCGGTTCCCCCTCCGGCTAAGAGTACCGATTTCCTATTTTCCATTGCGTTTCCCCCATCTCACTGCACTAGTGGCACGTAGATATTTTGGTCTGCGTGCTGCCGCCTGGGCTACTCCCGGTTCGGCGCGCACGTAACTTAAGAGCACTCCCATCTGTATTAGGGTTGCCAAAGCAGTAGATCCTCCCGAGGAAACTAGCGGTAAAGGTACCCCCACTACCGGCAAGAATCCGATTACTACCAGGATGTTTATTAAAGCTTGCGCGATTATCCACCCCAAAGTTCCTCCCGCGCAGATTCGAGTAGCGGGATTCGCGGAATGAATAACGAGTCGGCACAGTATCCAAGCTAGCAACCCGAAAAGTAACAGCACTAGCAACGTTCCCACTAGTCCGAACTCTTCTCCCAAAATGGCATAGATAAAGTCAGTATGTGCCTCTGGCAGGTAGTTCCATTTTTGCCGCGAAGCCCCCGGCCCCACCCCGGTCAGCCCCCCGGTTCCGAGCCCCCATTTGGCGCGTAGCGGCTGCAGTCCTGAGCCCATGGGATCTGCCTGTGAGGGATTTAAGAAGGAAAGTACCCGGCGTCGCCGCGAAGAAGAAGCCATTACCGCACCGACTGCCCCCAGGGCGAGCAAGGCGATTCCCGCCCCCAACCAACGCATAGAAATCCCCGCTACCAGCAGCACGCACAACAGAATAGAAACGAAGATTAACAAGGTTCCCATATCGTGACCACCCATTACCGTGGCTACCACTATCAGGAAGGGTATTCCCACCCATTTTGCAAGTGAACTAAAGGAATCTATCTGGCATCTACCACTAACAAACACTGTGATTAGCAGCAGGATAAAAGCAACTTTTAAGAACTCCGAGGGCTGGAATACCTGGTTGATGCCCGGAACATATACCCAGTTACGGTTACCTCCTTGGGCGCGACCCAGGCCGGTAAAAACCGCTAACTGTCCCGCCACTGCCAGGGGAAATATGAAAATAAGGGTATATTTTTCTAGGTTTCCGGCGGGCAGGCGCGAAATAAAAATCATCACCGCGAATCCCATAGCGATAATGACCAAGGGACGGATGATTCCCCAGTAGGGATTAATTCCGGCAGAAAGTTCCAGGATAACTGAAGCTGAAAATTGCATTAGCAATCCAATAAGCGACAGCGCAATAATCAGGAACCATAGCATTTGGTAGTCGAAGAGCGGATTACGGGTGATAGAACGCCACAGGGTAAGCAGCTGGCGCTTATCTTCTGGGTTATCGGAGCGGAAACTGGGAGCTCGTTCCACTTTGATACGAGGAATTTTTGCTTTTACTGCCCCGGTAACCCCGCTGCGGGATTTCTGTTTTTTCTTCGCCGCTTTACCCTTGACCATCCTATCCCTCCAAACGGGATACAGCCTCGGCAAACGCATCCCCTCGCTGAGAATAGTTTGCGAACTGATCCCAGGAGGCGCAGGCGGGAGCCAAGATTACTTGATCTCCGGGGCGCGAAAGTGCTACCGCCTCGTTTACCACGGAAAACATCATGTCCTCGTGACCAGCAACTTCTACCACCGGCACTTGCGGTGCATGCTGCGCTAAAGCCTGACGCAGAGCGGAGCGATCTTCTCCGATTAGCACTACCCCCCGCAAACAGCTGGCTACCTCGGGAATTAGCTGGTCAAACGACTGCCCCTTGGCATCTCCGCCGGCAATCCAGACCACCGAATTAGGAGAACTCCCCGCTAGGGAGGCTGCAGCCGCATGAGTATTGGTAGCTTTCGAGTCATCTATCCAGGTAACGTCAGCTGCTCGACCAACTGTTACCCGCCGATGCGCCTGGGGAACAAACTCGCGTATCCCATCGCGTACCGCTTGTGCCTCTACCCCAAATGCCCGGGTCAAACCGGCAGCTGCCAGTGCATCTTGCAAGACGGTAATCCCCGGTTCTGCCTGGTAGTAGTGGAAATCCCCTCTGCCCGCTAACGCTACTGCTTCTTGGCGAGGATTAGCGCTAAAGGCGCGATCTACCAGCATGTCCTCTACTATGCCCAGCTGATAAATATCGGGAGTACCGGTAGTAAAACCGATTGCCCGGCAACCCTCGATTACATCGGCATCCAGCACCATTTGCAGAGTCTGGGAATCTTGCTGATTATAGAGGGCAGCTTTTTGGGCGCGTTCATATACCCGCGCTTTTGCTGCCGCATAAGCCTGTTGGCTGCCATGCCAATCAAGATGATCAGCATCAAGATTCAAACATACCGCCGCCAGGGGCGATAGCGTCCTGATAGTGTGTAGCTGAAAACTGGATAGCTCCACCGCTAGCACCTGGGCTTTAGCGTTAGCTGCCGCCAACACCACCGGAGACCCAACATTGCCTACCGCGAGCGCCTCGTATCCAGCAGCCTGCAAGATTGAACGCGTCATCCCCACGGTGGTGGTTTTCCCGTTAGTACCGGTAATAGTAAGCCAAGGGGTATCGGGACGCGCGGTTGCGGTTTTTTGAATCTGCCAGGCTAACTCCACCTCGCCCCACAGTTCCACCTGGCGCTCCCTCGCCCAGGAAAAAGCGCGGTGACGGGGAGGAACCCCGGGACTGACTACTATTAGGGAAGGGGAAATCTTATCGAGGAGAGCTGCGCAGCTTTCTTGATCCGCCTGGTAGAAGTGCGCCCGGGGATAGTCCTGAGAGCAGCGCTCTACTGCCTCTTCCTGGTCATCAATCCCGGATACTTTCGCTCCTAAAGTGGTCAGCACTTCAGCGCAGGCGCGTCCGGAGGAGCCTAAACCGATAATACAGACCCGCCGGTCTGCCCACATTTGGTTTGTCACTTGATTGCAACCACCCATTCGGCATAGAAGAGAGCCACTCCTGCAATCGCAAAAAGCCCGGCAATAATCCAGAATCGAACAACGATGGTTACTTCTTTCCAGCCTTTTAACTCGAAATGGTGGTGCAAAGGCGCCATCTTGAACACCCGTTTACCGGTTAGTTTAAATACCCCCACCTGGATAACATCCGACATTACGATCATCACGAATAACCCGCCGATGATAACTGCCAGGAACTCGGTGCGCGTCAAAATCGATAGTCCGGCGAAAGCTCCACCTAGAGCCAGGGAACCGGTATCCCCCATGAAAATCTGGGCAGGAGAAGTATTCCACCACAAGAAGCCAAAACAGGCACCGACTATTGCCAAAGAAATAATGGCTAAATCTGCCGGATCACGTACCTCGTAACAAGCATCCATTACCTGGGGAGCAACTTGCCTAAGCGGGCAACGTTGATAGTACTGCCAGGTAGCCACCCCGGTATAGGCACCGAATGCGAATAGGCAGGCGCCCGAGGCTAAACCGTCTAGACCGTCAGTCAGGTTCACCCCGTTTGACCAGGCAGCGATAAGAAAGTTTGCCCAGATTGCAAAAAGAATAAAGGCTACTACTACGCCCGCAAATGCCAAATCCAGACCGTCTATATCGCGCACCAGCGAAATTTTGGTAGAGGCGGGGGTAATCGCTATCCCGGTTTCTTCCCGGCGAGGAAATAGTAAAGCTAACACCCCAAAAGTGGTACCTACCGCCAGCTGACCAGCTATTTTAGCCCATCCTGTCAGACCTAAAGAACGCTGCCGGGAAATTTTTATGTAGTCATCAAGGAATCCAATCAGCCCCAGCCCTAATATCAACAGCATTAGTAGCCATCCCGAGGCTGAGGGGAAAGTCCAAGACGCAATGTGCGCGGCAATCCAACCGCAGACCGTAGCTAAAATTATTACAATTCCCCCCATAGTGGGGGTACCGCGTTTAGTGTAATGCGCGGTAGGACCATCTTTGCGAATGAACTGACCGTATTGGTGTTTGCGGAGCAGCCGAATAAGCACCGGTGTCCCCGCTAACGAGATAACTAGAGAGGTTAAAAGCGCTATTCCCAAAGGCACCATTAGCCCTCGTCACCTCCTGTAAGGGCGTCTGCAATTTTCCAGACCCCAGATCCGTTAGATCCTTTAATCAATACCGTATCGCCGGGAGTTAGAACCTGCTTTACCACTTTAAGCGCCTGCTGGGCATTTTCACAGTGTTGTGCCTCGGCGTGGTCAGAAACTGTCTGGTAAATAGGTTTTGCCGCTTTCCCCACAGTGATAACTAGGTCAAGGTTTGCCTCCCGGCACGCTTGCCCAACCAGGCGGTGATGGCTATCGGAATCCTCCCCCAGTTCCAACATTTCCCCTAAAACTGCTATCGCGCGTCCCTGCCCTTTAGCTTTCGCTAAAGTCTGTAGGGTTTTTATTCCCGAACGCATCGAATCCAAATTGGCGTTATAGGAATCATCGATGATGGTAATCCCGGCATCGATTTCCCGCACATCCAAGCGGTGCTGTGATAGCGGATGAGCCTTTTCGAGGACGTGAGCTGCGTCCGCTAGAGAAACCCCCAGCTCAGTAGCGACAGTCACTGCCGCCAGGGCATTGGAGACATTATGCCTACCTACTAACCCTAATTTCACTTTGAGAGTTTCTTGCCCGCGAGTCATTAAAAATTCGGCTCGCCCCTGGTCATCTATCTTTACTTGGGAGGCGTAAACCCCTACGTGATGCTTACTGATTTCCCCAGCGGAGTCAGCGTCATTTTCCCCAAAATAGCGTATTGCCTGACCCGAAGCCATTTGCTGCACTCGCTTATCGTTCAAATTCAAGATGGCTAGGGAGGGGGCAGCGGAAGAAACCGGGAAGGCATCGCGATATCCGTCTTGCGCGAAAACTTCTTTTGCCTGCAAAGCCGGTTCGCTAAGCGGCCAATAACGCTTCCCTGGGAAGTTTCGCAGTCCCCACAGCAGTTCCGCCTTGGCCTGCGCCAAGCCTTCAATACTGCCGAATCCGCCTAGGTGGGCATGCCCCACCATCAGCTCAATCGCCATATCCAAAGGGGCAATTTCAGTAAGTAACGCCAAATGCCCCGCCCCGGATGCCCCCATCTCTAACACCAAAAAGTCGGTAGTTTCATCCGCACGCAGAATGGTTAAGGGTACCCCGACCTCGTTGTTATAGGACTTTTCCGGAGCCACTACTGCCCCGCGCAACTGGAGTAAGGAAGACAGCAAATCCTTAGTGGTAGTTTTACCCGCAGAACCGGTAATCCCTACGCAAATAGGTTTGTTGCCGCTCGCTTGGGATCGCAGATTCGCTAAATGGGAATGAGCCAGCCACCCTAATGCCCGTGTAGCTTCCGGAACCTGAATATAGGCAATCCCCGCTTTTTCAGCCTCTTCCGAGCGTTCAACGATTGCCGCCGCTGCTCCCGCGTTTTTTGCTGCCGCTAAGAAACTGTGACCATCAGAGTGTTCACCGCGCCGTGCCACATAGAGATCCCCTGGTTTAACCTCACGTGAATCGGTGACTACCTGTCCGGTAACTTCAATATCCGGATTCTGACAAGACCGGTTAAGGGCATTGGCAATCCAGCCTAGGGTCCACATATTTTCACTCCTAAAAGACGTCTATCCTAAGAATACCTACTGAGCTGCAATCGGATAAAGCTTGGGCTTAGTGGCAGAAGGAGGAACATCCAAGAGTGTCAGCGCTTGCGCAGTGACCTGTGAGAATACCGGACCGGCAACTACCCCGCCATAGAACCCGGTTGTAGGTTTATAAATAACAACCGACACCGCTATCTCGGGATTTTCTGCCGGGGCAAGCCCCACAAACGATGCCACCACTCCCTCGGAGGCACCCGAGCCCGATAAAATCTCACTGGTTCCGGTTTTACCGGCGGTGCGGTAACCAGAAACCTGGGCATTGCGGGCAGTACCCTCGTCGGTGGTTACCGATTCCATCATCCGCACCAAGGTAGCCGCGGCATTTTGGTCTACTTTTTGCGCAGCAGCTGGTTGTTTAGCTTTATGTAATACCCCTTGCAGATCTTCATATCCCTCGACCAGATGGGGTTTCATCCGCACCCCGCGGTTTGCGATAGTGGAGATCAGCGAAGAAATCTGAATGGGAGTGCACGCCATCCCCTGCCCAAACATGGTAGTCATCCTTTGGCGACTGTCCCATTTATCCGGGCTACCGATTATCCCCGGGGATTCGCCGGGCATTTCAATGCCAGTTTTTTGCCCCATCCCTAATCCGGTCATCATCTGATAACGCTGCTTGTCAGTAACCATTTGACCGATTTGTACCGTGCCGGTATTAGAGGATTCCGCCAAAACCCCCGAAGCGGTTAACGCCAAAGTGGGGTGAGAATGGGAATCCCGGAATGACTGCCCGGCAAGGGTGATTTCGTAAGGAGCGCTCACCGGGGTTAGGGGAGTTATTTTCTTTTGCTCTAAAGCGGTAGCAAAAGTCACCAGTTTTCCACTGGAACCAGGCTCGTAGGTGTATTGCACCGCCCGAGAGCCGGTGGTGCCAGAGGTTCGTTTTCGTACTTCCTCGGGAGGCTCGTTTCCCGAATCCGCTAACGCCAGAATCTGTCCGGTACCGACTCTTTGCACAATAGCCACCCCCCAGGTGGCACCAAAATCAGAAATCTGTTTGTTAAGGATGCTTTCCGCACTGTTTTGTAAATCAGCATCAATCGTTAGTCTTACTGTTTTACCCGGTTTTGCCGCCTGCAAAATATCGGTTCCGCCCGGAATAATTTGCCCCGAGGGAGATATCTCTGTGGAACGTTTACCCGGGGTTCCGGTTAAAAGCTTATTTTGGGTGGCTTCCACACCGGCTTGCCCGACGCCCTCGTAATCAGTAAAACCTAAAATCGATGAGGCGGTTGCCCCGTTAGGATATTCTCGCTGGTAGCGACGCTCCGCATCAATCCCATCTATCCCTAACTTCCGAATTTTTCTCCAGTCTTGCGCACTAACATTTTTTGCCAGGTAAACAAATCCGCGTTTTCCCACCATTTTTCCGCCGAGTACTGCGGGATTCATTTTCAAAATAGGCGCAAGTTGGCGAGCCGCTTCCGCTGCCCCGGTTCCTATTATTTTTTCACGATTTCTGGGGTCGCGAAGTTTAGCTTTATCGGTAACAATCTGACCTGAACTATCTACCACTTCGCGGTGAATATAGTCCTTAACTAATAGCTGATTTACGGCAACGTTATACACTTCGATTGAAGTAGCTAACACCGTTCCCTTACGGTCAACTATGTCCCCTCGTTTAGCCACAATCTCGGTGGAAGAGGTACGAGCCTGGGTAGCTGCATCAGCTAAAGATGGTCCTTGAACCACTTGTAAATCAAATAGTCTGCCGGCACAAACCAGGGAAATTACCGCAACTATCAACAGCAGCAGCCTTCCTCGCTTCTTGGCTACTTCCGCAGTTAAATATTCTTTCGGAGATTGCGATTTAGATGCCCCCTGTGCAGCAACTCCAGTTGAATTGCTGCGACTTTTGGTTGCCTTCCCCCGCGAAGAAGCGCTCTCGCTGCGCGGATAGTTCCGCTTCTTCTGAACCATCGCTACCTATTATTCCTTTGATTCCTCGACTGGAGGAGCTCCTCCCTCAATTTTTCCTGTCTTCAGGGTAACGTATCCGGTTTCTCCCGCTGGGACATACCCAGCATCCAAAGCAGCTTCCCGCACTTTCTCGGGACTAGATTGCGAATCGACTTGGGAATGTAACTTTTGGTTATCTTCTTGCAATTGCGCCAGTTGCACCTGATCATCATGAATTTGGTAAGAAATAACCGCTAATTGGGTATTAATTAACAACGGAGAAATAATCAAAGCCAGCAGAGTTAGGGCAGCAGCAAAGATTTTCACTACTAGCGGGGAACGCTTCTTAGGGGTTTGACTTTCCCCCACCACTCGCAAATGGCGAACCTCCGAGGTGCGAACCGGCCTTCTGCGAGTTGGCGATACCTGTCGTAGGGCGGCGGAATTAGCCATTTTATTCCCCGTTCCTTTCTGCTTGCGCACTTAATTTGCGAATTGCTCGCAGCCGCACCGATGCGGCGCGAGGATTGTTTTCTATTTCTGCCTCTCCGGCTTTCTCTGCTCCGTTAATCAACAATTGGAAAGTTTTTACTTCCGTTAGTGGAATCCCCTCTAGAGCCGCCGGCGCTACTGCCTGCTGAAAGGCACGTTTAACTAGCCGATCCTCTAGAGATTGGTAAGCTTCTACCACCAGGACTCCCCCCGGAGATAGAGCTTGTAACGCTTTGGGGAGGGCATTGCGAAGAATCTTGAGTTCCTGGTTAACCGCTATTCGTAGTGCCTGGAAGGTACGCTTCGCCGGATTCCCACCCTTGCGCCGGGCGGGTGCCGGGATAGTTTCCCGCACAATCTCTACTAACTGGGAAGAGGAGGTGATCGGGCTTTCCTCCCGCGCGCGCACTATTTCCCGAGCTATCCTAGAAGCAAATTTTTCTTCACCATACTGACGTAAAATCTCGGTCAACTCAGCAGTGGATAGTTCAGCTAGTAAATCAGCAGCTGTTTTCCCGCTGCTTTGATCCATGCGCATATCTAGGTCAGCTTCGCGGGCATAGCTAAAACCGCGCGCAGTGTCATCGAGCTGCATTGAGGAAACCCCTAAATCCATTAGCACTCCGGCCAGCGGATATTCCTCGCTCCCGTAGGTTGCGGCAACTTGATCAATAGCATCATAGGTGGCGTGTACTGCCGTAAAGCGCTCCGAGTATTCCCGTAGACGCTTTGCAGCTCTAGCTAAAGCCTGTTTATCTCGATCAATACCCACTAAGCGCACCTGGGGATAGGTCTGCAATACGAGTTCGCTATGTCCTCCCAACCCCAAGGTAGCGTCAATAAGCAAGGCACGCCCCTCGCGTCCTACCTGCTTAATCCCTTGTCCTAAGAGCGCAATGCAGCGCTCAGCCAACACCGGTTGGTGGGCGAAAGTAGCGCTTTGGGACATATTTTTCCTTAGGGAGATTCGGGATTTGCAAGTGAAGATTTTTTGGAAAACCAGGGCTTTCCCCGAAGATCTGCTACCGGGGAAGAGGCATCAGAGCATTCGGGAAAAGACCAGGCTCTCCAAGTCAGAACATTCCAGGAATCACTTCCTCTCCGGTTTGCGAGAAGGCTTCCTCTTGTTCAGCCAGGTACTGATCCCAAGAAGCGGCATTCCAAATTTCCACGCGCGCACCAGCACCGATAACCGCCAACTGCTTACCTAAATCTGCGTAGGCGCGCAGCTGAGGTGGAATCACTATCCGTCCTTGTTTATCGGGGATTTCATCGGAGGCACCGGAGAGCATCACCCGCACGTAGTCACGTCCCTGCCGGGAGGAAAGTGGAGCCCGGCGTAATTCTTGGTACATTTCCTCGAACTCGCGCGCTGGAAACACGTAGAGGCAACGGTCTTGACCTCGGGTAATTACCAAACCGGAGGCTAGTTGCTCCCGAAATTTAGCAGGAAGGATTAAGCGCCCTTTGTCGTCCATTTTCGGTTCATAGGTACCTAAGAACATAGGGGTTTCCTCCTTTCCAGCCAGATAACTCCACTTTACCCCACTTTCCCCCACTTAAGTAACAAATCGCGGAGTTTTTAAGAAAAATCAGAGAAATATTACCTAGCTAACCTGCGCAGACTAGATTTTTAAGAAGTGGAGTAAAAATTTACGATTTCCGCTAAAAATTTACTGATGAGGGAGCATCAAAAATATCTTCCTTGAGCGCGGGAAAAATAGACCCGGAAAAACGGCTTTGAGAAAACGGAAGGGAACTAACAAGAAAAATACTCAGGGAAACCCACCGGATAATAAAACGAGAAACCCAAACCAGAAAAGTAACCGGAAAATTAAAAGGAAGAAAAACTGGCTATCGGCTAGCGCTCGCGATTACGGCGATCCCATTTATCTGCTTGCCGCTGTTTAAAGCTGCGCCTAGAATCAGCCCCCTTGGAAGAGGGCTTGCTCTTCCCTGCGGATTTATGGGAGTTCACCCCAAAGCTAGCGAAACGCGGATTCATCGGCATGGTCACGGAAAATAGCACGACTACGAAACCAATTACCGCCACGGCAACGGCTAAGAACTTGGAAATTGTCCAGATAGAAATCCCTACCAATAACAGGGCTATTCCTACTAGAACCAGTAGGGTCATAGTGGCGAGCAGCCGCGGCGAAAGATTGAGCTTTCGCGTTTTTTCTTCTCTTGAGCTGTTTTCAGCTGGAGGTGCAGCTACGCGGACATCGGAGAATTGGCGTTCCATCTCTGCCAAAATCTGTTTTTCTTTCTCAGACAGCCCCATGGTAGTTCACTCCTTTCCGCGTCTGTGCTTCCAGCATAAAGCAAAACTCTGTTTTAGCGAGATTCGGTTCCATAACCGGACGCCTCATCTATTTTTCCCGGTTTAACTAGCGTAGCCGGACGGAGGGAGATATCACCAAATTTTTGGTGAATTTTATCCATCGCCACTTCGGTTGCCCGCCCGCGGCCATCACTCCCCCAAGCCATTTGCACTCCCGATATGGCGGAAGTCAGTTCTTTAGTAGTTACTCCCACAAGACGAATCCCACCTTTGGGAAGATTCTCTTTCGCAAATAGTCCCAAAGCGGCCTGGGCGATATCCCTAGCCACATCAGTGGACTGCCGCAGGGTGCGCGAGCGCGTCCAGGTACGAAAATCTGCAGCACGCAGCTTAATGGTGACATTGCCGGCTAAAAGATTATTGGCTCGCAACCGGGCGGCACACTGATGGGATTGTTCCAGCAAAGTTGTGGCAATCGTTTCTCGGGAATGCACGTCTTGGAGGAAGGTTATTTCAGTGCCGATAGATTTTTCTTTAGCCCCCTCGCCAACTTTGCGCGAATCATGTCCGCGCGCCATCTGGTACAGGCGTACCCCCATAGCTTTTCCAAATAACGCGTTCATTTGAGAAATATCTAGGGAGGCTAACTGCCCGACTGTCGATATTCCTTTGCGCTGCAGTTTCTCGCCCGCGCTAGCTCCAATCCCGGGGATGGCTCCCACGGGAAGGATTCGCAAGAAATCCAAAGTTCTATCTGCGGGAACCAGCAAGATCCCATCGGGTTTGGCGTGTGCAGAGGCGATTTTTGCTACCAGTTTATTACGCCCTATACCTACCGAGGCTGGCAAGGAAAGCTCGCGTCTGACTCGAGTACGCAGCAGCTGCGCAATTTGCAGCGGAGTCCCCAGTCTGCGCCGCGCACCAGAAACATCTAAGAAAGCCTCATCAATCGAGATCTGCTCCATAACTGGAGTAATCTGCCCTAAAATCGCCATTACTTTCTGAGACAGCGCCGAATAGTAACCGTGCCCCGAGGCAACCACTATCGCCTGGGGACAGAGCCTTTTCGCCTGGGACACTGGCATCGCGGCATGTACCCCTTGTGCTCTCGCTTCATAAGATGCTGAGGACACTACTCCCCGATTGCTTTTACCCCCTACGATCACCGGCTTTCCTCGCAACGCCGGGTTACGCAGAATCTCGGCCTCTACAAAGAAGGCATCCATATCTACGTGGAGGATGTTGGTGCCGCTATCATCGCTGCCCCAATCGCGTTTGGCGGCGGCAGCCTGGGGCGCTTTACTCATGGGTCAGTTCTTTCCGCTATCCCCAAAATCATCAGCTTTATCTGGTTCATTTTCTGGGGAATCAGGATTTTCACTACCAGGGGGCGGAGGGGGAGCCGGTAAATCTGCCCGCGATTGCTGAGAGGGATTCTTGGCACGCCGAGCTTTTAGATGCGAGCGCCGGGGCGGAAAATGCCTACGTGTAGCGGTATTTCCTGGGGCTGTTTCCTCAGATTTAGCCGCGCCCTGCTTTCCGGTTACCCTAGTTTCCCCAGAATCTGAGGATCGCATTTCTCCCTCGGAAATAGTTTCTTTTCGCTCCGTAATGGGCTTTGCTAGCTTTCCCAGGATTTTCGGGTCGTTATCGGGTAACTGTTGCGAGGCCACCTTTTGAGCCAGATGTGCTAACAGATCATCCCGACCAGCTAAAAGCCCGTCAGCGGCGTCCTCTTGAGAATCTTGTGGCTTTACCTGCGCTAAGAATCTTTCAATACGTTCGGCAATGGCGTCCCCAGAGCGCGAATCGACCGATTCGGCTAAAGATTTGGGGTGCAACTCTCCCCACGGTTGAGTTAAAGCCTCATCGTAGTGCTGCTCCATTTTTTCCACGAGTTCTTTGGCCTCGGGATTATCATCCAACTGCTGGTTAATTTCCTGGGTCATTTGGGCGCTGGCCGCTTCCAAATCACCCATAGGCAAGTCCAGGTTCAGGGTTTCGGAAAGGTATTGGATAGCGCTGACCGCGCCTGGCGGGAACTGTCCATCCGCCAGGTAATAGGGCACGCCCACCACAATTCCGCGCGCCTGCACTGAGATCATCTTGAAAAGCATTTGTAGATACTGCCCAAAAGAGGCGGTAATGATGAAGGTTCCCGGCATCTCGGTTTGCGGCGGCAAAATATCCGGATTGGGAGAAGTCTGATTAATAAAGGGAATCCGGGTATGGGGAATGTTGGCAGCTATCCCCATCAAATCAACTGCCTGTTTAACCCCCATTTTTTGGCAAACTTCAAAGATTGCCAAAGAAAAATCTTCCCAGTTGATATCCGGTTCCAGGCCGCGCAACAGCAAGATATTGCGTCCGGAATAATCGGTAATCCGCTCTAGGGTACAGCTGGGATAACGCATATCGGTCATCGTCCAGTTTTCGATAGTGATTCGGGGGCGCCGCGCCCGATAATCCAGCACAGTCTCTAGGGCGAAACGGGCAACTTCTTCATGCGGGAGGGCGTGCAAGAGCTGTTCAATAATCATTCCCCCGATGTCGCCAGAATCTATGGCCCCCGAAAAGGCATAGAGTAGGACTTCCGCCTGGGTATCCTCATAAGCGGGACCGGGGATTATAAAACGGCTTTGCTTTGTCATCTACCCTCCATTCTGTATTCCAGCCTACCTGGATAGCGTCAGGTACGCACCTATCGCTCACCCCAGCTATGGGCTTTTCATGTTTAGCCGGTAGAATAGTTGCCTACTTTTTCTTAAGGGAAGGGGCGCATCTTGAATGACCCAGCAGAACTGGCGCGTGAGCAGGCGGCAGTTGACGGTATCTACCAGATTCTTGATGATGCTCGTCGCCGTTACCGGCAGCGACAACGACAAATCCAGGCGCATGGCGCCACCGGTTCTCCCCAAAACCGCTCTGAACGTGACGTGATGGCAGCTCACCTGGGAGATCAAGCAGCGCGGCTAGAGCGAGTAGAAGAAAACCTAGTATTTGGACGGCTTACTCCGCTCCAGGGTGAAAGTTACTATATCGGTCGCGTGGGACTGCAAGATGATAACCATGCGCAGGTGTTAATGGATTGGCGCGCCCGGGCAGCGACTCCCTTTTACCAAGCCACCGCCCGTCACCCTTTGGGAATGGCGAGCCGCAGACATATCGCTCTGCACCGCCGGCAGGTGATTTCGCTGGAAGATGAAGCCTTTAATTTATCCCATGCTCGTGAAGAAGGGATTGAGCTACAGGGCGAGGGGGCACTGTTAGCAGCATTGCAGGCGGGACGTTCTGGTCACATGGGAGATATCGTCGCCACTATCCAAGGTGAACAAGACCGCATAATCCGCGCTGCCACCTCCCAGATTTTGGTAATCCAAGGCGGCCCTGGTACCGGTAAAACTGCCGTAGCCCTACATCGAGCCGCCTTTTTACTCTATGAACAGGCAGAACGTCTAGCGAAGTCCGGGGTGTTAATAGTCGGTCCCTCCCCTGCTTTCTTGCGCTACATCGAACAAGTGCTTCCGGCGCTAGGGGAAACCGGGGTGGTTTCCACCACTATGGCAACTTTGTTGCCGGGAATCCGCGCCGAAGGAAAAGAACACCCCGCAATCTCGGCTCTAAAAGGAGATTTACGCTGGGTCAAGCTGATTAAGCAGGCAGTACGTTCCCTACAGAGGGTTCCCGATGCTGATAAAAATCTGACTGTGGGTGCCAGTAAACTGGTGCTGCGTCCGAAAACAGTTAAAGAAGCGATTCGCCGGGCACGTTTGAGCGGAAAACCCCATAACCAGGCACGCGAAATTTTTGTTGCCCAGATTTTAGATTCCCTAACTGACCAATATTTAGACACTGAGAATCGCCGAGAAGAAGCCGAACTAGCTGCAGCAGCTAGTGCCGCTGGACTGGGAAAAATCGAAACCAATCGCGATTCTCTGTCCGAACGAGCCTTGGTGCGTGAGGATTTACGTTCTAATCTCAATGTGCGCCGGGCAGTCAATCTTTGTTGGATGCCCTACTCTGCGCAGAATCTTTTGCGACGCCTTTATGCCTACCCCGCTTTTCTTGCCCGTTTTGCCAACGATTTTAGCGATGCGGAACAAGAGATTCTTTACCGCCCCAAGGAAGCGGAGTTTACTCCTGCCGATGTGCCTTTGCTTGATGAACTGGCGGAACTTTTGGGAGACCTGCCCAATGCTTCCTCCCCTAGCTCGCGTAAGGATAGAGCGCTCGCCCGTCAGCAGGAGCAATCTCGCGCACAAGCTGCTATTGAAGGACAAGGTCTAGGAGCAGGCATTGTGTCCGCAGAAATGTTGGCTAACCGAGCAAGCGCCCCCCGCGAACAGTCGTCTTTAGCGGAAATGGCCTATCAGGATCGCACCTGGACCTACGGGCACGTGGTGGTCGATGAAGCCCAAGAACTTTCCCCGATGGATTGGCGTTGCCTGTTGCGGCGCTGCCCTTCGCGCTCTTTTACTGTGGTAGGCGACTTAGCACAGCGCATTTCCGCTGGGGGGTCTTCCTGGCTCCAGCTCCTAGGGCCGGCCGCTGACGCTCTGGAGGAAGAAACCTATTTAACGGTGTGCTATCGCACCCCGAAGGAAATAATGGATTTAGCGGAGGCGGTTACCCGCGCAGCTGGGCGCCCCTCCCCCTATCCTGTGCAGGCCGTTAGGCAAGATCCGGACTCGCTGCTAACCGAAAGGGTCACGGCGATTGACGCGGCCACTGTAGAAAAAACTCTTAAAACAGAACTAGAGTACCTCGATAGTTGCTTAGGAAAAGGCAGAGGTCGGATCGGAATAATCTGTAGCCAAAAGGACTTGCCTGCTTTCCAGCAACTATCTTCCCAACTTGCGTTTACGGTAGGCGGTGACCCAGTTAGCGATCGGGTATGTATTTTAGATGCGGTTACTTCTAAAGGACTAGAGTTTGACAGCGTGATTTTGCTAGAACCAGCCCATATCTGCGCTCAAAGCGTCGGTAATCTGTTTGTGGCGATGACCCGCCCCACGCGTCGCCTAGTCACACTACATTCCCAAGGTCTTCCTCCCGGCTGGGAGTAACACCTTGCGAGCAAGGCGACAAATACCGTTTGCCGGACGGTTTTGCTAACTGCTGGCGACGCTGAAAAGATAGAAATATGACAAAGGCAGTACTACTTGAAGATCCGCACCAAGTGGCGGATGAAGTTTTTTCTGGTTTCAACATTGAAGTAGAACGAATTAAGGGTTCTTTAGACGAAGACGCCCTGATTGAGCGGCTGCAAGATGCCGATATTGTGGGGATTCGTTCGAAAACTCACATCACTTCGCGGGTGATTTCTTCTTGCCCCCGTCTGCAAGTAGTGGGCTGTTTTTGCATTGGCACTAACCAAGTTGATTTAGAGGCTGCCACCAAGCGGGGGGTCACTATTTTCAACGCTCCCTATTCCAATACCCGTTCGGTGGTGGAACTGGCAATCGGACACATTATTAACTTGGCGCGCCATATTGAAACCCGTAACCAAGATTTACAGCGGGGAATCTGGAATAAAAGCGCCTCTGGTTCTCACGAGGTACGCGGAAAAACCCTGGGAATCATTGGCTACGGCAATATCGGTACTCAGCTGTCGGTACTCGCCGAAGCTATGGGAATGAATGTAGTCTTTTACGACTGCGCCCAGCGCTTAGCCATGGGTAATGCCCGGGCGCTGCCCACCATGGATGAGGTACTCAAAACTGCCGATTTTATTTCCGTACACGTAGATGGTCGCAAATCCAACGAGGGACTGATCGGGAAACGCCAGTTTGAGTTAATGAAAGAGGGTGCAATCTTCATTAACCTTTCCCGCGGTCTAGTGGTGGACGTGGATGCCCTCGCAGAAAATATCCGTTCCGGGAAAATTTCGGGAGCTGCGGTGGACGTGTACCCGGAAGAACCGAAGAAGAATGGCAACGAGTTCCATTCCCCGCTTTTGGGACTGCCGAACACCATTTTGACCCCGCATATTGGGGGTTCAACTTTGGAAGCCCAGTTCGATATCGGGCAGTTCGTATCCCACAAAATCGCTGATTACTGGCGCTTAGGTAGCACCGAGATGAGTGTTAATATGCCGAATCTAAATCTTTCTACCCACGATAATTCTCTTTATCGTCTAGCATTTCTGCACCGTAACATTCCCGGAGTGCTGGGTCGGGTAAACCAGGTTTTTGCGGATCAAAACGTAAACATTAACGGACAGCTCCTGGGAACGGAAGGCGAAGTTGGTTACGCACTTACCGATATTGCCTCTGAGCTCCCGGTTTCCGCGGTAGCCCAGATTCGTTCCCTGCCAGAGGCTATCGGTCTGCGGGTTTTATCTCTGAACTAGCTTCATCCTGCTCAGCACGGATTTCATCAATGACAGTCTGAAAGTCATCCAGATTGTCGAATGAGGAATACACCGAGGCGAAACGTAAATAGGCGACCACGTCTAGCTCTCTCAGCGGCCTGAGGATAGCGCGCCCAATCGATTGGCTATCTATTTGCGATTTCCCGGTAGCACGTAGATCCTCTTCCACCTGCTGCGCTAGTTTTGCAAGGTCATCGTGGCTGACTGGACGTCCTTGACAGGCCTTCTTCACCCCGCTTACTACTTTTTCGCGCGAAAAAGGCTCCAAGATTCCCGAACGCTTACGCACTGCAAGAGCCGCAGACTCTATGGTGGTGAATCGTTTATTACAAGAAGTACACTCCCGCCGCCGCCGGATAGCGTTCCCGTCATCGGCGGTACGTGAATCAATCACCCGCGAATCATCATTATGGCAGAACGGACAGTGCAAGATTTCCCCCATTAATAAACAACCTGGAGGTCTAGCTTATCGCAACATCCGACACTCTTGCACCAATACCCTCAGAAAGACAATCACGAGCTATAAACCACGCCCAGGAAACCCCCTTAAATCCCGAGAAAACGGTTAACTGCGAGAGCCGCAATACCGGCAAGTTAAGTTACTGCCCTAAGAGCAGATCAGCGGAAGATCCGCTGGTGCCTGCTATCGCACCACTCCCTGCTACCTGAGTGACTTCCCCGTTCCCAATGGTATTAGCATCCCATAAGCTACCTATGCCTGCGCCGGCTATCAGCGCCCCCGCCACAAAAACTAGGGTTAGAGAAACTTTGGCTAGGCGGCGACTAATGGCGGGAACTTCAACACGAGTCGCCCGGGTCTTTTGGGGAACCGGGCGCCGCGTCACCGATGGTTGCTCCTGCTTGACAGTGGGAGGAACCACCGTCAAAGGAACGGAGCAATCACTGTTGGTGCGGGGCGCCCGGCGCGCCCACTGTGGAAGCGAGTCAAAAGCTGCAGCCGCCCCGTCCGTGCGGTTCTCCCTACCGACGGCGGGCGGGCAAGGCAATTTTGAACCCGCAGGATGACGGGTCTTTGCCCGTACACGTTCTATATAGGTGGCGTCAACCAATTGCAGACGGGGACGCTTAGTTTTTACAACTGCCTGTTTATGCAGCTGATAGTCCCCCAAACCCACGACTCGCTTTTGAGCCAGTTCTTCCAAATCAAAGGAAAGCTGTGTGGACATGACTACACCTTTCTCGAACAAACGTTCGTCGAACATCTGTTTGATATACTAACGAGTAGATACTGGGAAATCAAGTGAAAAATACAAATCTATCGAACAAATGTTTGCATAATGGGTCACAATTTCTTATGATCGAGTTAACAGCGGGAGGGAAGATGAGCAAACAGCAAGACCACGCCTTAGATATAGAAGATTTACGTCCGCGCGCGCGCTCTATTTTCGAGGCGGTGTTAGCTGGGATTCGCACTCAGGGTTACCCGCCTTCAGTGCGGGAAATTGCGACGGCGGTAGGGCTTTCCTCCTCCTCCACCGTTAAACATCACCTAGATAATCTGGTCAGTCAGGGTTTCTTGGTACGCGCCGCGGGACGCAGCCGCGCGCTCGAGGTAAACCCGCAGTTTACGACACTTTCTGCCAGCGATCCGGCTCCCGAATCCGCAACTGCCCAACTTGGGGAAGTAACCCCCTTAAACCATCACGCGATTCCCTTGGTGGGGCAAATTGCTGCCGGCACCCCCATTGATGCCCAACAAGACATAGAGGACGTTTTCACTATTCCTACCCGTTTTACCGGTGATGGCGAACTGTTCATGCTCAAGGTGCACGGAGACTCTATGATAGAGGCCGCTATCTGTGATGGTGATTGGGTGATTGTGCGGCGTCAAAATGTAGCCGAACTGGGTGAAATCGTGGCCGCTATGATCGACGGCGAAGCCACCGTGAAAACCCTGGCGCGCCGCGAGGGGCATATCTGGCTGCTCCCTCACAACCCGGCATTTGAACCGATTCCCGGTGATAATGCCACTATTTTAGGAAAAGTAGTTACCGTCCTGCGGGCGCTATAAAACGGCCACTTCCTGGCTCTCTAACGATTTTTACTTGACCATTTAGCGCCCGCTCCGCCGTTCTTGCTTTTCTAAATCAGTTCCTTCCCCTCCCCTAAAACCCCTTTCAACTGCCCTTTTAGGTTCTATAGTTCCCAACGTGACCTCTTCGACATCAAATTTTTTTGCCTTTAACCACCTCTCCTGCTTAACATAGACAAGTCGACGCGGGGTGGAGCAGTTCGGTAGCTCGCCGGGCTCATAACCCGGAGGTCGTTGGTTCAAATCCAGCCCCCGCTACTAGTAAAAATCCTGCAGCCTTAGGTTGCAGGATTTTTTATGTTCCTGCGCTTACCGCCATTTCCTGCCACAATAAAGGCATGAGTAATATTTTGTGGGCACAGCGAAAAGGCAAGAAACACTACGTAGGACAAAATGGTCGCGGCGCCAAAGTAGAAATCGGAATGGGGGAAAACCAATTCACCCCCGGGGAACTGCTGCAGCTAGCGCTGGCAACCTGCCATACTTTTTCCGCCGATCACGTGTTTGCTGCCGCTTTGGGTAAGGACTTTGACGCAACAGTGGGGGTAGCAGCGCAAAAAGACGAGCGCCGCGATTCCTACTCCCACCTGACGGTAGAAATGGTAGCTAACCTATCCAATCTCAGCGGGGAACAGGTTACGCAACTGCGAGAAAAATCCCAGGAGGCAATCGATAAATATTGCACCGTCGGCCATACCCTAGACGATGGCGCCAGCTACGACTTTGACCTGGTTTCAGAATAGGCACGTCATTAGGGATTAGCTCGCCCAAAAGTACAGCCATCCTACCCCCCCCCCGCGGAAAAGCCTCCAGGTGGGGTACGCGTGAGGGTACTAGCTTCTACGGTATTACCCCTTAATGTGGGCGCGGTTCTTATAGGCCGCTAGGCAATCGCGAGCCACCGGGGTGTCGTTAAAGGCGTGGAAAACTCCTTCAATTTCTTGATAGGGCTCCGCGCCCTTGCCGGTGATTATTACCGTGTCGTCCAAGCCGGCTGCCAAAATGGCTTTACGGATGGCGTCTCGACGGCAGGTAGTTACTTCACAAACGTTCTCCATCTCGGGGCGTTCCTCTTTAATCCCGGATAGCAGCTGGGCGCGAATACTTTCCGCATTCTCGGTGCGCGGATTTTCGTCAGTTACCCAGAGAATATCTGCCTCTTTAGCAGCTACTTTAGCTAACGGCACCCGTTTGGTGGCATCACGATCCCCATCGGTACCAAAAACCAGGTGCAGTTTTCCGGGCGTAAACTCTTGCATAGTGCGCAGAATCGAAGCTAAGGCCTCGGGGGTGTGGGCGTAATCATTGATGACCAGCGGAGTTCCTTCATTGCGCCGCCCCACGATTTCTAGGCGCCCGGGAACGGCTAGGCTCGCTAAGCCCGCTTTTGCGGCCTCGTAAGGAATCCCAATTCCGGTTACCATCAAATAGGCAATCGCGGCATCTTGGACATTGACCTCTCCGGGCAGGGCAACGGTAATTTCTTCCTCGCGCCCCACATTCGGTTCTGTCTTCCCAGTTAAAGTAAAATCACAGGCTGCGTGGGCAATGTTGTTAACTTTTCGAGTCACCACCCAATCGGCTGAGGCATCCGGATCGTAGGCGGATACCGTCACGTTTTTGGTGTCGCAACTGGCTGCTAACTGCTGCCCCCACTTATCATCGACGCAGATCACACTATAATCTGTAAACTCTTTAGAACACAGCCGGGCTTTAGCTGCCAGATAGTTTTCCATCGTGTGGAAATAATCCAGGTGATCATGCTGCAGGTTAGTAAAAGCAGTGGCATCAAACTTCATTCCGGCGATACGAGCCAAAGCCAGGGCATGTGCGGACACTTCCACTACCGCGGCTTGCATCCCCTGCTCTACTCCATAAGCCAAGATTCGCTGCAACATCGGACCTTCAAACGTGGTACGGGCAGACTGAATCCGCAAATCCCCCACCTGCGTTTCCGCAGTGGAAAGAATCATGGTGGACAGCCCTGCCGCCTCAAAAGCAGCTTTGGCAGCAAAACAAGTAGTGGTCTTGCCGTTAGTTCCAGTTACCGCCACGGTTTTCATTTTTCCCGCCGGATTATCGAAGGCTCTAATCGCCAGTAAGGAGGCCGCTTCGCGCGGATCGGTCACTGTTACCACCGGGATTTTCACCCCTTGGGAACGAGCAATCTCCGCGCCCTTTTCATCAGTAATCACAGCTGCAGCCCCCAGGGATTCCACCTCACTGGAAAACTTGGCGGCATGCACATTCGCCCCGCCTACAGCGATAAAGGCCTCCCCGGCTAAAATCTCATCAGACGCCATCGAAACCCCGCGCACCTGGACATTTTCCCAGCCAGAATCAATTTCGGTGGTAAAGCCTTCGACTAGACGCGCCAGCGAAACCGGAGCAATATTTTGGGGACGAAAATCTCGAAAAGTTACGGTCATAACCTCTACTCTAGTGGCAACTTCCTTACAAACGATAAAGTGAGCATCCGCAGCCTCTACCCCCTTCTCAGGGACGCACCAGTTCTCCCGCTCCCCTGTTACATATTTCCGCGAATACTTCCGGATTCGTGAGGCATTGTCCCAGTTGATTGGGCTTGCCGCTGCCGTGATAATCCGAAGACCCGGTAATAGCCAATCCCAGAAGTTCCGCTATTTCCTTGACCTCGGCCTGTTCAATCGGATTTTGTTCCGGGTGGAAAGCCTCCAGGGCAAACAGTCCCGCCTCTTTTAACTGGGCAATAGTGTCTACCGACAAGAAACGGCGCTGCCGACCGCCGGCTCGCGGGTGCGCCAGAACCGGGACTCCCCCAGCTTTTATTACCTGTTCCACTGCCTCGATAGTATCGGGCGCCTGATAGTGCACATAGTATTTACTGGAAGTAGCTAACACCTGCTTAAATGCGGCAGAGCGATTCGGGAAATACCCGACCTTAACCAAGAGATCAGCAACGTGCGGCCGCCCTAAGGGGCTCGAACCCGCCTGCTCGGCAACTGCCGGATAAGAAATATCAAAATCTGCGGATAAACGCTGCACCATTTCCCGCATCCGCTGCTGGCGTGCCTGGATAGTTTTTTCAAATAAATCCGCTAACACCCGGCTTTTAAGATTCGGTAAATATGCCAGCAGATGAGCGGTGATTCCCTGATGGGAAGTAGAAATTTCTACCCCCCGAACCAAAGTAACCCCGCATTCCGGAACCATTTTACTGGCGGCAGCTATCCCCGCGAAGGTGTCGTGATCAGTGAGCGCGACGACATCCAAACCTGTTCGCGCGGCCAGGGACATTACCTGCTCTGGGGTGTCAGTACCATCTGAACAGGAAGAATGGGTATGTAAATCGATTCGCGTCGCCGCCATAGGACTATTTTAGGTCATCGTGGCATGATGGAAGCATGGAAGAAAACTTAACAGCAGCAGAAGAGCAGCCCTTAAAAGACCGGGTAAATAACCGTTCTCGCCGGATTGGCAGTCCCGCGTTTCGCGAATTTATTGGCAGCGGTTGGGGCGAACGCAAAGATCCCGACCCTACCCCCAGTCACGCGCGAGACTTCTTGGCAGCTCGCTACCAAAAACTGGGCGCCCAGTTCCGAGGGGAACGCCTGGTAATCCCAGCTGGCAATTACAAGGTACGTTCTAATGACTGCGACTACCGCTTCCGCGCCCACTCCGCGTTTGCCCACCTAACCGGGCTAGGCGGGGAGCTCGAACCGGATGCCGCGCTAGTTCTGGAACCGCTAACCGATAAAGAGGGGACGCCCTTAGAAAATGCCCCCGAAAATGCAGGGGCAGCTACCCATCGGGGAATCGTATTTTTCCGTCCCCAAGCCCCGCGCAGCAGCGAAGAATTTTATGCCGATTCTACCTACGGCGAGTTCTGGGTAGGACCGCGGATGACGCTTTCCCAAATGGAGGCGATTACGGGGCTTCAGGCACGCCCCTTAGATACTCTGCCCGATCAACTGGCTAAAGACGCTGGTATAGTGCAGCTGCGGGTTATTCGCGGGGTCGATACTTCCCTGCAGGTGGCGGTAGAGAAAGTACGTAGGGAAGCCGGATTGCCAACCGGAGAGGACGCACGCGGTCGGGATGAAAAACTGGAAGAGGCTGCCTCAGTACTGCGCCTGCAAAAGGATGCCGCCGAGGTCAAGGAACTAGAGCACGCGATCGCCGTTACCAAGTCAGGCTTTGAAGCCATGATTCGAGCGCTGCCACGCGCAACCCAGCACCACCGCGGTGAACGGGTAATTGAGGGAGCTTTCCAGGCTCGGGCTCGTGAAGAAGGCAATGGTCTGGGATACGACACCATCGCGGCCTCGGGAAATCACGCAAATACCTTGCATTGGATTGATAATGACGGCCCTGTCTGTGAAGGCGATCTGATTTTGATTGATGCCGGAGTGGAAGCCGATTCGCTCTATACTGCGGATATCACCCGCACCCTGCCGGTAAATGGCAAATTCACCCCGGTGCAGACCAAGGTGTATAACGCAGTCCTCGATGCCTGTGAAGCGGGCTTAGCGCAAGCCAATAAGCCGGGATGTAAGTTCAAAGATGTGCATGACGCAGCAGTTGCAGCTTTAGTTAAACATCTGGATGCCTGGGGAGTGCTGCCGGTTAGCGCCGAACAGACCTTGTCAAAGGACGGCGGGGAATACCGGCGCTGGATGCCGCATGGAGTCTCCCACCACCTAGGGCTAGACGTCCACGACTGTGCCTTAGCCGCTCGGGATATGTATATGGACGCCCAGCTAGAGCCGGGAATGTGTTTCACCATTGAGCCAGGTCTTTATTTCCACCAGGACGATCAACTCTTACCCGAAGAACTACGCGGTATCGGGGTGAGGATCGAGGACGATGTGCTAGTGGAAGCGGACGGCAGCGTACGCCGCCTGTCGGAAGATATCCCCCGCACTATTGAGGACGTAGAAGCCTGGATGGCGCGCCTTAATGAATATCCCGCCTCATAGACCAAGGATTATTAATCTGCAGAAGCGTTTTGCCCGCGTAGTTTATTGAGGAACTGGCGGGTACGCTCCTGGGAAGGATTGCGGATTAACTGCTTGGCATCCCCAGATTCCAATACCACTCCGTTATCGATAAAGAGGGCGCGATCCGCGACTTCGGCAGCGAACTCCATTTCGTGAGTCACGATTACCATTGTCATTTGCTCCGCTGCCAAAGAGCGAATAATCTGCAGGATTTCTCCGGTTAGTTCTGGGTCCAAAGCCGAGGTGGGCTCATCAAAATACAGCATCTTGGGCTTTAAGGCCAGTGCCCGAGCAATCGCCACCCGCTGTTGTTGCCCGCCGGATAACTCTGCCGGGTAGGCTTGCCCTTTATCGGCTAGGTTCATCCTTTTTAGTAGTTGCAACGCTGTTTCCTGGGCTTCTTCCCGCCCTCTCCCCTGTACCTTTATCGGGGCGTCAGTGAGATTTCGCAGCACTGTCCAATGAGGAAAGAGGTTAAAGTCTTGGAAAACCAGCCCGAAGTCGCGCCGAAACTCGCGCTCATCGCCTAAGGAAACCTTAACTCCGTCCTCTTTCTTTAACGCCTGCTTACCGAAATAACAGATTTCTCCGCTGTCCATTTCTTCCAAGAAAGTACAGCAACGCAGCAGCGTAGATTTTCCGGAACCGGAAGGCCCCAGAATAGCTAGCACTTCCCCGGTATTGACCGTCAGGGACACTCCTTTCAGCACCTGGTTAGTGCCGAAACTTTTTTCCATACCGGTAATACGTAGTGCTTCCATTTTCCTCACCTAATCTTGTAGCTTCCCATGCGTTTTTCAATCCGCTCCATCACTACCGCTACTACCAGGTTAAACACCCAATAGAAGATCCCCGCTGCCACAAAGGGAAGCATAGAAGCACTAGCGGCGGCCTGTTGCTTCGCAATCGTGAACATCTCCGCGTAGGCAATCGCAAAAGCTAGGGAAGTATCTTTTACCAGGGTGATTACCTCGTTAGTGATCGAAGGTAGCACCGTACGGAACATTTGCGGCAACTTGATAGTCAAGAAGGTGCGCGCCGAAGAATACCCCAGGACGAAGGCGGCTTCCGATTGCCCCACCGGAATCGCCTGGAAACCACCACGGTAGATTTCCGCAAAATAGGCGGCGTAATTAATGGCGAAAGCAATAATCACGGCACTGAAACGGTAGGCGGCTCCTATTTGCATCCCAAAAAGGAAGAAGGGACCGAAATACACCACCAGCAGTTGCAGCATTAAGGGGGTACCCCGCATCACCGAAATATAGAACTGGATAAACCAGGCGAGCGGCTTAAACCGGCTAACCCGCCCTCCATAAACCACCAGCCCCAAAGGCAGGGATAAAATCAGGGTGAGCGCAAAGATGATGAAGGTTTGTAGCATGCCGCCGGCTAGTTCCGGCAAAAACGATAAATCCATTACCCATAGCTCCCTGCGTTAGTGTTTCAACATCAGTGCAGCGAACTAATCAGTAACTATCGATTTTTCTAACTGGTACTTCTTAGCGATTTTGAGGAAAGTCCCGTCTTTCTTCATCTCATCCAAGGTCTTTTGCACCTGGTCGCGCAAGGCTTGGTTACCTTTCTTAAACCCGATACCGTACTGCTCGGTGTGGAAGGGCGGATCCATAATTTCGAACTTGTCTTTGCCGCGCTGCTCCAGCTGGTAGTCGGCTACCCCAATATCAATCGCAACCGCGTCGGCGGCTCCCGCCTCTAGGGTCATGAACGCATTATTGTAGTCCGGTACCTGGGTCATTTCTTTGAAGCTGGAAACCAAATCCGCGTTTTCCTTATCTTGCAGAGCTGCCAGACCCGAGGAATCAACCTGCACCAACACGGTTTTATCTTTCAAATCCGCCGGGGACTTAATCCCGGATCCGGCTTTAGTAACGAACACAATCGAGTTATCTACGTAGGGCTTAGAGAAAGTGTATTGTTTTTCCCGCCCGTTCATGGTGAATCCATTCCAGATGCAGTCGATGGTCCCCGACTTGAGTTCCATATCTTTAGAATCCCAATCAATAGCCCGTTTTTGCAGTTTCCAGCCGTTACGTTTAGCAACTTCGGCTGCCAAATCCAAGTCGAAACCTACATACTCTCCGCTTTTATCTTTATATCCATAGGGCGGGAAGTTGGCGTCAAAGCCCACTGTGAAGTCATCGCCTTTTGCTTTACCCGCATCACTGGTGCCCGAGCCTCCTGTGCATCCAGAAAGCGAAAGTGCCAGCACCAGACTGGTTAGCATTAACAGTGTTTTCTTCAACTTCATTTGGAATCTTTCTCTCGGACAAACCTGCAAAACACCTCGAGTTTAACAGAGCGTCTTGCAGAAGCTTTTAAACGTCCATTCTCATCTCAAAGTGCAAAATGTTTTTGGAATTGCTGGCCTTGGGGTATAAAAATCCTGCGCTATAAAACCTTCGCGGTTGTCTCGGCAGAAACTGGGACGGGAAAAGCTGATTACTCTACCTGGTAACCGGTGCGGGCTTTCAGCAAATCCCCACCGGGAACGGCTTCGATAAGTTCGCGGGTGTATTCCTTTTGCGGATTAGCGAAGATATCGTCAGCTTTCCCGTATTCGACCAGTTTGCCCTGCTCCATCACCGCGATATCGTCAGCGTTTTCACGCACCACCGCCAAGTCATGGGTAATGAACAGATAGGTCAGTCCCAGCCGGCCTTGTAGTTCGTTAAGCAAATGCAGAATCTGATCTTGCACCAGCACATCCAAAGCGGAAACTGCTTCGTCCAGCACTACCAGTTCCGGGCGCAGCGCCAAGGCACGGGCAATCGCCACCCTTTGCCGCTGACCACCGGACAGCTCATTCGGGAAACGCCGCATAGCGCTGCGGGGCAATGCCACCATATCCAGCAAATCTGCGACCCGCTTTTCCCGCTTAGCACGATCCCCAATGTGGTGAGTGCGCAGCGGTTCTTCAATGCAGCGATAAACCGAGAACATGGGATCCAAAGATCCGTAGGGGTTCTGGAAAACCACCTGCATCTTGCGGCACAGCGCAAATAACTGTTTGCGCCGCAAAGTAGACAGGTCAATTCCCTCGTAATATACCTTCCCGGAAGTGGGATCAAGCAGGTTCAATATCATATTGGCAACCGTAGACTTGCCGGAACCGGACTCCCCTACCAGCGCTAAAGTAGAGCCTCGGCGCACCTTGAAAGACACGTCATCAACGGCGCGGAAGGTCTTCTTCTTGCCTTTTTGCCCCCGGATATCAAACTCTTTAACCAGATGCTCAACCCGAATTACTTCGTCACCAAGATGCTTTTCTAAAGGCTCTCCCAGAACGTTGGTACCCATGACTTTTTGTCCCGAGTCTTTAGAGGCAGCCACCGCCAGATTTACATCCGCGGAGGTGCGCGAGTCAATAGTATCTGGCACTTCTTCGGTATTTTTCGGAGAATAATTTATTTCAATCCGCCGCGATGCCAGCGAGGGCGCGGCATTAACCAAGCGCCGGGTATAGGGATGGCGCGGGTCGTTCAAGATTTCCCGCGCCGGCCCAGATTCTACTACCCGTCCGCGGTGCATAACCACCAGGTGCGAAGCACGCTCGGCAGCTAGTCCCAGATCGTGGGTAATAAACAGGGTGGAGGTACCAAGCTCTTTGGTTTCTTTTTCCAGGTGATCTAGGATTCGCCGCTGAACGGTCACATCTAGGGCGCTAGTGGGCTCATCAGCGATTAATAGTTTCGGGCTAGCCGCCAAACCGATGGCAATCAGCGCGCGCTGGCGCATACCCCCGGAAAACTCGTGCGGATACTGCTTCGAGCGTGCTTCCGCATCCGGCAAACCCGCATTCGCCAGTGCTTTCATTGCTTGCTCGTGGATATTGCCACCCTTGGTAGCTTCGTTATATTTCAACGCTTCTGCTACCTGAGCGCCGATTTTCCAAACTGGGTTCAGGTTTGACATCGGGTCTTGCGGTACCATCCCGATTTGGGCTCCCCGTACCTGCTGCATTTCTTTTTCAGTCAGACCGGTTAGCTCGCGACCATCAAACTTTATGGAGCCGCCAGCAACTTTCCCGGTACCGGGCAACAGTCCAATGATTGCCATTGCCAAAGTAGATTTACCAGACCCGGACTCCCCCACAATCGCCACCGTTTGTCCCCGGTAGAGAGTGAGATTGGCTTTGCGCACCGCCGGAACTACGCCGGTAGTGGATTGGAAATTCACCTCTAAGTCCGTTACTTCTAGCAAAGGCACGGGCGTAGCAGTGTTCTCAGCGTTATCGGCGCTGAGGTCGGCAAGATTCTGATCCGAGTCAGCTGCCATAATCTGATCCTTTTGGTTATTTTGATTCACGATTAATGTTTCCTCTGGTTCGGGTCGAGGGCGTCACGAATTACGTCTCCCATCATGATGAAGCTCAGCACCGTGAGCGCCAAGGCGATTGACGGCAAGAACAAAATCATAGGCGCAGTACGTAGCTGTTGCTGGGCAGTAGAGATGTCTCCACCCCAAGAAACGATAGAGGACGGTAATCCAATACCCATGAAGGACAAGGTCGCCTCCGCCACGATGAAAGTTCCCAGCGCCACGGTGGCATAGACAATCACCGGCGCAGCCGCATTCGGCAATATATGGCGCAGCAGAATCCGGATATTTGATACCCCCAGGGTACGCGCCGCAGTTACGTATTCCTCGTTCTTAATCGAAAGCACCGCGCCCCGGGTAATCCTGGCGATTTGGGTCCAACCAAAGACCCCCAGTACGATTACCACCATCCAGATAGAGCGATGTTCTTTGAACATTTGCATAATCACGATGGCGGCCAGCACCATGGGGATGGCGAAGAAGATATCCACAATTCGGGAAAGGATAGCGTCTAGGATTCCTCCAAAATACCCTGCTAAAGCACCGAAAACTACCCCGATAATGGTGGCAGTTAAGGTAGAGAAAATCCCCACTGCTATCGAGGCACGCGCCCCATAAATGATCCGGGAATACAGGTCGCAACCCTGTTTATCGAATCCAAAAATATGACCTTTACTTGGTCCCTCAATAGAGTTTTCTAGGGTGCAGTAGGTGGGGTCTTGAGAAGTAAATAACTGCGGCACAACGGCCATCAGCACTGCCAAGACAATAATCACCAAAGCCACCCAAAAGAGGGGGCGGCGGCGCAACTGTTTCCAGGCTTCGCCCCACACCGAGGAGGGTGCCGATTCATCGGCTACGGCATCGACTGCCCCCAGGCCGGTTTCATCGACCTTGTTAACGAAATGTTTTTGTCCGGGAAGTAGTTGGTTACTCATAGCGAATCCTCGGGTCTAGTACAGCGTATAACAGGTCTACTAGCAGGTTTGCGACGATATAGACCAGCACCAGCACGGTAGTAATGGAAACCACGGTGGCGGCTTCCCCGCGCAAAATAGCCTGGTAGAGGGTACCGCCCACACCGTTGATCGCGAAGATACCTTCGGTCACAATCGCGCCGGTCATAAGACCCCCCAGGTCGCCACCTAGGAAAGTAGCCACTGGAATTAGCGAGTTTCGCAGCACGTGGTGGGTCATTACCCGGCTTTCGGGTATCCCTTTGGCGCGGGCAGTGCGCACGAAGTCGGCGGTCAGGTTTTCTGAAACCTCTTGCCGAGTAAGGCGAATGACATAGGCACAGGAAACTGCGCCCAGCACTAGCGCCGGCATCAGTAAGGACTGGAAATTAACGTTTGCCCCTACAGTCGTAGGCAGCCACCCCAGTTTTACTCCGAATAGGAACTGCCATACGAAACCGATAACGAAAGTCGGCACCGCGATTACTACTAGGGAAATCACTAGCACAGTCGAGTCAAAAAGTTTGCCTTTTTTGAGTCCGGCGAAAAATCCGAAGAATATTCCGATAACGGCCTCGAAGATAATCGCCATAAAAGCCAGTTTGATAGTTACCGGGAAGGCATTAGCCATCACTTCGGTAACTTCCCTACCCGAGAAGGTTTTCCCGAAATCTAGGGTGACGATTCCTTTTAGATACAGCAGGTACTGCATCCAAAGTGGTTTATCGAGGTTGTATTCCGCGCGAATCTGGGCGGCTACCGAGGGGGGCAGTCCCTTATCTCCGCCTAGTGCCTGCACCGGATCTCCCGGCATGGCATACACCATCGCGAAAATCAGCAACGTTGCCCCGAAGAATACCGGGACCATCTGTAGTAGACGATGCCCTATGTATCTGAGCATAGGTCTCTCCTTGACTATAAGCTGTGTTAAACCTTATCGCGTTAAAGCGTCCAGGAAAAAACCGGAGGCGGGTCGAAAGGCATTTTTCTGCCTTCCAACCCGCCTCCGAGCCTGCATTTACTTGCAGTATTAACTTTTTTCGTTGTCTTTAGGCGTTCTTAGTGATCTGGTAGTAAACCGGCTCACTCTTCCAGTTGAAGTCAACGTTGGAAACATTATCTTTATTCCAAACACCTAGAACATTGGAGTACCACAGCGGGATGGCGGGCAGATCGGTGAACAGAATCGACTGTGCTTCCGCAAACTTCTTATCCTGCTCCGCACCTACCGGCAGCTTCGCAATGTCTAGCATCAACTGGTTGAATTGCGCGTTGTCGTACTTACCGTCGTTGGAGTTACCGTTCTTAGAGTATAGGGGCTCCAAGAAGTTGCTCATACCCGGGTAGTCAGCCTGCCAACCAGAGCGGAATGCACCCTTGATGGTTTCCTGGGTAATGGCATCGCGCAAGCCCTTGAAGTCCGGGTAAGGATCGCCGACCGCATCAATACCTAGGTTGGTCTTGAGCTGGTTAGTAACCGCATCTACCCAGTCTTTGTGGGAGGAGTCAGAGTTATATCCAATGGTGAACTTGCCATCAAACTTGGAAATAGCGTCAGCTTTCGCCCACAGTTCCTTAGCCTTGGCTTTATCAAACTTCAGCACTTCCGCACCCTTTACCTGCTTCATAACCTTGTCATAGTTAGGCATGGCTGGAGAGGTGAAATCTTTCGCCGGTACCCGCGTCTTCTGGAAGATCTTTTCACAGATACTGGCGCGATCAATAGCGTAAGAGAGCGCTTGACGACGCAGGCGGCCTTCTTCATCCATTCCGAAGTGCTTTAGCCGATCCGGAATCGTGAAGGACTGGAAAATAGCCACCGGCTTATTAACGTTAGAGTCAGGGAAATCAGTCTGGAAGTTGCTCATAGAGGCAGCTGGAACATCATCTAGTACGTCTAGCTGACCAGACTGCACATCGGCATAGGCGGCTTCAGACTTGGTGTAAATCTTGAAGGTTAACCCACCATTCTTAGCTTCGCGGGGACCGACGTATTTGTCGTTCTTTACCAGTTCAATAGACTCATTGTGGTGCCAGCCCTTGTCCTTGAGGGTGTAGGGACCGGAGGTAACCGTGGGGTTCTGGCCGAAGGCTTTCATATCTTTGAAAGCCACATCCGGCAGCGGTGCATAGGCGGAGTAGCCTAGACGCAGCGCGAAGTCAGAAGTCGGCTGGTTAAGAGTTACCTCGAAAGTGTAATCATCAATCTTCTTTAGTCCCGACAGTTCCGGAACATCGGGAGCTTCGGCTCCTTCTTCTTCCGGACCAGGAGTAAAGCCCTTAATAACCTCGAAGAAAGAGGAAGACATTTGCGCGTTCTTCGGGTTTGCCCCGTAGTTCCAGGCATTGATGTAATTGTCGGCCTTAATCGGCGAGCCATCGGAGAACTTGGCGTCCTTCTTTAGCTTAATGGTCCAAACTACCTGATCTTTAGATTCAATCGACTCGGCCAGTTCGTTCTTGGCTTCGCCAGTCTTAGGTTCGTAATAGACCAGGCCAGAGAAGAGCGCGTCTAGAACGCGCCCGCCACCGGTTTCATTAGTAGAAGTAGGAATCAGGGGATTTTGAGGTTCTACGGTGTTTACAGTAATAATCCCTTTGTCATCTGCTTTAGCTGCGGAAGAGCCACCGTCGCCATTGGAGCAGCCGGCTAGTCCCAGGGAAAAAGCAAGTGCAGATGCAAGGGCCAATGCGCCCCGTCGTTTCACTATTGCCTCCAAGCTTGTTGCTTACATTAAAAAGCTGATGTATCAGCAAAATCGTTTACACGATTACAGCCAAATATAGCATTGCAGCTTGGATTTTTTACAAAATCCCAAGATTTTTTCGACTTGCACTTGGCTAAGCAATAACTGCTAGGATAGCTTTCACTCAGGCTTTAAGGAATTATTTCCCGGGAAATCCCCAGCCAAAGCAGTGTGGTATTTCTACTTGTTATCGCCTATACGTGGCGCGATAAATCAGCTTCTTCCGGTTTAACTGCGGGACAGCGGGTAACCAGTTTGTGTCCAATCCACAGCGCCAGGAAGAAAATCAAACCTATGTAAATCCCTAAGAAACTCAATATAGAGAACTCCCCGGTAATCACGTCCAAGGACTGACCTACTACCACGATGGCACACATTATCAGGGCGATAATCGGTCCGGCAGGATAGAAAAGTGCCTTATAGGGTAGCTCCTCCACCGGTTTCCCCTGTGCCTTGTATGCCCGACGGAAACAATAGTGTGACCAGGCAATTCCCATCCAGGTAATAAAACCGGCAAGCCCGGAGGCATTAACTAGCCACACATAAACCTGACCGGTACCTACCCGCGAGGTAGCAAAGCAAAGCGCCCCCATCAAAGAAGTGAAAATCAGCGCCACAATGGGAACTCCATGCCTGGTTAGGCGGGCAAAAATCTGGGGTGCTTTCTTTTCTTTGGCTAGCGAATAGAGCATCCGGGTAGCTACATACATACCGGAGTTACCGGCAGAAAGAATCGAAGTTAAGATAACCGCGTTCATAACCCCTGCCGCAATCGCAATCCCAGCTCGTTCAAAGAGTAAGGTAAACGGAGACTTGGTGACCGCCTCGGTAAAGCCCTGGGTAGTATCCGAGTCCGCGCTGGCTCCCTGCAAAAGGGCGGGGTCAGTGTAGGGAATCAGGAAAGCGATAACCGCAATCGCGCCGATATAGAACAGCAAGATGCGTACAAACACTGCCCGAGTAGCGCGGGGAACGTTAGTTTCTGGATCCTGGGTTTCCCCAGCGGCAATCCCAATCATCTCCGTTCCTTGGAAAGAGAAACCCGCAATCATGAAGACCCCCATAATGCCCCAAAAGCCATTGACAAAGGGGGCGTCTCCCCGGGTGAAGTTGGTAAATCCCGGGGATTCTCCTCCTAGAATCCCGATTACCATCAGCAGCCCCAGCACCAGGAAGACAATCACGGTTACTACCTTGATGGAGGCAAACCAGAATTCTGATTCCCCGAAACCGCGGACAGTGAAGGCGTTAAGAACAAATAGGATTACCAGGAACAACAGTGACCAAACCCAAGCCGGAACTACCGATTCTGGGAACCAGTATTGCATCACGATAGTAGCGGCCACTAGCTCTGCTGCCACCGTAATCGCCCAGTTATACCAATAGTTCCAGCCTTGCGCGAACCCGAAGGATTTGGAAACGTAGCGGGTGGCGAAGACTTCAAATGCGCCCGAGGTTGGACAATAGGTGGCCATCTCCCCCAGCGACTGCATCAAGAAGAACACCATGACGCCAATGGCTCCATAAGCGACCAGGGCGCCCCCCGGACCTGCTCCGGTGATGGTACCCCCGGAGGCTACAAAGAGTCCGGTACCGATCGCTCCCCCGATGGCGATCATGTTGAGGTGACGCGCCTTTAGCTTGCGGTGAAGACGAGGGGCTTCTTCCGATTGTGGATTGTTATTTGAAGAAACCTGGTTATTGGCCACTGTTACCTCCGAGTTAGTTATTTCTTCGTAACTTTATGAAAAGCTACCTCACCTTTCCAATCGGTGGTCACATTGCCCACATACTGGCTAAAACCGATATTAGAACTGGGCGACCAGAGCGGAATCGAAGGCAAATCATCTAGTAGCAGTGTTTGCGCCTGCTGATAGAGCTTACCTGCCGCTTCGGGAGTATCAGCAGCCTGCGCCCTCGTCAAAAGCTCCGTGTATGCGGGGTTTTCGTAGCTCATTTTATTGCCGTTGCCACCTTTAACGTAGCGTCCCGCCAGCAGATTATTCGGGGAGGGATACCCCATTGACCAGCCCATTCGGAACGGTCCGGTAAAGGAATGTTCGTCCATCATTTCAAGCAGGGTCTTAAAGTCAGGTTTCGGGTCACCGACTGCCTTTACCCCCAGGGTGTTCGACAACTGGTTACAAATCGCATCTACCCAGGGCTGATTGGATTCATTGGAGTTGTAAGTAACTTTCAGTTCTCCCTGCCAAGGGCTAATCTCATCGGCAGCCTTCCACGCCTGTTTGGCAGCCTCGGCATCAAATTTAACTACCTGGTTCTTAGCACCGGTATCCGTATGTCCCAAGATTTGGGGAGGTAAGAAATCAGTAGCAGCTTTCCGGGTGTTATAAAAGATGGTTTTGATGATTTCTTCCCGATTTATCGCCTGAGAGATGGCTTGACGACGTAGCTTTCCTTCTTCCCCAGAAAAATGTTTGGTCTGGTAGTCAATATCCAAGGTTTGCATACTGGCTTGTACTGCGCTCTTGCGGTTCTTTCCCAAATCTTTGGGAGCATTAGGAAGTTCCCCATCTGGGATTTGATCTAAAACATCCAGATTTCCAGCTAATAAATCCTGGTAGGCAGCAGAAAGATCGGCATAAATTTTCACTTCAATACCGGCGTTGTCCGCCTGGCGTACCCCCCGATAGGTGGTGGATTTATCTAGTAGAATCCGACTGGAGGGCTCCCAACTGACCAGGGTATAAGGACCATTCCCCACCGGTTTTTGCCCGAACTCTTTTTTGATTTTCCCCTGTCCGTCAAAAGCGCTGTCCGGTAGCGGGTAAAAACCATTGATTCCCAGGCGATTAGAAAAGTCAGCCACCGGTCGTTTCAGCTTAATAGTTATTTTGTAGTCACCGTTCGCCATTACTCCGCTAAGGTTTCCGGTGCCATCATCTTCCGCGCCATCAATTGCTTCAAAAGCGGTGGTGGCTCCCAATTTTTGCGCCGCCGAGGCTTTCCAGGCACGCACATAGTTCTTGGCCAACACCGGGGTGCCATCAGAAAACTTCCGGTCAGTGTTCATCTGGATGGTCCAGGTTTTATGATCGGGAGAATCAGTGATTTCCCGCGCCACGTCATTTACTACTTTCCCCTGCTGATCGTAGGTAACTAACCCCGCAAAAAGAAGATCAATAATCTTAATTCCGGCATCGTCATCGGCAGCGGCAGGAATTAGCCCCCGCGCGGGTTCCTCTCCGTTAATTAACACCCGGTCTACGGCGTTTTCTTGCGAGTTATTACTGCTACAAGCACTCAAAGACCCGCCGGCAAGCAGGGCCGCTGCCAGGACTGCTAGGGGAAGCCAACGACTGCGCATAGTTATCCTTAGCCTTTCTGAAAACTGAAAATATTAACTTTAATAATACCGACTTATTACTATTAGTTGATATTGTGCGCGTTTAGCTTTTATTTTTCCAAAATAAGCTGAAATGATCTCTGGTAAAATAAGCTGAAATAATCTCCGCTTTTCTCTAGCAGCGTCATCTTTCTCGAAAGGTTTATTAGCAGGAGGATGCACTACCATTTTACCTGGCTCGCATCTATAAAAACACGGTCTGAGCTAGGTTTTCTCAGTTAGAGCATCTGCTGAATAACTTTAAAATGTACCGCTCCTGCCGGAGCTACCTTCCGCACGAAATCGCCAAACCCCTTGCCCCCGGAGGCTTGGAATTGGCGATAGGCTTGCTGCCAGTGACGCCAACCGTACCAGGGAGCCAGACTCAGAGCGGGAATCCCCAGGTAACGCTGACGCAGTAGCACCTGGTTCCAGGGATCAGAAACCGTATCGTCAAGGTAGGCGATTGCTTCCGAAAGCCCCCAAGCAGACTTACCTTCCCCCTGACCGCCATATAATTGCAGATCAGCTAAGGCTAGCGCCACATAGCGCATAATGCGTTCCTGAATCAACAAACTAATTTCTGTGGGAATATCCCAAAGTTCTGGAGCCATTTCTAGGGCAAAAAGATCCCATCCCAGGTTGGAGGCCGGCAAATGGGCGGCAATCCGCGTAAATAGATTAGCCCCGTAAGCCTCTCGCGCTCGCGAGTAGAGATGACTGCCGGGTATTCCTTTCTCCAGAGCGGCTAGCGCGTAATAGGTATCATCAATTTCTAGGAAAGAATCAAAAGCGCTGCCGCTAATAGCTGCCGGATTTTCACTGCTTTGGTATGCGTGCGGCGCCCGGCTGGCTGCACATTTACGGGGAAGAACCCGCGAACTGTTAGACAGGCTAACTCCCGCTGGATAGTAGGGGTGGACTAGACATCCGTACGGATCGTTTTCCCATTTAAGGGGAGATTCCTGGGGGCTAACCAACTCAGCTAACTCCGGATCTACGTTGGTGCGAAAAGCGTCCCACGCGTCCTCCATCGCCCAAGTCAGCACATTAAATCCGTCAGCAATCTCTAGGTCAGAGAGCCGATAGGCGCGTTTATCCCCCAGTTCACTGCGCAACTGATCGCATCGGGCTCTCAGGCGAACTAAATCTTCGCTAGCTGTTTCGAAAAGATCAGCCGGGTCTGGTTCACTGTCCCCCACGCAGAGCAGGGAGATGAAATAGGAGTGGGGGTCTATCAATCCGATTGGCGAACAGGTGGGCAGGATTTCCTGCTGCAAAAAGCTCGCCATTTCAGAAAATGCAGCTTGGGCAGTGGTTATTCCTCTCTCGAAGGCGCGCTCCCCCATTTGGGAAAGTCGGGTATCGCTCATTTCTGCGCGTTTCCCCTGATAAATACCATGCCCTGGGTCAGACAGTATCTGCGCTTGTCCCAGCACCATCTCCAAGGCTTCTTGCGGGAATACGTAACCGCGATCCCTAGATTCCCGCATAGTGGTGCGCAACCCCTCGAAAGCTTGCGGTAGCGCCAAGAATCTGCGGGTCAAGTTGCCCACTCCCGCCTCGGAGGTTACGTCCATCAGTTTGAAGGTTTCCGCAAAGACCTGAATAGGAGAGTTAGTGCCACTGATTTCGGAGGCTAAGAACCCGGATTCGAATTTTTCTTGTTCGGCGCGGGCAAGCAGAGTGAATCCTTCGGATTCTCTTAGCTCCCGAGCACTACTCTTAGGGGTTTTTGCTACTCGCGCCAAAGTATCTTTACGCAGGTTGTAGCGTTCTGAAATTCCGGGAGGGGAATAATCTGGCAAGAAAGCATCATACCCCGAGATTCCCCATTCGGTTGCCTTAAACGAATCTATCCGGGCGTAGGCGGTAACGTACTGGTTGAGCACGTTGTCGATTTGGGTGACTTCCGTTTCCACCCCGCACCGCCTTCCTTTCGATTTACACCTACCTGTATCTGCCGGGTTAGTTCGGCGCCTGGCAGGCATAGCTAGCCCTATATTATGACCTCCGCGCATTAAGAGGGCAAAAACAATAGTCTAGAGGTGATGGAACAGTATTTTACGAATCAACCGGCGGCTAACGCCACCGAACGCACCAGGATTGCAGTATCGCTGGCAGGAAAAGAACTAAGTTTAGAGGGCGCCGAAGGAGTTTTTTCTGCTCGTCACCTAGATAAGGCAACTGCGATTTTATTGGCAGGCGCCCCCACTCCCCCTGCGGTCGGGACTTTTTTAGATCTAGGATGCGGCTGGGGGCCGCTAGCCATCACCTTGGGGCTTTTAAGCCCGTCTGCACAGGTCTTGGCGGTGGACGTGAGCGAACGCGCGCGCGACCTCACCCGCACTAACGCCCAGCGTGCCGGGGTCTCCCTACAGGTAGGATGCCCGGAAGAGATTCTGGCGACTACGAAAGCCAGTGGCGGGCTCGATCTTATCTGGTCTAACCCTCCGGTGAGGATCGGGAAAAAACCCCTCCAAGACTTACTGCTGACCTGGTTGCCACTATTGAAACCCGGTGGAGAGGCGATTTTGGTAATGGGGAAGAATCTGGGAGCAGATTCGCTGCAAAAGTGGCTGTGTACGCAAGGTTTCCCCACTCGCCGCCTTGCCTCGAAGAAAGGTTTCCGCCTGTTAGCGGTGTCCCCTGCCTAGCCTGCGATTACTCCCGGAAAACGCAGGAAATAACTGTTCCTCGTCTTCAATGTCTACCGCAGATATACCAAAGCGAGCTGCAGTTACAGACGCGGGGGATAACTTTTATCCGAGTGGGCGCGGTGGGCATAAGAATTCGGAAAATGCCTTGGCGTTTTCCGAATTCTTGGGCGGGAGGAAAAAGTTATTCCCCGCGTTTATTGGTGCTAATGCCTGTTCATTAGCTACTGCAGATATAGCAAAGCGCGGGCAGATACCTTTATCAGTATCTGCCCGCGCAAGTATTTAGTTTTATCTATTCAGCAAGTTTCCCCTGGTGGAGAAACTACTTAGGTAGTTAGCGAGAAGCCACTAACTCTTTCGCATCGAGGCTGGCCTCACTGCCACGTTGGGCAAGCTGGGCGTTGCGTACTCCCCGGGGATCCTTGACGATTAGGTAACCAATCCAGACGACGCCGGCCAGTGCCACCACGAACAGACCAAGATAGGTGTCGTTGAGCATATCTTGTACTGGAGGCACGAAAACATCCGCGCCCTCTTCGATATATTCAGCGGCTAGATCAACTGTCCACATCAGGGCGGCACCCCAATACATCCAGCAAAGCAGGTCTACCCGCATCTTTGACTGGGGAGCATGGGAATACCACCAGGCGGTGGAACAAATTGCTGCAAAAAGCGTAATTACTAGGGTCATCGCTAATCCTTTAGGCCTCGATCTTTTCTGGGGCTGGGTTGGTGCGCCGTTCGTTAGCGCGAATCAGGGCTACTCCTACACCCCAAACCACAGTCACTAACACTGCCATTCCGACACCCACAGTCCCCATCTCAAATAGCATTTGCTGGGTGGTGGAACGCTCAGTCAAAGCAGTTAGGAACGGGAAATAAGGAACCACTTCTCCGTGCCACAGGTGCTCAAAAGCCAGCAACAAAGCTCCACCCCATAGCAGGTTGGTTAGCCAAGTCAGCTTGCGAACCAGATTCAGTGAACGCTGGGTACTCTCGGGCGAGGCTCCGCTCTTGGCTTTCCTCGCAATTTGCTTCTTGGCTGCCGTTACGGCAACTGCTTCCACAGTAGGAACAATAAAACACGCCATAATAACTCCTTTGAATATTTTGCGTATTCAATCATTCAATTTAATATCATTTTGAAAGCAATGCCACCACTTTGGATTATTTCTCTGGCTGCAGTTAGGAAATCATCCCTAAATCCCGCCAAGTATCTAATGATTCCTTAGCTTCTTCAGCGGTTAAAAGGTTCATGGCGAAACCATTTTGAATCAGAACGTAGTCACCCACGCGTGCCTCGGGAAGATATGCCATGCAGGCATCTTGTACCTGCCCAGCCACATCAATACGCCCCATGGGCATTACCCCCGACTCAATCGACAGAATCTTACAAGGTACTCCCACGCACATGGTTTACGTCCTTTCTTGCGGCAAACGCTGGAATCCGCTAATCCCAGGATATCCCCCGCTACTTTTCGAGGTTATCAACTTTTAGCCCCATTTGACCCGCCGGGGCAGAACTGATTGGCAGACAGGGGTCAGCCTCCCGAATCGATTGTTCCAGGGCATCTGCCCTACCCGCATCCTGAAGGCTGATTGCCTGAGTTAGCAGATCCGCCAGCCAAGGCTCATTTTGGGCAGTGGGGGTAAGAATTGTGGCAGCGCTGATTACTCCCTGAGCATCAGTAGCATAAGTGTGAGCGAGAATCCCTCGCGGACCATCTACCAGCCCGGTGGCAGTTCCGGGTTGAAAACCTATCTGCTCTTCTTGCGGACAAGGCTCAAGCCTGCCGGCTTCAAGCAGAGCTAATAACTGCTCTACCACCGCAACCGTTTTTTCCAGGACGTGCAAAGTAATAATCGCGCGGGCATTAGCCGCATCCCGACTACCCGCTAACCAGCGTGCTTGCGCTGCTGCCGCCAATTCACTGGGCAAAGTTCCCACCGAAAGTTGCGCCACCGGTCCCACCCGATAACGACCATCGCGAGGATTACCTCCGCGTAGGTAAGGGTGGGGAGCCGCCGCACCCGAATTTTCTTCCGCAACCTGCTGGTCCCAGCGGGAGAATTCAAACTCGTTTACCGTTTTTCCCTGGCGCGCCACTCTTACCCGCGTACCGAAAACATCTGGATTCCCGTCCTCATCAATTAGCGCTAACTCTGCCCCGGTAAATTCCCCGAACCCGCTAGCGTGCGGTTGGGCGTTAAACCCTAGTTCACAAAGTTTTTGCGCCACCTGCAGGACTGCGGGCAGCTCTTCCTGCAAGATTTTTAAGTTCTCTACTTCCGGCCAGCTACTCACTCCACCCGGAACAGCAGTTGTAGGAAAATGTCCGGGAGATCCTGCTGCCACCAGCATTTTCTTGGAGATTTTCTTTAAAACCACCCCGCTGTCGCGTTCTTGCAGCAAGAATCGTAGGGAATGGGTTTCTACCAAGGATCCGTAATGTAATAACCGGCGGGTTAGCTCAGCCGCTGGGGATAGCGGAGCGCTCCTACTCAGGACGTCTAGGGCGCGGTTTCCCGCCAGGTGATGCGCTACAGGGCAAATCCCGCATAGATGTTCGGTCATCTTTAAGGCTTCTAGAGCCGTTTTCCCTACTAGCATCCCGTCAACTCGTGGAAGTCCTTGCAGGTCAAAGCGAGCTTGTTGCTGTCCAGCAGAGTCACGGGTTACCACTACCCGCCCTTCCATAGGATCGATGATTTCATCTAGGTTGATTTTCATGGCTCTCCTGGGAAAATGAATGTATGCATGAACTCGGGTTATTAACTTCGGTAGTGGAAGCGGTGGAAAAAGCAGCCGCTGACGCTAACTATCAGGTTACCCGAGTTGAAAAAGTGGCGCTAAATGTGGGGACGATGTCGGGAGCTGTCCCGGAGGCTCTCTACGGTTCTTGGCCGATCGCCCGGGAAGGTACCATATGTGCCTCTGCCGAACTCGAAGTCAATACCGTTCCCGCGAGCGTCTATTGCCCCGGTTGCGCTCAAGACGTAGAAATCGATGAGTTCTTTGCGCTGCTGTGCCCAATATGCGGGATGCCCACCGGGAATCTCACTCACGGGCGGGAGGTCGAGATCTCCTGGGTGGAGTGGGATAAGGATTAACCCACGAATCTAGAACTTCCGCTGCCAACGCGGCAGCCGGTTCTATTCCCGCGGCGGCTGTGGGGGTCAGCCCCAAATTTAAATCTACTTTTTCGCTGACCACCCCCACAACTTCCAAAAGAGCAGGTTCTTTTCCGGTTAGGCGAGCAGAGCTTAAAACATCCAGCAACCCCACTTGGTGGGGGGACATCTTCATCGAAAGCAGCCGCGGCACATGATCCCCGCTCATGCGCAAGGCTTGACCGGGTTCCCGCCCATTGCCGGGAGCTACCGAATCCAGGATTAACAGTCGCTCGGCCTCTTGGACTACCGGCACCAATTCCATACCGTTGGTGCCGCCTTCCAGCAGTGCTAGTTCCCCCCTAGCTACGGCGGTTTGCCAGGCGGGACGCAGGGGAAGCATGGCTTGTAAGCGAGCCAGAATCTCTAGACCAATAGCATCGTCACCCATAATCGGATTACCGACTGCCAGAACCGTGAAACGGCTGCCTGCCCAGCCGGTGCCATCTACGGCAGAAAGGTCAGGTAATGCCCGATGTCTATCTGGAGCGATTGAAGCAGTGGCGCCATCCGCAGTATTCTCTGGAGCACCTTCAGCTGCGGGCAAACTTTTGCCTGAACTCATCGCATCCTTTCAGTTTAAAGTTCTGGGGCATCGTAGGGTTTGGAAGTACGGCGCATCCAAACCCCTCCAGAAATCATGGAAGAAATCCCACCATGCCGTTCCAAGGAATCCGCTCGGAAGGCCAAATAGATATGCCCGATAACGAAACCCCAGAACATGAACATAATCATGGCGTGAATGAAGCGCATCATGGGAATCCCCAACCAATCGTTGGGAGCCGCCAAAATCTGCCAGAAGAGACTGGTGTTCTTGTAGGGCAGCGCGTATAGAGCCAGCCCTATCAACATCTGGAAACCCCCTAAAACATAGATGGAGGTGTAAGCCATCTGTTGCAAAGGATTATGCGCTACATAAAGCGGGCTTTCTTTCCTTAAGAAAAGATAGAATCCTACTGTTTCCTTGAAATTTATCCAATCCTGCTTTTTCTTAAACGGCCAGAAGGTTTCCCAACGCATATAGCGATCCTTAGAGATGAACGCAATAATCACGCGGGCAGCCCCCACCGCCAGCCAAGCGAATGCGGCTGTGAAGTGAATGAAACGCATAATTCCCATGAGGAATCCCGGATCAATGCCCCGGAAGAAAGTATCTCCAAAGAACGGATCCATAATGTAGTACCCAGTTACTGAGAGGGTAACAATCAGGAGAACATTAAACCAATGCAGGAAACGCAAGCTGCCTGACCATACGCTGAGCCTAACCCAGTCTTCGCTGGTGGGAGTGAGCTCTCCGCCTTGTAGACCGGTACCCACTGGGCGCACATTAACAAAACCCTCCATAGAGAAGGGGCTAATTTCGCCGTTTTCGTCTACAGTGGCGGTGGCGACCCCTAAGCAGCGGTAACCGCGCGAACCTGCCATCTGGGCGTTCTTCCTTAATAGGGTACGCAGCGCCCGCTCGGGTTTGGCGACATTCATCACCGACTCAAGATCGCCGCGAGCAATGATAGTGTTACGCGACTTGCCAGACTTGGTGCGCTTCATATCATTGATACGTGCCAACGAATAGCGCCGATCCACAGGCGGATCAAAGTTCTCGGCGGGAATATCCACGTTAGGGGCACCATGACGGAAGCGGTAGCGCAGCGACTCTTTGAGCGCTACATCTACCGGATCGGTGCTTCCCTTTGGGGAAACTGCCGCCATTACTAGCAGACGGCGCAGGGAGATATCAGAACAGCTAAAACCGCCACCGACCTCAATTCCTTTGGTCTTTGAAGCGTCTTTAGGAAAAAACTCTATTTGCCGATCTGCATTCGCCTTCGCCAAATCTTTCTTAGATAATTTTTTCGGCTTTTCTACAGTCGTGGTTCCCGGTTTATCGCTCATGAGGTCACCGCCTCACCAACGAGATTCCCATCGGGATCAAGAATGTGTACCCCACAGGACATACAGGGGTCATAAGAGTGGATAGTACGCATCGGTTCTAGAGGAGCCTTGGGATCTACCAAGGGATGGGTCCCCGTTCCCATCAGGGATTGCTCATAGGGACCGGGAACACCTTTGGCGTCACGTCCTCCTGCCAACCAGGTAGTGGGTACTACTGCTTGATAACGCTCCACTTTCTTGTTCTTGATTGATACCCAGTGGGAAAGATCCCCCCGGGCGACCTCTACAAACGCGTATCCTTGCGATTCTTGCGGCCAATGACCAGGATCCCACTTGCTGGCATCGAAAACCTCAATGTCTCCCCGCTTAATGTTATCCACCAGCGCGTTATAGTCCTCTCGCAGCAAGGCGGCAGAGACCGTGGCTTCTGCAGCCCGGGCAAAAGTCCGTCCCATCGTAGAGTTAATCTGATCGGGGGTGATTCCCAAGGTTTCAATCGCCCCGTCGACTAGTTTCTTAACCGGCTCGTACCCCTGGGCATAAGCCAGTATCATCCGGGCTACCGGCCCCACCTGCATTGGTTTCCCGTCATAGCGGGGAGCCTTCGACCAGGTGTATTTATCGTTATCCCCCAGCCATTCGAAAGGTGGCTGCGGCCCGGTGTACTTTACGGTGGTCTCCCCCTTGTCAGGAGTTAGACCTTTCTTGTCCCCTACCGAGTATTCATACCAGGCAGAAGAGATAAACTCTTCAATCTTGTGCGGATCGAAGGGGTGTACTTTACTCAAATCCCCGTTGAGTATTACCCCCGGCTTAATAGCCGTATGCGGAGATTTTAGCCGCGACTTATTGGGGTCGCCTGCAAAAATCGACCCCGCCAGTCCTACCGCCAAATAATTGGGATGAGTAGCGCCAATATCGAAGTAGTCTTTATACACCCCGGCCAAAGCCAAAACATCCGGATAATAGCAATCGTTGACGAATTCGTTGATCTCTTCAACCCAGGTCTTGACTTGATCCATTTGCACCTGGTTGATGGATTCTGAAGACGTCGGATCTATAGAACAGGCCATCCCGCCTACCAGGAAGTTCGGGTGCGGGTTCTTGCCACCGAAAACCGTGTTAATCCGAATCATGGAACGTTGGAATTCCAGCGCATCCAAATAGTGCGCCACGCACATCAAATCTGCTTCCGGAGGAAGACGGTAATCGGGGTGATCCCAATACCCGCCGGTAAACACCGAGAGCTGCCCAGAATCCAAGATATTTTTAACCGTATCTCGTACCTCGGTAAAGCGCTTCAGGTTATTACCCCGCCACTTCGATCCGATGGAGTTTGCAAACTCTACCGCCTTAGCAGGGTCAGCTTTCGCTGCGTTAGGAACATTCACGAAGTCCAGAGCATGTAGGTGATAGAAGTGGATCACATGGTCTTGGATTTCTTGTGACCCCAATACTAGACCACGGATTAAACGGGCGTTTTCGGGGGGATTGGAACCAATCGCGTCCTCGACTGCGGTAATAGAGGCAATAGCATGTACCGAGGTACAAACCCCACAAATACGTTGCACGAAGGCCCATACATCTCGCGGATCGCGATTCTGCACGATGGTTTCGATTCCTCGGAACTGGGTACTGACGCTCCAGGCTTTCTTAATCTGGTTGCCAGCAGTTTCCATCTCAATGCGCAGGTGACCCTCAATCCGGGTCAACGGGTCGATAACTACTTTTTCAGCCATTACTTAGCCTCACTGTCTTTGTCGTTGCTTGCCTCAGGTACTTCTGCAGTAGTGGTTTCCCCCGGGGTGGGTGGTTCGGTATCGACATCGGTGGCATCACCGAAGGCAGCCATGGGAGAATTCTTGGTCGCTTTCCGGTCAGCAGCAGCTCTTGCGGCGGTGACCCCTGCGTGTACGGCAACGCCGGCGGCAACTGCCCCGGTAAAGCCAAGACCTACCTTCTCGGCGGTAGCCTCCACCCCGAATCCTGGAACGCTAGGCAACACTTGGTAGAAGGGGCTGAACCGATCGAAGAAGTCACGCTCAGTACAACCTATACAGGGGTGACCAGCACCAATCGGCCAACCGGCTTTCATATTCCATTGGACTATAGGGCAGGGGCTAAAAGTCGAGGGCCCTTTACAGCCCACATCGTATAGACACCAACCTTCCCGAGCACCAGCATCATCAAAAGTACGTACGAACTGACCCGCATCGAAGTGCGGGCGGCGCGGACAGGAGTCATGAATCCGCTGACCGTAGGCAAACAGGGGACGTCCCTCGGAATCAACTTCGGGAGTCTTCCCGTGAGTCAAGATATAGGTTAACGAGGCAGTGATTACCTCCCCGATTGGAGGACAACCCGATACGTTGATAACCGGCTTGTCTCTGATGATTTCATCTACGCCGACCGCACCGGTGGGGTTGGGTTTTGCAGCTTGCACGGAACCATAGACTGCGCAGGCACCCACTGCCAAGATTATGGAAGCATTTTCGGCAGATTCCCGCAAGACTTGTTCGGCGGTCTTCCCCCCAATCGTGCAGTAAATACCGCCATCTTTGGTAGGAATAGAGCCGTTTACTACCAGGATATGTTCCTTCGCGTTAGTATCAGCCAGCGCCTTTTCGGCGGCCTCGCCGGCTGCCGCCATTACTAGCTCGTTGTAGTTCACCGACAGCAGGTTCAGTACCACCTCTTCTACTGTGGTTCCCCCGCTACGCAAAGTAGATTCCATGCAGCCAGTACATTCTTGCAGCTGCAACCAGACCACATTGGGTTTAGTAATCGCCCCTAGTTTGTCGGCCAGTTCTTCGGCGGCTTTTTGCGCCGGAGCGGCGTGTGCTAACTCCGGCGTGCCTACCGCGAAAATGGCTGCTAGTCCAGCACAGTATTTAACGAAATCCCGTCGACTCACCCCGGCACTGGCAAGGTTATCGGCGAGGGTTCCCTCCCGCCACGGTTTTATCTCATAGCTCATTTCCGGTTCCTCACTGATATTGAAGTTAGACCACAACGTCTCTCGAAATCATTATATTCAGTCATGTATTTATCTGATTAACCTGTTAAAACACCTATTTTATTTCGCAAAAAAAAATTACGTATTTATAGTTGCTTTAGCCACTCGATCCAGGGGTCAATTCCTTCCCCATTGAGCGCAGACAGTTCAATCACCTTTACTCCCGGATTAACCTGTTCTAGATATCCGCGGAACCGATCCATATCGAACTTTAGATAGGGCGCCAGATCCATCTTATTTACCACCACGATTTCTACCGAGCGGAACATCACCGGATACTTTAGAGGCTTATCTTCGCCCTCGGTAATAGAAAACACCATTGCCTTGGCGTTCTCACCCACGTCGAACTCTGCCGGACACACTAGGTTGCCCACATTTTCGATGATTACCAGGTCAAGTTGATCGAGATCCAAACCATCCAGCGTGTGGTGCACCATAGGGGCATCCAAGTGGCATTCGCCGCCAAAACCTTGTCCGGTGTTCAGTAGGGATATTTGGGCGCCGTAACCGTCCAGGCGTTCGGCATCTAAAGGAGTTTCAATATCGCCTTCGATAATCCCTACCCGCAACTGACCTTGCAGTTTCGCCAGAGTGTGTTCCAGCAAAGTAGTTTTTCCCGATCCGGGCGAACTCATCAGGTTAACCACTTTCACGTTATTATCTGCGAATGCCTGACGGTTATGCTCTGCCAAGTGGTCGTTTTCTGCATAGATATCTTCTAGGATTTCAATGCGTTCTTTCTCGGTGTCGTATCCGGAGTGATCCCCGATTACTTCCGGGTCAGCCACATAGTCACCGTGATCGTGGTGGTGGGCATGATCTCCGTGATCGTGTGAGTGTACCGTGCCATCATCATGACGATGAAAACGTCCCATATTATTGTTTCCTCTCTGGCGTGACTTCTATGGACACTACTCTAAACTCTTCCCCGCTAATGACCGCTACCTCACGGGAGGAACAGTTTGCGCAGCGAAAATCTAAAACTTCCTCCAACTGGGTTTTTGATCCACAGTTTTGGCAAACAATCACCGCTGGAATCTCGGTGATATTAAGCTGGGCAGGACCCGACAAAGTGTTTTTACGAACGGCACCCCAAGCAAATTGCAATGCTTCTGGTACTACTTGTCGTAAATGCCCCACCTCTAGCTCTACCTCTAGAACCTCACGTCCCGCCGCATGCCGGGAAACGATGCGAGCTAGTTGGCGGGAAAGCGCAACTTCATGCATTGTTTCTCCTTTATTAGTCTGGCGGGGGGCGCCGTGAGGGCGTTACTAACCTTACCTTGTTCCCTGCCTTCCGCTTACCGCTAGGCTTAGAATGTTGAGGTTTCACTAAACGAGGAGGATGGGATGCGGCGAGCCTATCGGCTGCGCGGAGTCGTGCAAGGGGTGGGGTTTCGCCCGCACGTAGCGAAAGTCGCCGCTGACTTCCCCATCAGTGGTTTCGTGGGCAATGATGACGAATCGGTGTTTATTGAAGCCCAAGGCGCCGCCAGCGATATTGAAAACTTCATGACGAAAATGCTGGCGACCCTACCTCCCCTGGCGAGCGTCCTCCAGTGCATTGCTCGAGAGATTCCAGAGCAGGAGGGCGAAAATGGATTTAGGATTGTGTCTTCGCGGCGGCGTTCTGGCGCGCGCACTTTGATTCCCCCCGATACCGCCACCTGCCCGGATTGCTGCCGGGAAATGACTGACCCAAATAATCGGCGCTATCACTATCCCTTCATTACCTGCACCAATTGTGGTCCGCGGGCAACGATTATGGTGGATTTGCCCTACGACCGGGACACCACCACTATGGTTAAGTTCCCGATGTGTCCGGTCTGTCGAGCAGAATATACTGATCCGAAAAATCGGCGTTACCACGCGCAACCGGTGAGTTGTTTTGATTGCGGCCCGGTATTGTGGGTAAGCGATACTAAAAACCCAGAGTTGCGCCCTCCAGCGGGAAATCGCCGCCCCTTAATCGCCGCCGCCCTATCTGAGGCTCGTGCGCGTTTGCGGCGCGGAGAAATCCTGGCGGTGAAAGGTATTGGTGGTTTTCATCTGCTGTGCGATGCCCGCAATCAAGAGGCGGTGGCGCGGCTGCGTAAACGGAAAAACCGGGGGGATAAGCCGTTTGCAGTGATGGCGCCCAATGTTGATACTGCTCAAAGACTTGCACACTTAAATCCCCAGCAGTTAACGGAACTTTCTTCCCCGGCGCGCCCCATTGTAATCGCGCCTTTTGGTCCCGGATACGATTTAGCACCAGCGGTTGCTCCCGGGTTAGGGGATGTGGGGATTTTATTGCCCTACGCCCCTTTGCACTTAGAACTGTTAAGCGCAGAATGTGCCGAAATGTCTCTGGTGGCAACTTCCGGGAATCTGGCGGGAGAACCGCTGTGTTTTACCAACGAGGACGCGCTCGCGCGTTTGGCGAAAATAGCTGATGGTTTCGTTTTCCATGACCGCGATATTCACCTGCCGATGGAGGACTCGGTATTTTTGGCCAACTCGCAGGTAACAATCCCTTCCCGCCGTTCGCGGGGGTACGCACCACTGCCGGTGCCGCTGCCGCAGGCAGCCGCAGTACCGACTTTGGCGGTAGGCGGGGAACTAAAAAATAGTTTCTGCCTGTCCAGTGGAGATTGGGCGCATATATCGGGTCATATTGGGGATATGGGTACTCTCGCCAGTCAGGAATCCTTGGACAGAGCGGTAACCCAAATGTTGAATTTCCAACATCAGCAGCCTGAAAAAGTTGTCTGCGACCTGCACCCTGCCTATTCCACTGTCAGTTGGGCTTCCCGTTTCGCTGACCAGCGCGGCATCGAGTTGTTACAGGTGCAGCACCATGTGGCACACGCCTATAGCCTGTTGGCAGAGCGCTCTCACCTGGATTCGGCGGTAGTTGTGGCAGTAGATGGCACCGGGTATGGTCTAGATGGCACTATCTGGGGCGGAGAAATCCTGGAGATTGCGGGAGCTGCTTGGCAACGCCGCGCGCACCTGCCCTCATTTAGTCTGGTGGGAGGAGATCGCGCCGTGCGCTACCCCTGGCGGGTCGCCTTGGGGATTGCCCATGATTGGAAGCTGGAGGGGATTACCCAAAAAATCAGCAGCGAGATTGGGAATCGACAAGGAAAAAGTGCCGAATTAGAACTAGTCAAAAGCCAGTTAAATAGTGGTTTTGGAGTAGTCGCCACCACCAGTTGTGGCAGATTATTTGATGCCGCGGCTGCCATATTAGGTATCTGCACGTCAGTCACCTACGAGGCACAAGCAGCAATGGAACTAGAGTATGCTGCCACCACTTGGGCAAATAGGAACGCGGAGATGCAAACTCAGCGCTTTGGTAGCTACCGGGAACTTTTCGAGATGCTCACTGAGGACGAGAGGGAAGTGGGCGAGCGTGCCTGGCAGTTCCATCTGGGACTGGCGCAGCTATTGGCTGCCCAGGCTGGGGAAACTGCCGAAAAAGCGAGGATCAAAACCGTGGGGTTGACCGGTGGCGTTGCCCTAAATCGCCTATTTTCTAGCCATTTCGCTCAGATTATGCGCGAAGGTGGCTACAAAGTCTTGACTCACAAAACCGTACCCCCAAATGATGGGGGGCTGAGCCTAGGGCAGGCGTGGGCAGCAGTTTTGGGGGCTTGTTAGCAGATGCGCGGCAGCGGATCGCCGACCAGCATGTCAATCATGCGAGTGCCCCCGAAAGCGGTCACCATCACTACCGATGACTCCGGTTTAGAAACTACCCGCCCGATATTAGCGGCTTCTTCCCCACCGGGCAGCGCCCGCAGGGCTGTTAACGCCGCATCTACCTGGTCGGCAGGTACAACCGCACAGAACATACCTTCGTTTGCCACATAAATGGGATCGATACCCAACATATCGCAGGCACCACGGGTCATATCGTGTACCGGAATCGATTCGTCCTCGATAGCAATCCCCCATCCGGTAGCCACCGCTAGTTCGTTTAGTACTGTTCCCAGGCCGCCGCGAGTAGCATCCCGCATCCAACGAGTCTGCGGAACCGCCGCTATTAGCGCCTCAACCAGGTGATTAACCGCGCGAGTATCTGATTTAATCGGGGCTTCTATCGCCAGATCACCACGCGCCATCATTACTGACATGCCGTGATCGGCGATCGCTCCGGAAACAATGATTCGGTCACCACGTTGCACCTGGCTAGCACCCAGGTTACGTTCACCTGGCACAATCCCGATGCCAGCGGTGTTGATAAAAAGTTTGTCTCCGCTGCCTTTGGGAACCACTTTGGTATCGCCAGTAACGATTCGTACCCCCGCGTTCTCGGCGGCCTCGCGCATTGCCTGTACTTCTCGGCGTAGATCCGCGATTGGCAAGCCTTCCTCCAAAATGAAACCGGCGCTAATCACTTTGGGGATGGCGCCCGAAACTGCCAGGTCATTGACGGTACCATTAACCGCCAGTTCCCCGATAGAGCCACCGGGAAAAACGATGGGGTTAACTACATAGGAATCGGTGGACATCGCTAGCTTGCCGCCACCAAAATCAGTGTCCTTACCGCCGATTGCCTGGTCTAACAGGTCGGTCAAAGGCAGCACCCCGGCATCGGTTAGTTCCGCAAGCACCTCGTTGCCATAACCGGAAACGAAAACTTGATCAACTAGGGCGGCGGAGGCTTTCCCGCCGGCACCATGCGAGAGCGTCACGTAGTCGTCTTTGAGTTTCATTCCGCGACTGCGCACCCGCGCGATATTGGAGTTTACTTTGAGTTCATCTTTATTAAGGCGGTTTTTAGGATCCACTCTTTGATAATCGCACAAACCGACACCGATTTTCATCTTTGATAGCGCTGACAATTGCAAGTAACCTGGAATCTAGTTAGCTCAAGGAGGGTTCTATGTGCTTGGGAGTTCCTGCCGAAATCGTGGCATTCGATGAAAATGAGAGTGGTCGTGCCAAGGTTTCGCTATCCGGGGTGGAACGGATGATTTCCACGGATTTGCTGGCAGACGAGGGTTTGAAAGTCGGCGATTGGGTGCTGGTGCATGTGGGATTTGCGATGTCGCAAATCGACGCCCAAGAGGCCGCCACCACTTTGGATCAAATTAGGAAACTGGGGCAGTTTGAAGACGAACTAGAGCAATTTAAAACCACCTCGGTTTAACCAGCTCGTCCTATCCGAATCTTTTAACCGCGAAAAGAGACCAAATAGATGAAGTACGTTGACGAATTCCGTGACCCCGAGTTTGCGCGCAAACTGGTAGAACGCATCAATGCGGAGGCCAAACACTTTGACCGCCCGCTAGCGTTTATGGAAATTTGCGGAGGACACACCCACACCATTTACCGGCATGGTCTAGAACATCTTTTACCAGAAAACGTGCAGTTCATTCACGGACCGGGCTGCCCGGTGTGTGTAATCCCCATGGGACGGGTAGATGACGCCCTCTGGTTAGCTAACCAACCCGACGTTATTTTGACGACTTTCGGGGACATGATGCGGGTACCGGGTTCTAAAGAATCCCTACTGCAGGCGAGGGCGCGCGGGCGCGACGTTCGTTTCGTTTACTCTCCCCTGGATGCTTTAAAAATTGCGAAAGAAAATCCGGATAAGAAGGTAATTTTCTTTGCGATTGGGTTTGAAACTACAGCCCCTTCCACCGCGGTTACTCTGGTAGCTGCCAAGAAACAGCAGGTAAAAAACTTTTCCGTGTTTTCTAATCACGTGAAGATTGAGCCGCCCCTGCGCGCGATTGTGGGGGCTGATGAAACCCGCATTGATGGTTTTATTGGACCGGGTCACGTGGCGACGGTAGTCGGCTCCGATGCCTTCAAATTTCTGCCTAAAGAATACAACAAACCGGTGGTGGTAACCGGTTTTGAGCCGCTCGATATTTTGCAGTCAGTAGCGATGTTAATCGACCAATACCTGTCGGGAGCGGTTGAACGGGGTGAAGCACGAGTCGAAAACCAATATTCGCGGGTAGTGCGTCCCGAAGGAAACCTCGCAGCCCTCAGGCTACTTGACCGGGTATTTTCTACCCGCGACACTTTCGAGTGGCGCGGTCTCGGGTGGATGCCCTACTCCGGTATGGGAATTTCCGAGGAATTCGCCGCCTGGGATGCCGAGCGGCTGTACCACGTGCCAGGCGTACGGGTTCCTGATCCCCCGGCTTGTGAATGTGGATCGGTACTCACTGGGCGTATCAAACCTTGGGAATGCAAGGTCTTCGGTACCGCCTGTTCCCCGGAGAAGCCCATTGGTACCTGCATGGTTTCCCCCGAAGGTGCATGCGCCGCGTTCTATAACTTCGGCCGCATTGACCGCGAAACCGCCCACGCTATCGTCATTGAGGACTAGTAGGGTCTGGCTAAGCACGCGGGTCTGTTCACGGGTCTGGCTCGGTAAAAGCGCTCCGGGGACCCCACGTTCCGCTTGGAGCAAGCGGAACGAGCCCCTCTCGCATCTTTTACCGGCCGCGACCCTTGCCCCCGCATGAAGACAGCTCGGTAAGCCAAGGCAACTTAAACGAGGGGGCGAGGTTTTATCCGAGCAGGCGCGGTGGGCATAAGAATTCGGGAAACGTTGCTACGTTTTCCGAATTCTTGGGCGGGAGGAAAAATCTTGCCCCCTCGTAACGCGGTGCTACTGTTCGATTCCAAGGAGGGTTAGGGCTCGATCCAGGTTGGCGAATCTGCCAGCTTCGCCGTCTAGCCAATGGATTCTGGGGTCTTTACGGAACCATTTGCGCTGTTTGCGGGCAAGCTGCCGGGTTTGCAGGGAGATTTGTTCGGCGGTTTCTTCGTGGGTTATCTTTCCGGCGAGATAATCCATGACTGCCTGGTAGCCGGTGGCGCGGCATGCCGTGGGGGTATTCGCGAGTCCCTGTTTTTTTAGCTCCGCAACTTCTTCGATAAATCCGTGTGCCAACATTTGGGCGGTGCGCTCGCTAATGCGTTCATCGAGAACTGTTAGCGGCCACTTGATTCCCAATTGCAAAGTCGGCTGAAAGTATTCCCGCCGCGGCATGGTGGCGGAAAATTTCTTGCCGGTTAGCTCATAGACTTCCAGAGCGCGGATAACTCGGCGTACGTTGCTGGGCAAAATTCTTGCTGCAGACTCTGGATCAACTTCGGCAAGACGCTGATGCATTTTTTCTTCCCCCAGCTGCGCCGCCTGGGCGGTAATCCGCTCCCTGACGGCGCTATCAGTTCCGGGGAACTCGATTTCATCCAGGGCGGCGCGCACATAGAGTCCGCTCCCTCCCACCAGTATCGGGAGGGCTTTGCGCGCGCGGATCTGCTCAATCACTTGGCGGCAACTGCGCTGATAGGCGGCTACTGAGGCTTTTTCCTCAAGCTCCAAAACATCTAGCATGTGGTGCGGAATTCCTCCGCGTTCCTCTAAGGAAACTTTCGCAGTTCCAATATCCATTCCCCGGTAAAGCTGGAAGGCATCAGCAGAAATAATCTCGCAGGTGATTCCGCGCTCCCCCAAAGCTTCGGCTAGCTGCAGGGAAAAACCAGATTTTCCGCTGGCAGTCAGCCCTACTACCGCAACGATAGGAAGTTTTGAGGAATCCACCATGCTACCTAACTACGAGAACGAATAGCGGGAATCCCCAAAGACACCTGCTGGGAATATGCTTCTTCTTTACTTTGGCGCGCTTCCCAGGCATCTCCGGCTCTAGTAGCACGCACCGAGAACATTCCCCCGTTCAGGGCGGAATCCGCAATCAGATTATGGGGAGCGCCATAAGTAACCTTCGCGGTTACGATATCTCCCGGTCGTGGAGCTTTCTGTCCGGCAGGTAGCGCCACGTGGACTAGGCGTCCATCGCGTGCCCGACCAGATACCCGGTGAGTTTCTTGGTCTTTTCGCCCCTCGCCCTCAGCCACTAAAACTTCAACGGTGCTGCCTTCCAACTTCTGGTTTTCTGCCAGGCAAATTTTTTCTTGCAAGGCAATCAAACGGTTGTAACGCTCTAGCTTGACCTGATGAGGAATCTGATCCTCCCGATCGGCTGCCGGGGTGCCGGGACGCGGAGAATACAGGAAGGTGAAGGCGGAAGCGAAACGCGCCTGCTCCACTACCTCTAGGGTTTGCTGGAAATCTTCCTCAGTTTCTCCTGGAAAGCCCACAATAATGTCAGTAGAAATCGCGGCCTCGGGCATCGCCTGACGTACCTTATCTAATATCCCTAGGAAGCGTTTTTGCCGATAGGAGCGGCGCATAGCCCGCAAAATCGTATCGGAACCCGACTGCAGCGGCATATGCAGGGTAGGCATTACGTTTTCGGTTTCTGCCATCGCCCAAATCACGTCATCACTAAAGGCTGCCGGATGCGGGGAAGTGAAGCGCACCCGCTCTAAATCCTCGATATTTCCACAAGCACGCAGCAGCTTCGCAAAGGCTCCGCGATCACCAAATCCGGCACCGTAAGAGTTCACGTTTTGCCCCAGCAACGTAACTTCCAAAGCTCCCTGCGCCACTACCGCCTCTACTTCCGCGAGTACCTCCCCCGGACGCCGATCCCGCTCGCGACCTCGCAAAGAAGGAACAATACAGAAGGTACAGGTATTATTGCAGCCCACCGAGATAGATACCCAGGCGGAATAGGCAGATTCACGGCGGGTCGGCAAAGTAGAGGGAAACACCTTTAAAGATTCTGCGATTTCTACCGCTGCCTGCCGGTTATGGGCGGACCTGCGCAGCAAGGCGGGGAGAACATCAATATTGTGGGTACCGAAAACCGCGTCCACGTAAGGGGCTTTTTCAATAATTTTTTCGCGCATCTGCTGCGCTAAGCAACCCCCGACCGCAATCTGCATTCCGGGGCGCTCCCGCTTCACACTGGCCAGTTGCCCCAGGTTCCCAAACAAGCGGTTAGCTGCGGCTTCCCGCACGGAACAGGTGTTGATTACTACTACGTCTGCTCCCCCGTCCCCAGCGTTGGTGGCGCGGGCAGCAGCATCCGGCACTAGCTCTACCGGCACTAATCCGTCAGCTTCTAGCAGACCCGCCATGCGTTCGGAGTCATGCTCGTTCATCTGGCACCCCAGGGTGCGCACATGGTAGGTGCGGGGCATTTTATCGTTGCTTGTCATCGCGCCCAGTCTAATAGGCTAGCTGCCAGGGGCGAAAACTGCTGTGACCGAGGGCTCGTTGGAGGTTGGACTAGTTATTGCGTGCTTTCCTCATACAAAATCGCCGATTAGCAGTGCTCCTCTACCCAATGATTTACCAAAGAGACGATTTCTTGGGCTCGTGTAACGCTTTCCTGGGTAGGAAGGTTAATGGCACTCTCAATCAGGTACTTAGTGTTGGGCAAGTTAGAAAACTCAGGATCGAAATTGTACAGATCGTAATCTGTTACCCCGGGGAACAGTGCCGGCCGATACCAGCGCCCCGGGTAATATCCCTTCTCCCTCAAGAAAGAAAATAGCCGTTCCGCCTGATTATCCGAGGGCGTGCCGTTAACAAATAACGGGAAACGCACTAAAGCCTGGGAATCACTGATATCTGCAGGTATGTGCAGCTGCCGCGTAAGCTTTTCTTGATAGAGGTGTTGCACTTGTTGGCGTCGCCGCCGGGTATCTTCGATATTTTTCAACTGCGCTAACGCCTGCGCTGCCACCCATTTTGAGGGTAATGCGGGAATGCGATCCAACTTTCCTTGCTGCTCAACCGGCATAATCGGGGCTAAAAATCTATCGGTCTTTAGGAGAGTTTTCCGCAAGGGAGCCGAGAGCGCCCTCGGTAAATGGTTGAGTACCCGCACTTGGTTAAAGTAGCGGCGCATAGCTTTTTCTTCGCGCCCCTGGGGAGTACGCACCCCGGCGCAAGTGGTTATTAGCTTTTCAACGAAGCGTTGATGCTGCGGGCTGCGCTCCCTCAGACACGGATTAATCCAGATGGCACCCCCGAACTTGGTGGGCAGTAACTTTTCCACCCCGAAAGAGTGGACCGAGATATCCGCAAGCGGCTCCCCCTGCTTATCACGCACCATAGATCCGACGCAGTGCGCGGAGTCTTCCAGAAAAATCGCGGGGGTATTATGAGCCCGCGAACGCAGCACCGCGGCCTTAGCATCGGCGAGGATTCCGAAAGTATTTTGCCACACCAGTGCCCGCGTCCGGGCATGGAGAGGCGCTGTATCAGGGAGTAAGGCGATGGAATCCGGGTCAATATCGCCGTATTCGGGTTTTAGCCCGGCTACCAGGATGGGGTTAACCGCAGTTACACAGGTGTAGGCCTGGGTGGTTACCGTTCCTTGTCCGAAGCATTGGTGCAAGGTTTGGTAGACGGTTGCCATCCCGTGGCGGGCGCGCATAAACAAGAACCAATCTTCGGCGCGAGTATTAGTGAGCTCCGCGAGAAGATTCTGTAAGGGTCGGAAGTTGCTTGGGGGCATGTAGATATTCTAAAGCCTGAAAATGAACGCCTCGGAGGAAATGCGATTAATCACGTGATACCTATTACTTTTGAGGAAAGAAACTACCCGGAATCTGCTACCCGATTAAGCGGGTTCAAAATAGCTGATTAATGGTATTAGCACCGCGCCGGGGCAGTGAAGTATCCTAAATGAGGATTTCATCCTGAAACATATTTGGTTATCTCAAAAAAGAGGAGCGTTATCGTGCCCATTTTGGATTTATCAAATAGCGAAGAGGTGGCTCGCTATGAAGAATTTGTTGCTTCCAGTCCCCACGGTCATGTTATGCAATCCCTAAACTGGGCAAAAGTAAAGGAAAACTGGGATAGCGACTACGTATACCTACAAGATGATTCCGGAAACATAACCGCCGCTTTGTCGATACTCTCTATCAAGAACGATGGCGAGCATGCTTTTATGTATGCCCCGCGTGGTCCCGTCTGCGATTTTAGAGATATTGACACCGTGAAAGCGCTGGTAAAAGAGGCCTCCCCAGTGATTGAAAAACTTAACGGTTTTGTTTTAAGGATGGATCCCGAGTTTGCCTACGACGAGGAAGTACTTGCAAATTACCGGAATGCCGGGATGGGTAATCTGGTGATTACCACTAGGGGAACTGATGAACATAGCTTTTCCAATCCCCGGATGCATGTGATTGCAGATATATCCATGGGGTCGCACGAAGAATATTTTCAAACAGTTAAACGCAAAAAGCGCACCATGATTAGACTTCCGTATAAGCATGGATTGGAAACCATTCGCTTGCATCGCAACCAAGAAGGTTTTGAAAAATCTCTCGACACTTTTTATGACCTCACCAAAGTAATGGCTCAGCGCCAAGGAATCACCTATCGCCCCAAAGATTACTTCGTGCGGCTATTTAATGCCTACCCCCCCCCAGCGGTAACTCTCTATGAAACCAAACTGAATGATCAGGTTCTATCCAGCGCAATTGTGCTTGGTTATAACAAAAAAGCTTTCTATATCTATGCCGCTAGTTCTAATGAGCATCGAGAGCTTTACCCCAACTATCAGATGAACAATGAGGCAATTAAAGATGCTATCGACCAGGGATATAGCGAATATGATATGGGAGGAATATTCGACCTCAATCCTGCAGCTGGTCTATATCGGTTCAAAAAAACTTTCTGTGGTGAAAACGGTCTGATGGAAATGATTGGACAGTTCGACTGGGTTTATAACTCTGACGCCTACAGCAAGTTCAGCAAATAGCTGGAGTATGTCGCATATTTTCCCTAAGCAAACAGCTAGCTAGGCGCGAATATCCGTAAACCAGCACCAACTTCCAGCTTTCCCCCTCGGTAGTAATTAGTGCGCAACTACAAAACTAGATTCAAGCCGATAAGCTGGACCTAAAGGTAATTTATCTGAAGGAGATTTTGATGCCGAAGTTGCGTCCTTTCCGTGCGCTGCGTCCCACTAGCGAGGCTGCCCCGCGGGTAGTGGCGCTGCCCTATGACGTTATGAACCGTCAGGAGGCCGCCGCGCAGGGCAAAGACCCCGACTCCTATCTGCATATCACCCGCGCGGAAATTGATTTGCCCCTTAGTGTGGATCAACACGCCGACCAGGTGCATGAGCAGGCTGCCGCCAATCTAGCGGATTTTATTGACCGCGGGATTCTGATCCGTGAAGATCACCCTTGTCTGTATTTGTACCGGGAGACTTGGCAAGGCGCCGCCCAGGTAGGGATTGTAGGGTGCGCCCAGGTGGCCGATTATCAAAACGGCATTATTGAGCGACACGAGAAAACTTTGGCAATTAAAGAAGCCGACCGGATTAAACATTTTGACCGGGTGAATGCCCATACCGAGCCGGTTTTTCTTACCTATCGTGCCAATAAAAAAATCGATGAGATTACCGCGCGGGTAATTAAAGAAAAGCCGCTGCTCACCGGCGAAACTCTCGATGGAACCTGCCATGAGCTTTGGCCACTATCTGCTGCAGATACTGCCTTGGCTGCCCGCGCCCTAGAGGCGCTAGACTACTTTTATATTGCCGATGGACATCACCGCTCGGCATCTGCGGCAAAAGTGGGACTTTCTCGCACCCAGCGCCTCGATGCTCCTTGGAATGAGTTCCTGGTAGTTGCAGTTCCCGATCATGATTTACGCTGCCTGCCTTATAACCGGTTAGTACTTGATTGGGGCGACACCAACCCCAAGCAGTTCTTGGCTGATTTAGCGCAGGTTGCGGTAATCACCGAACTCGGCGAGTTCGCACCCCCGGAAAAACCCGGCGCCTTCAGTATGTATCTGGGTGGCAAATGGTATGCATGCAGTTTCCATCCCGCGGTGATCGCGGGTAAAGAGCTACCCGATTCCTTAGACGTATCTTTGCTGCAAGAAAAAGTGCTTTCTCCCCTACTGGGAATTACAGATCCCCGCACCAGCGAGCGCATCGAGTTCGTGGGCGGGATTCGCGGGGATGGCGAGCTTAAGGAGTCGGTAGATAACGGCGCGGCCTGTGCCTTCTATATGTATCCCACCCAGATTGCTCAGGTTATGAAAGTCGCTGATGCCGGTGAAGTCATGCCTCCTAAGTCCACTTGGTTCGAGCCGAAACTGGGGAGTGGACTGTTTGCCCATCCTCTCTGGGATTAGTATTACCGAGATTTAGCGCCTTTGTTATTACGAGGACGCAGGCAAACTTAAGCCTAGCAAGGCTGGTCTTTCGCGCCCCCAAAACGCCGATTGCGTCCTCCAAATGCTGCTAGTTCGCGCCAGAGTTGTTCCCGTTTAAAGTCGGGCCACATCTCGGGGACAAAACTAAGTTCCGCATAAGCACATTGCCAGAGCAAAAAGTTAGATAGGCGTTGCTCCCCGGAGGTGCGGATCAACAAATCTACATCCGGCATTCCCCCTAAATACATTTCCCTAGCCAAAGTGTCCTCGCGGATATGGTTTTCGCCGATTTCCCCGGCCGCAACCCGGCGGGCAACCGCACGCGCTGCATCAACCATTTCTGCGCGCCCTCCATAGTTAATACACATATTGAACACCAGGCCGGTGTTTTTCCTGGTCAAGTCGGCGGCAGCTTCTAGCTCCTTGATAACTGACTTCCATAGGCGCCCGCGTCGCCCCGACCAAACTATGCGCACGTTCCAGTCGTTGAGTTCCCGGGAGCGCCGGCGAATCACATCCCGCGAATACCCCATTAAAAAACGCACTTCCGCCGGGGAGCGTTTCCAATTCTCGGTGGAAAATGCGTAGACGCTCACCATTTTTACCCCGGCTTCTACTGCCCCGGCCAGCGTATCCATAAGCGATAGTTCTCCGGCCTGGTGTCCTGCCGTGCGCGGCAATCCCTGCTGGTTAGCCCAGCGTCCATTGCCGTCCATAATTAGTGCCACATGGGAGGGAACTGAAGATAACTGCGGCATAGCAGCACCTTTCCCCGGGGGAATAGTTGCTACAATCTCTTGTTCTCTCATATCTTTATTATGCCTTTCGTGCCATCACTGACAGGGATTTTAATTTTCGCTCTAATACCCACTCGGTATAGGCGGTGACCACTTCTTCTGCTATCCCCTGGGTTAGAGCATCTGCCTGGTAAACCTGCGGCCACTGCCCCGCCAAGAGCGCGGTGAGCAGGTCGATTACTGGCATAGAGATGTGAAGACCTCCGCTTAACTGACAGTTTTCGCACACCACCCCACCGGCAGGTGCCGAGAAAACCTTAAAGGGGTCATCAGCTCCACAGAGGGCGCACGCGCTTAAAGCGGGCGCCCATCCGGCAATCGCTAAGGTACGCAATAGATAGGAGGAGAGCACCATACCCGGGCGGTGCGCCCGGTTTGCTAATGCCGCTATGGCCCCGGCGAGCAGACGGTATTGACTGCGTGAAGCCTCGCCTTCGGAAAGTTTCTCGGCAGTTTCCAGCATTACCTGTCCCGAGAGGTAACGTTCGTAGTCGGAGGCGATCGCCGGGGCATTGAGGCTAAGCGATTCGGCTTGAGTGACGGTATCCAGGTTTCGCCCGGAGTGCAGCTGCAGTTTTACCCGGTTAAAGGGGCTAAGACGCGCCCCGAATTTAGAGGAAGTGCGGCGCAGACCTTTGGCTACTGCCCGAACCTGCCCATGCTCTAGAGTCAGCAGGGTCAAAATCATGTCCGCTTCCCCTAATTTGGTAGTTCGCAGGACAATCGCCTGGTCGGTATAGGTTCGCAGCACCCGGCTATTATCTCATATCTAGGCGCCAGGTCAGCTCATAAAGGCCAAAGGGCACTTGCGGGCGAAAGCTAGCGGCCTCTCCGTAAATGCAAATACCGCAGCCACCCTAAAATCTGCAAAACGATTGCTAGACTTCCTGCAAAACGACTGCTAGACTTCCTGCAAAACGACTGCTAGACTTCCTGCAAAACGACTGCTAGACTTCCTGCAAAACGATTGCTAGACTTCCTGTAAAACGATTGCTAGACTTCCTGTAAAACGACTTTTAGCATCTATTAATCGAGGTAATAATGCTTCCAGGTTCTTCCGGAAACTATTTAAGGCGTTACGTAGACAATGAGCTTGATGCGCTGCTTCCAGAGCTACATGGAATCGCCCTTGACGGACCTAAGGGCGTGGGAAAAACCGTTACCGCTTCACGTAGAGTCGAGCGCGTCCTCGAACTGGATTCTCCAGATGTACGTAATCTAGTCGCCTCGCAGCTGCGAACAGTGCTTACCTCCCACAAGACTGTGCTGCTTGACGAATGGCAAAACTATCCTCCGGTTTGGGATGGTGCCCGCCGGCTTATCGATGAAAAAAGCGATACCCGTTTTCTTTTTACCGGCAGCGCTACCCCGATTGAAAATGTGGACACCCACTCTGGCGCCGGGAGAATTATCTCGCTGCGGATGCGTCCTCTAGCCTTATCGGAGCGCCCCGGCACTACCCCAAAGATTTTTATCCGCGATATTTTTTCTTCGAAACCCTTTTCAACTCCGATATCTGGGGAAAGTAATTTTTCTTATTCCGATTACGCCGGCGCCATCTGTTCCACCGGCTTCCCCCAGATTGAAACTCTTTCTCCCCGGGCACGCAGAGCCAGTATTGATGGCTACATTTCGAGAATAGTTGACCGAGATTTTCCCGAACAGGGACTTAGCTTGCGTAGACCTGCAGCGTTACGCGCATGGCTGCGTGCCTATTCTGCTGCCACCGCCACCACCGCTTCGTACACCAAGATATTAAAGGCTGCACTACCGACAGAGGGCGACTTACCTTCAAAATCAGCTACTAGCAGCTACCGGAATCTCCTAGAGAAACTTTGGATTCTAGACCCGCTTCCTTCTTGGTCGCCCACTTATACTTCCTTCGCGCGATTATCGAAAGCTGCTAAACATCACCTGGCAGATCCGGGGTTGGCTGCTTATCTTATGGGGATCAGTGAAGATGTTTTGACCAGCGGAGCCGAAGGAACCCTAGAAACTTATGGGCAGCTATTTGAATCACTGATGTTGCTCACCTTGCGGGGAGCTGCTCAAGAATGCGAATCTCAGGTCTTTCATTTCCGCACTCCTTCGGGAGAACGTGAGGTGGATGCGATTATCGAGCGCTACGATGGGAAAACTATTGCATTCGAGGCGAAGTCCTCCGCAGTCATAGATGCAGAGGACGTCCGCCACCTCAACTGGCTAGAAACCCGCCTCGGAAATCGGCTACTAGATAAAATCCTGGTATATACCGGTCCTTACGCCTACCGCCGCAAGGACGGGGTGGCAGTGATTCCTCTGGCGCTCCTAGGTTAATGCAGCTCAGAAGATGCTAGCGCACTTTTTGCAGACGTTCTAGCGCAGGTTTTGCAGAGTCTTTAGCGCACTTTTTGTAGAGCCTCTAGCGCACAATGATATAGCCAAAACATATTCTCTTGAGCCTCAATTCGCTTTTACTCGCTACCGCTGGAAAATCTAAATGCCTGAGCAATCGGCATCGCCAAGAATGGGCATTAGCCCCCAAGTATTTTAAGCAGCTCAAATTTATAAACCTCAAGGCACTCCCACCCCAAAGTTATTGGACTAATCCAAGTGTTTTCCCCTCAATAAATTTTGCAGCCAGGATTTCATGACGCACATCGTAACTTGAATTTGCCTTATTTTTTATAGAGTCGAGAACTATTTGTCCAGCTAAATAGCCTTTTTTCACGATTGGCTGACTGACGGTAGTCAGCGGTAAAGCAGAGAAATATTGTGGCATTCCATCATAACCAGTAACTGACAAATCTGTTGGTACTTTCAAACCTGCAGCAGTTGCCGCGCTTATTACACCTGCGGCTATTATGTCACTAAAAGAAATAATGACTGTAGGAGGATTATTCCCCGTATATAGCTGCATGAAGGCTTCTTTTCCCCCATCATAGGTACTGGAAGTTTCATAAACGGTTAGGTCATCCTCTGATAAAGCTTTTCCGAATTTATCGAAAGCGTCTAGAATTGTTTTTATGCGCTGCCCCATTACCCCATGCCAAGCCTGATAGCTAGGCTCCGTTTTAGTTTCGATTGCGGCAATCCCCACACGCCTATGACCACATTTAATAATTGTTTTAACAAGTGAGTCTATAGCTTTCGCGTCGTCGATCTCTATTGTTGAGACTTCCAGTTCAGTTTGCGGGTCGATTACCGCCAAGGGCATATTCTTACTAAAGATTTCCACAACTTCTTCACGCTCTTTTTCAAGCCCAGAAACAATGAAACCATCTACTGCGGCAGTGGGAATAAGATTAACCGAAGAATCATCCTCGAACGGAGGAACCAGCAATAAGGAGTATCCGTCCTCACGGCATGCTTTTCCTATTCCTTCCATGAGAAATGTGTAGTAAGGATTTTGCAAAGCCAAATCAATCTCTTGAGGTAGTAAAAGACCAAGAGCCCCAGTTGTATTGGTTCGCATGGTACGAGCTGCAGCGTTACTTACGTAACCGATATCTGCCGCAGCTCGTAATATGCGTTCTCGCGTTTCCACTGAAAGTTTCTTGGGATTATGGTACGCACAAGAAACTGCCGAATTAGAAACTCCCGCTTTCATAGCGACGTCTCTAATGGTGATTTTTTTCGACATATTTGCAGACTACCTGGTTGAACAGTTATTTAGTAGTAAACGCACTGCAACATTCATTTTCCCTTCACAGCGACCACTTTCGTTCGTCAATCTCTCCTTCCAGAATCAACGGATTGGCACTATCTACCCGATACGAATTACCGATTAGACTCGGGATTCCGAAAATTGCTTTTTCTTTCCGCAAAGGGATGAGGTTATAAGACACATCTCTGCCCGCTCCTCTGTGCACAATGCTGACGACCCCTCTATCTCCAAGGCGCCGCTTAACCAGCACTGTTTCAGCGTCTAAAGCTACTAGCCCTTGCTCTCCCTCTTGTAGAACCTTGGAGTTTGTCCTAGCTGATAACAAGCCAGTTACGCTCCGGTGAATTTGCTGATTCCATGCTGCCTGATTCCAGTTCATCCCTCCCCGGCAGCCGGGATCATTTTCACCCGTCATACCGATTTCATCACCGTAGTACAGAACGGGAGAACCGTGCATAGAATATAAAAGAGCAAAGGCATTTATTACTCGCGGAGTCTCATTTTTGCAACGGGTTGCCAACCTTTCAGTATCGTGACTCCCCAGCAGATTAAACATGGCGGCACGAAACTCCTGAGGTATGCGCTTATATAGTTCATTCATCCGTTCCACAAACTTAAATGCATCAATAAACTTTTCAGCTGCATAGGCCAAGACAAGGTTACGAAGCGAATAATTCATAGCCCCATCCATTAATCCGGATTTCAGCCAAATAGTAGGATCGCGCCAATCTTCCGCAACCAGATACTTATCTTCGCCAAAATGTTTAACTACCTCGTGGAACTGATACCAGAAGTTCATATTTACCAAGTAGGGAACATCTAGTCTCCAACCATCAATCCCGCGGTTTAACCAGAACCTAGCCACCTCTAAATGATGCTCTCTGACCTCGGGGTTATAGATATTCCATTTTGGTAGATAGTAACAACCGGTGCAGGTTCGGTAATTATATTTTTCAGGACCAGAAATAACTGGAAATCCCTCAATCATATACCAATTTACATATTTGGACTTTGCTTGATTATTTATGACATCTTTAAAAGCATAATGAGCGTTTCCACAATGGTTGAATACTCCGTCCAAAATAACCCTTATGCCTAAGCTGTGAGCTCTTCTAATAAGCTTGTCAAAATCTTCAATACTCCCAAGATACTGATCTATTTTAAAATAATCAACTGCATCGTACCTATGATTAGTTACAGCAGAAAAAATAGGGTTTAAATAAATTGCATTTATCTTTAAATCTGCTAGATAGTTCAGCTTCTCAGTAATTCCAGGAAGGTCTCCACCCATAAAGTTATCAGGGGTTGGATCACTGCCCCAGGGAACTACTTGCGGAGGATTTAAACTGGGGTTTCCGTTATAAAATCTGTCTGGAAAAATTTGATAGAAGTTTGCTTTATTTACCCATTTAGGAATAGTCATTATTTTATCTTTCTATTATTTTTAGTCTTTTAATCCGGTTGCAGCAATCCCTCTTTCCAAAGCTTTTTGGAAGAAGAGGAAAACGACAACACTCGGTAGAGTGGCTGTAATAGTTCCTGCCATAAGATAGTTCCATGAGGTTCCATACCGACCAACAAATCCGTTTAGACCTATCTGTATAGTGCGCATTTCTTCCGCGTTTGTCACCAACAGCGGCCAAAGAAAATCATTCCAGGCGAATAGGAAAGAGAATATTGCCAACGTCGCCAAAGCCGGCTTTGCAAGGGGAATAATGATTCTCCAATATATTTGCCAGCTTGAGCAACCATCCATTCTGGCTGCTTCATCTAATTCCATGGGAATGGTAGAAAAATACTGGCGAAGCAAAATAATTCCAAACACATCCGCCAACCTAGGAACTATCAGGGCAGCGAAAGTATCTATCCATCCCAAAGAAGAAACTATTGCGTAGGCGGGAATGACGGTAACAAAGATTGGAACCATTAATCCTGCAAGTAAAATAATAAACAGAATATTTTTACCCGGGAATTTTAATCTGGCAAAAGCAAAGGCCGCTAAAGAGTCAAAGATTAAATGGCCAATAACTATTCCTGCCGACATAATGAGAGAGTTTATGTAGAATCGACCAAAGGGAGCATTTTGCCAAGCTTGTAAATAGTTTTCCCAATGCCAGGAGGTGGGAAAAATAGATTGGGCAGTATAGGTTTCCGCTTTGGTTTGCAGAGATGTAGTGATCATCCACAGGAACGGAATCAGAATCGTCAACGCTCCAATAATCAGAATTAGGTGTCTACCCAGATTGCTAGAGGTTTTATTCATAGGTATTGAGCCTTTACGCTCTAAATCATTTTTCCGACTCATTTCTCGTCCGATCCCTTTAGTTTCCATTGAACAAGAGTAACTAGCAACACTAAAACTAGAGTTACCAGCGATATCGCTGTTCCATACCCAAAATCTCCCAATCTAAACGCTTGGCGATACATCATCATGCCCAAGACATCAGTACCTCCGCGCGGCCCGCCTTCGGTGAATACATAAACAAGATCAAACGCTTGGAAACTGTTTATCAAGGCTTGGACAACGACAAAAAATGTCATAGGTCGCAATAGTGGAACAACAATGAAGCGAACTTGTTTGAGCTTGTTCGCACCATCAATTTCTGAGGCTTCAAAAACCGCTTTGGGCAGAGATTGCAAAGCAGTTAGGTATAAGACGATATTAAAACCAAGGTTTTTCCATACCGTCAGCAGGGTTAAAGCTAACAATGCTAGCCATCGATTTTGCAACCAGTCAGGGCCGGAAATACCTATTTTACCTAGCCAGGTGTTAATTAAGCCTGAATAGTCGAGCATATACTTCCATACGATTGCGATAGCTACAGAAGAAGTTACCACTGGGAGAAAATAAATGGTTCTATATATACCCCGTCCCCGTAATGGACCGTCTAGCAGCAGTGCAAAAAATAGTCCGCTAATCACAGAAAGTACTGACACGCCGAATGCGTAAATGACTGTCACTAGCAAGGAATTCCAAAACTCATTATCTTTTGCTAGTCGGATATAGTTACTAAGCCCAACAAATGGTTTTTCAGGATTAAATCCATCCCAACTCGTCAAGCTAAGATAACCAGCAGATACAATTGGGTAAAACACGAAGATTCCCAAAATAATCAAGGCTGGAATCAGCATGAGATAGGCGGTTCTGGCTTGCTCTTTAGTCGAGGCGTTACGCTGCACCCGACGTGCCAGTACATTCTGTTTTTCCATCTTTACTTGCCTTTAGCGATTACTTCGTTTACGGCACTCTCAGCGTTCGCCAAAGCTTTATCAACGCTGACCTCTCCTGCAAACGCTTTTTCCATTTCTTTAGCGAAAGCCATAGAAATCTGGGGGTAAGCTGCGGTGTTAGGACGTGCCTTTGCAAATTTCATTTGCTCAACGAATGGCATTAGCTGCTTCTGGTTTTGCTGAACCCAATCGCGGTATTCTGAACCTTCTGCTATTGAATTGCGCACAGGGATAAACCCAGTTTCTTGATTCCACTTAAGAACTTGCTTATCCGACAAGAACCAGGATAAGAATTTGCCGGCTGCCTTAACTTTCTTAGGATCATTATTGAAAATCATGGCTTGTTCTCCCCCAAGGTTTGTAGCTTGCTTACCACCCTCTGGAACAGGCAGTTGCGCCACTTCAAAATCAAATGGGGGGTCAGCAGCCCAGATGCCTACCATCCAGGAGCCTTCCTGTGCGGATCCACCCTTGCCTTTTTCAAATTCTCCCCACTTTGCGTAGGGGCTGACGCCAGATTTAATTAAATCTACCCAGAATTGAGCAGCTTTCTTCCCCTCGGGAGTATTGAACGCCGCTTTGCTATTGTCCTTATTAAGGAATTCGCCACCTGCTTGCCACAGATTAACTTGGAAATTCCAGGTCAGACCCTCTCCGTTATCTCCCGCCTCAGTTAACAAATCATAGCCAGGCTTTCCGGTCTTATCGAGAATTTGTTTCCCCATGGTTTTAAGTTCCTCCCAAGTCTTAGGGGGAGCCGCCGGATCCAATCCAGCCTCCTTAAAGAGAGTCTTGTTATACATATAGGCCAAGTTATTTGCCGAGAGCGGAACCGAAACTTGTTTACCATCAATGGAACCAAAGCTGGTTAGGGCAGGATTAATATCATTTATTAGCTTCTTATCCAACACCTGGGATATATCAGCTGACTTACCCAGCTTGGCAATTTGTGGAACCCAAATAAGATCCCCAACAGAAATATCTGGCAAGCTATTAGAAGAAGCCGAAGCACGTAATTTTGTCAGGTAGTCTCCATTAGGAACGGCAGTAGTTTTTACCTTGATGTCTGGATTTTCCTTGTTGAATGTTTTTACCATTTCATCAAAGGTATCCGCGTTTTTGCCATCCCAATAATGCCAAATCTCAATCTCAGTCGTGGCACCATCAGCTGTGGCTGATTTCGCTCCCCCACCCGCACACGAACACAGAGTAAGAGCTGTTGCTGCAGCAACACCAATGGCTGCTATTCTTTTTCTCATTTTTCCTCGATTCTCTTTGTAATAAAACTAAGCAAATTATCTAAATTGCAGATCTTTATCTATAACGCCACCTCTTTTTCACTGAAAATCTCCACCTATCACTCATGACTTATCGGTGAAAGCGATTTAAAGTCACAGTCTTTTTCAAACGGTTCAGCAGCTTAAAAAAACATTGAGTTAGTCACCAAGTACGAATTAAGTCTCAATTTTTTCATTTTTACTTCCTCCTCGAAGTCTGACTTACAGTTTATGGTAAAACGTTTTACTATACGTGTCAACAGTTTTGGAAAAATTTTTCCCCTCGACTCACATCTGCATCACTGCAGCTATACGCCTGGAGTCTCTATTTTGAAATCTTCCTGGCGCGATAGGAAGGCAACATATAAGGGTTACCGGTGCACGTAAAGAAGACAATAGGTAGATACTGGCCGCGAAAATTCGAGTTTTCTAGCTGCCTGTGACGGTGATCGATCCGACTTTCAGACAAAGCCAAACAACTCTCATTTGCTAACTAGTGCGGCTAGCGTTCCGCGCGGTTGAGGGCGCTAATAACTGCCTTATAGGTAGCACGGGTAATCGAGGGATCAATACCTACCCCCCACAGCACCTGCCCGGCGATCTCGGCCTCCACATAGGCGGCTGCCCGCGAACTTTCCCCGGTTTCCATGGCGTGCTCAACATAGTCCAGCACTTTGATATCCAATCCCAGCCCTTGGAAAGCAGTAATAAACGCCTCAATAGGCCCCGGCGCCACCGCCTCTAAAGTGCGCAAAGTACCGTTATCAGTGACCTGCGCCCGCAGGGATACTTCCCCGGTTTCATGGTTGGTGTCGGCGAGAGAATCCCGCAGCTTGAAGCGACCCCAAGGCGAAAGGCTATGTTCTTCACCGGGCAGATATTCGTCAGCAAAAATCTTCCACAAATGCTGCGAGTCGACCTCGCCCCCGAACTTTTCGGTGTAGTCCTGGACGTGGCGATAGAACTCCACCTGCAGGCGGCGCGGCAAATCCAAGGAATAATCCCGTTTCATCATGAAGGCGATGCCACCCTTACCAGACTGGGAGTTAACCCGCACCACTGCCTGGTAGTCGCGTCCGATATCACCCGGGTCAATCGGTAAGTAAGGTACCGTCCAGATAACTTGGTTTTGGTCGCCGCTGGCAGCTGCCACTGCCTGGGCGCGCTTATCGAACCCCTTCTTAATGGCATCCTGGTGGGAGCCAGAGAAGGAGGTGTAAACCAAATCGCCAGTATAGGGCTGGCGAGGATTAGTTTCCATACGAGTGCAATACTCCACGGTTTCCCGCACCTGATCCAGGTCAGATAGATTCAGCATGGGATCGATTCCTTGGGAATAAAGATTCATCGCCAAAGTAATCAAATCTACGTTGCCAGTGCGTTCTCCCTGTCCCAACAGGCAGCCTTCTACCCGGTCAGCTCCGGCCTTCATCGACAGTTCTGCCGCCGCAATCCCCGTCCCCCGGTCATTATGGTTATGTACTGATAAACATACGTGTTCGCGGCGGCTCAGGTTCCGGCTCATCCATTCAATCTGATCCGCATAGGAGTCCGGGGTGTAACGCTCTACGGTTGCGGGCAGGTTCAAAATAATTTCTCGTTCCTCATCGGGCTGCCAGATATCCATGACTGCTTCGCAGATTTCCAGGGCAAAGTCCGCTTCGGTATCTACGAAAATTTCGGGCGAATACTGCAGCCCGAAAACCGTGGAATCATCCAGTTGCTTTTCTGCCTGCGCGATTACCTCGCGCACCCCGCTTACTGCCAGTTCCACGGTGGCCGCTTTATCGTTATGGAATACTACTTCCCGAAAAGTGGGTGAGGTGGCATTATAGATATGCACATTGGCGCGCGGCACCCCCACTAGGGATTCCACGGTGCGTCCGATTAGATCTTCGCGCGCCTGGGTAAGGACTGAAACGCACACGTCCTCGGGAATCGCGTCCTCTTCCACCAGAGAGCGCACGAAATCGTAATCTACCTGCGAGGCAGCCGGAAACCCGATCTCGATTTCTTTCATGCCTATCTGTACCAACAGATCAAACATTTTCCGTTTCCGCAGCGGATCCATGGGGTCAATCAAAGCCTGATTACCATCCCGCAAATCCGTAGATAGCCAGCGGGGAGCCTGGGTAACATTTTTATCTGGCCAGGTACGATCCGACAGTTTCAGGGAAGTATCCCAAAAATGGGCATACTTTTGAAAAGGCATTCCGGAAGATTGTTGTCGGGGAGCTTTACCAGTAGTTCGCATTACAAGATTTCTTTCTGCTTTTTAAGTGGCTGGCCGAAGGCACCGAAGAATCCCGCGACGAGTCTCGACCAGTTTTACTGGACTTCGTCGCGGCAGCCTAGCAGCAGAACAATCAAGCGCATACGCCTACTCTAAACAGTTTTTCCGCTTTCTGGTAACCAACGTCCCGCATATTGAGCAGACAGCCGCGGTCCCTGAGTGGATTCTCGGGGAATAAAGGCGCCCTCACCGGCCACTAAACGATCCCCGGCTTTGGGGACAAAGGCAGCACCAAAAATCTGTTTCATCAGTACGGTTACCCCCAGATTAGCCAGCTTGTCTACGGGTTGGTCAATCACGGTAATTGCCGGGGACATTACTGAAAACCAGGGAATATCATCGATTGCCGCTAATCCCAGGTCAGTGCCTAGCTGCATTCCCATGCTTTTGGCAATCATCAACACTCCCAGGGCGATCTGGTTAGAAGCGCAGATAATAATATCGGGATGGTAAAGCGCCAGCAGGGCACGAGTCGCGCTAGCCGCAGAAACTGCCTCGTGGTGGCAATATTCCACTTCTAGCTTCCCAAAACCACAACTGGTTAAGGCCTCTTGTAATTTTTCACTGCGCCTTTGCCCGGAAAAAGAAAACTCCGGACCTGCCAAATAGGCGGGACGGCGATAACCGACTTCCCGTAAATGCTCAGCCATGTCCCGCATCGCTCGAGAAGAATCAATCACCACCGAGGGAATCTTAGCTCTCGGTGCTTCCCGATCTAAGGCCACCATCGCCATTCCCTCGGGAGGATCAGGATGCTTCCATCCGGGCTTAATCCGCGAGGGAGGCACCACCAATAGCCCATCTACCCCTTGTTTTGCCAGTGCCCGAATCCCGTTTTCGTAGCTTTGCCCGTCCTCATGAGCGTTAGAGAGCACGAGGGAAGTTTGATGGGAACGTACCGCCCGCTCCACGCAATGCGCCAGCATCGCATAAAACGGGTTCATCACGTCTCCTATCACTAACCCGATAGCTCCGGTACGCCCCGTGCGCATAGCCGCTGCTAGACGATCTTTTTGATAACCTAATTCTTCCGCGGCATCCAATACTTTACGCAAAGTTTCCGGAGCTAAATGGGTATTTCCATTGAGAGCGCGCGAAACGGTGGCGATAGAAACTCCGGCAGCTTTAGCCACGTCACGGATGGTTGCCACGAAAAACGCCTCCTCGCGTAAGTGTTTTAACGTTAAAATCTTAGCAAGAAAACTCATCTGCGGGGAAACGTTTACAAGACCGCGGTGGTAAGGGTGCTTCTAAAACCCTAGCTTTTTACCCAGCACCCATCCAAGAGGACGGCACCCCGGCAGCGCGCTAAAACCCTAGGCGCCCTAGCATTTTCGTGTCGGACTGCCAGTTCTTCGCCACCCGCACATGCAGGTGCAAGTGCACCGGTTGCCCCAAAAGTTTTTGAATCTGCCGTTTGGATTTAATCCGTACCCGGCGAATATGACTACCGCCCTTACCGATCAAAATTCCCTTTTGGGAATCGCGTTCCACAAACACGTTTACATGCACGTCAAGGGGTTTGGTTTCTTTCTGAGGCGGCGCGGGCTTGCCCTCAGTAGCGCTATCGGAGGGCGAGTTTGCGCTGTCGTAAGCAGCCGTCTCCTCGCTTTGATCAGCAGTTTCCTCTTGTTTCTGAGGGAGGCGGTGGGTTCCGTAGCCCAGGTGCGGCCCGCTATCTTCCCCCTGATAGAGGATCTCCTCTACTTGAACGGCGATCGAATGCGGCAATTCTTCGCGCACTCCCTCGAGCGCGGCCTCACGTACAAACTCCGCAATCATTTTTTCTACCGACTCATCACTTACCTGGTCGCGGGGATAAAGGGGCGGGGAAGGCGGCAGATATTTAGCAATCTGATCAGCCAGAACAGACACTTCACCCTCTAGGGCACTGAGAGGGACAATCTCCTGCCAATCCCCCAATTCCCCCGCAGCTACCAGCGCGGCCACCATCCGTTCTTTAGAAACCAGGTCTGCTTTGGTAACCGCTAAAATCACCGGGATATTCAGTTCTTTCAGTTCCGCAGCAATATAGCGATCCCCTGGACCGATCTTTTGATCAGCCGGCACGCAAAACACCACCGCATCTACATCTACCAGGGCTTCACGCACCATATCGTTCAGACGTTTGCCCAGAAGGGTACGGGGACGGTGCAAACCGGGAGTATCCACCAACGCAATCTGGTAGTCCTGCCCCTGAACTACTCCCCTCACGTTATGGCGGGTAGTTTCCGGGCGGGAAGAAGTAATCGCCACCTTTTGCCCTACCAGCGCATTCGTTAGGGTAGATTTGCCAACATTGGGGCGTCCGACGATAGAAACAAATCCCGCGCGGTGCTGGCTAGGGTCATTTTTCACTTGTTTGCTCATTCCTCGTCCGTTTCTATCTCTAGACGTTTTACCAATAGGGTATCCATTTGCCGGCGGCGACCGGCAACTGTTTTCACCGTTAACTCCAGTCCCATGACGCAGGCATGAGAACCCAACAGCGGCACTTTACCCAGCGCTTTTGCCAGCAGCCCGCCAGCAGTATCGACTTCATCATCATCGATTTCTAGATCCACCAGTGTGGCCAGGTCATCTAGCCCTAGCCGAGCAGGTATCACCCAGGTGTTATCGCTCAGTTGCTCCGGTTCTTGTTCGGCACGGTCATGCTCATCGGTTACCTCACCGACCAGCTCTTCCAATATATCTTCGATAGTTACCAGACCGACTGTCCCTCCCCATTCGTCTACTACTACCGCGATATGCGGGGCATCGGCTTGCATTTGGCGCATCAGGTCATCAGCGAGCATCACTTCGGGGACAAAGAATGCTTCCCGCATCATCTCTGGAACCGGGTGATCCATTAGCTCAGGACGGGAAAAACAGCGAGAAACTACGTCTTTTAGGTAGAGCATCCCGCGGACATCATCGGCATCATCACCAATTACCGGAATCCGAGAAAAACCAGATTGAATAAAAATTTCAAAGGCTTCCCGAGCCAAAGTGGTGGTATCTACCGCCACCATATCGGTACGAGGAACAATAAGTTCCCGGACCAAAGTAGTCCCCAGCTCCAGAGCCGAACGCACGATTTCGCGGTCTTCATCCTCGAAAGCCAGATTTTCTTCCTCGGCCATCTCATCGACCATTTCCCGGAAATCTTCGGCAATTTCGGCGCGGGAAGCGGCCTCATCTACCGGGGAAAGCGGCGCTATTCTATTAGCTATCCATTCTATTGGGCGATATAGAACCGAAATCTTCAGCCCGAAACTGACCATTTTACTGAGCCACAAGGCAGTAGCTTCCGGGCGATAACGCCCAATCCGCATGCCTGCAAAAGTAGCAAAAATTAGCAGCAACGCCCCTAAAACCAGCAGCGACACTAATAGTGCCACCCACCAAACCAGCCCAAACCCCACCATTGCTAAGGTCATACAAGTCGCCGCTAAGACCTGTGCGAATAGGCGCCAGGACTGACAAATAGCCACAGTGTGAGCCCGGTCTGCAACCAGCGCGCGCACTAGGGGTGCGCGGTGACGCCCCTCCTCTACCAAGTCTTGCGCACGCGCATGCGAGAGAGTTTGAAATGCCCCCAAAGCAGCTGTCCAGGCAGCGTCTACCGCCACTAGCACAATCGCTAAAGCCAGCAGCCTCCCGGCAGGTATTTGGGAGAACAAAACTAGCTCCGTTCCGCCAAGAAAGTCAACAGCAATTTCCGTTGCAGGGCGAACATTTCTTTTTCTTCATCTTTTTCGGCGTGATCATAGCCTAAAAGATGTAAGATTCCATGCACCGTAAGCAGTAGCATTTCTTCGGTGGAAGAGTGGCCGGCATTGGCCGCCTGCGTCTGGGCAACCTCAGGACAAATCACGATGTCCCCTAAGATTCCCGCCTCGGTGGGAGCATCCGCGCTTCCCGGACGCAGCTCATCCATGGGAAAACTCATCACGTCAGTGGGACCTTCCAAATCTAACCAGCGCTCATGTAAGGCAGCGATGGCATCCGGTTCTACAAAAATCACCGACATTTCCGCCGCCGGAGATACGTGCAGCGCGCGGAGCACGTAGTCGGCAAGTTCTTGGAACTCCACCCCATCGATTTGGTATTCAGTTTCGTTTAAGACCTCTACGCTCACCGGTACTTCTCCCCCTCATCTGTAGCGATTGCCTGTCGCTCATAAGCGTCAATAATCAGCCCCACCAGTTTATCGCGCACCACGTCCTCGCTGGTCAAATAGCAAAACTCTATATCTTTAACTCCGGTGAGGACGTTGCGAGCATCCTTTAGTCCCGAAAGTTTGCCCCGGGGAAGATCAATTTGGGTAATATCACCGGTCACCACCATAGTCGAGCCCTCCCCTAGGCGGGTGAGGAACATCTTCATCTGCTGGGTGGTAGTGTTTTGCGCTTCATCTAGCACAATAAACGCATGAGAAATGGTACGTCCGCGCATATAGGCGAGCGGAGCTACCTCGATAGTTCCCGACTCTAACAGCTGGGCAAGTTCTGCCGGTTCCAGCATTTCCCGCAGGGCATCGTAAAGAGGGCGCAGATAGGGATCAATTTTTTCGGTGAGAGTGCCGGGCAGGAAACCTAAAGATTCGCCGGCTTCTACGGCGGGACGGGTCAAAACGATGCGGGACACCGCCCCCGATTCCAAGGCTTCCACCGCTTTCGCCATCGCCAAATAGGTTTTTCCGGTTCCAGCCGGACCTACCCCGAACACGATACGGTTATTGGTAATCGCCTCTAAATAACTTTGCTGACCAGAGGTTTTTGCCCGAATCTGTCGGCGTTTGGTGCGTAGCACCGGCAGAGTTTCTTGGGTAGACATTAGAGTTAAGGCTTGCTGAACTGCCGCTGCCGATAGCGGATTTCCATGACGGGCAGCGGCAATCAACTCGCTAAGCAAATCCGCTCCCATGCGTGCCTCGCCGGGATTACCTTGAAAAGTCACTATCCCGCCGCGGGAGTTAATCCGCACTCCCGGCAGGTTGTCTTGCATCGCCCGCAACACCTGGTCACCAGGCCCGAACACCAGCACTGGATCCAGATCTTCCGGTAATAGCACCTGGGTTTGTTCATCGCTCATTTAAAGAGATTCCTTCCGACCCCACAGTCCACTGCAAAGCCCTAACGCCGCCAAAGCAGCTGGTCCGGCGCTAGAGGAACGTAAAACCGTTGGCCCTAGCCTGGCGGTAATTGCGCCCGCAGCTCTAAAGTCTGCAGTTTCCTCCGGGCTCACCCCGCCCTCCGGTCCGACTATCACCTGTACCATTTTAGCTTGCCTTACCTGCTCCCAGGCTTCGGTAAGAGGCAGGGAGGCATCCGGATCCAGCAGCAGAAACTTTTCTTCTCTGCTCCCGGCGGCAATTATTTCTCGCAGTTTCCGGGAATCAGCTAGGGGATCTAGCAATGGCCAGTTAGCGCGCCGTGATTGCTTCGCCGCCGCTTGCAGCAGTGACAGCCACTTCTTACTTCCCCGCTGCAGCTTTTGTCCCTTCCATTGCACGATGGAACGCTGCGCCGCCCAGGGACGCACCCGGCTCACCCCTAACTCGACTGCCGACTCTACTGCCTGCTCATCGCGCCCGCCTTTAGAAAGCGCCTGAATCAGCCCAAACTGGGTTTCAGGTAGCGATAGATGCATTACCTGAAGTACTTCGAACTCTAAATAGTTCTTATCGGTTGCCAATATCTGGCAGCTCAGACGCAGCCCCTTACCGTCAACCAGGTCGAGGGAATCGCCTACTCCTAAACGCAGCGAAGCTACCGCGTGAGCAGCTTCCGTACCTTTAAGGGATCCGCATCCTCCCTCCTGCAGGGAAGAAAGCGGCGGAGAGGATTCATCACCTAAAAATACCGGAAGAAACATTAGTTACCTGCAAATCGTTCCCGTAGGCGAGAGAACACTCCACCATCTTCTAACCGCTCTGGTTCGACCCGGTCTTCTTTTCGCAGCTGCGCTAACTGTTCGATTAGTTCCCGCTGGGCGGCATCCAGGTTGGTAGGCACCTGCACCATAATATTTACTATCAGGTCACCGCGCCCTTCCCGCTGCAAGCGCCCTACCCCCAGACCCGGCAGACGAATCTGTTGCCCCGGCTGGGTGCCCGCCGCAATGGTTATCTCTTGGGTTCCGTCGAAAGTTTCCAGGTCGACTTGGGTTCCTAAAATGGCGGCCGTCATCGGCACCCGCAAAGTGGTTTCCAGGTTATCTCCGTGCCGGGAAAATACCCGATGGGCACTCACTTTGATCTCTAAATACAAATCTCCATTGGGGCCACCGCCAGGCCCTACAGCCCCTTTACCGCGCAGCTGCACCTTATGACCGGTTTGCACCCCGGAAGGAATCTCTATCTGCATGGTGGCGGTGGTGCGCACCCTTCCTTCACCGGAACATTCGGGGCAAGGATCCGGGATAGTAGTGCCGTGACCAGCGCAAGCACTGCAGGGAACCGTAGATTGCATTTGCCCCAGGAAGGTGCGGGTGGAGCGGGTTACCGAGCCGCGTCCGTTACAAACCTGGCAGGTGCGCGGGGAAGTTCCCGGAGCGCAACAGCTACCCTCACAGGTGGGACAGACTACCGCGGTGCGCACCTGTACTTCTTTCTTTACCCCAAAAACCGCTTCTTCTAAAGAGATCTCTAGGCGTTGACGCAGGTCTTCACCTCGCCGCCCTCTGGGAGTAGGTCCGCCGCCGCCTTCGGCTCCGAAGAAGGATTCGAAAATATCGGAGAACATTGAAAAGTCCCCCATACCGGAGCTGGCAAACCCGGAATCGCCTCCCATATCGTAGCGACGTCGCTTGTCGGGATCAGAGAGGACTTCGTGTGCCATAGAGACTTCTTTGAAAGCCTCCTCTGATTCCGGCCCGGCTACGTCGGGATGCAATTTGCGGGCTTTACGGCGGTATGCGCGGCGGATTTCCGCCTCGGTGGCATCCCGGGAAACCCCTAGAATCTCGTAATAATCAGCCAACGGTATTTTTTCCTCTTTCCTTTACCTACCTGGTCATCATGCGTGATAAATATCGGGAAACCGCGCGCACTATACTCATCGCGTGCGGATAGTCCATCCTTTGCGGGCCTACTATCCCCACGTGGGCGACCCCGCTTTCTTTATCTCCATAGGCACCGGTCACGATGGAGGTTTCCGACAGGGAACGCTCCCCCGATTCCGAGCCAATCGTCACTGTTACCGGAGAATCCTGCTGGTCAATCTCAGAAAATAGCCGCAGCAAAGTTACCTGCTCTTCCAAGACATCCAAAATCGAACCGATTGAGCGAGAAAACTCGGGGCTAGAGCGCACCAAATTTCCCGCTCCCACCATCACAATCCTCTCGGTTTGTTCCCCGGTTAAGGCTTCACGAATAATCGGCATAATTTGGGATATTAGTTCTAGCTGTTCGGGGCGCGCCCCTGCAATTAAAACCGGCTCTAGCTGGGCTATTTGGGTTTCTTCCATCCCCTCCAAAGCGGAGTTCAAAAGCATAGCCAAGGAGCGGGCGCTCGCCGAATCGACCTCGTAGCGGGTATCAATCGTGGTTTGCTGTACCCGCGCGCTGTTGGTAATCACGATTACCAACAGTTTGTATTCGGCAACCGGAATCAGTTCGATATGGCGCAGACCGCTGCGTTCAAAATGCGGATACTGCACAATCGCCAATTGTTGAGTGAGCTGGGCTAATACCCGAACGGTCCGTTCGACCACCTCATCAAAATCGGCAGATCCCAGTACAAAAGCTTCAATTGCGCGACGCTGGGAACTGGTGATGGGACGTAGCTCAGAAATCCGGTCTACAAAGGCACGGTAGCCTTTTTCAGTAGGCACCCGCCCCGCGGAAGTGTGCGGCTGATAAAGATAGCCCTTTTCTTCCAACACTGACATATCGTTGCGCACAGTGGCGGGAGAAACCCGCAAATCATGCCGGTCGACCAACGCTTTAGAGCCTACAGGTTCACCGGTTTCCACATAATCGGTGACGATAGCTCGCAAAACGTCATCACGACGGATACTTGCCTGGCTCATTTCTCCTCACTGTTCTCTGGCTGCGGCAGCGCGAAATGCCATCCGAAAAATTTTAAGCACTCGACCGCCTCGACTGCTAACTCTACCCTGATTGGCAGCTAGTTATTAACCTCGAATCGCAGATTCGCGCAAAGCAAAAGGTGCTCGCGCCTAGTTTTTAGCCTCCGCTAAGACCTGCACCATCGCTAGCGCCGCTTGCACCGCCTCGTAACCTTTATCTTCATGGGAGGATTCCAGTCCGACCCGATCCAGGGCTTGCTCCAGGTTATCGCAGGTAAGCAGCCCAAATCCTAGCGGAATCTGGGACTCCACCGATACTTTGGTAAGGCCGTAGGTGGCGGCGTCACATACGTAATCAAAATGAGGGGTACCTCCGCGGATAACCACCCCCAAGCAAACCAGGGCGTCCGCTTTCTCGCTTTCGGCGTAGGCTTTAGCCGCGAGGGGAAGCTCAAAAGAGCCCGGAACCCGCACGACTTCGAAGTCGGCTTTAGCATCCTGGCAGGCGCGTTTTGCCCCTGCTACTAGACCGTCCATTACCTGTTCATGCCAGCGGGTAGCAATGATTACCACCTTTTTCCCCGCAGCGGAAGTATGTAGGTCGGGAACTCCGGCTCCAGCCATTTCTTTCTCCTTAGCGCTTGTAGATTAGTTAAAAATAGGACGTGACCTCTATTTTTCAGTCACGAATTTATCGAGGTCGTGGAAGGTATGCCCCAGCCGCTGTTTCGTGCGTAAATACTCGATATTGTGGGGGTCAATCCCTACTTCTAGCGGCACGGTTTCCTCTACCTGAATCCCGTCTTGACTAAGCAGCGCCTTTTGCGGATTGTTGGTGAGCAAACGAATATTAGTCATCTTTAGGTTCCGTAAGATTGCGGCCGCGGCCCCATATTCCCGCAGGTCTACCGGCCACCCCAAGTCGAGATTGGCTTGAGCAGTATCGCGCCCTTGGTCTTGAAGAGCATAGGCTTTGATTTTTTCGCTAAGCCCAATCCCGCGTCCTTCTTGTCCGCGCAGATAAATAATCGCGCCGCCCTCACCAGCTATTTTCTTCATAGCTTGGTGCAGTTGGGGACCGCAATCACAGCGTAGGGAGCCAAAAGATTCTCCGGTGAGGCATTCGGAATGCACTCGCACCAGTGCACTCGCCTCGGGGGTCTTTTCCGAAATCAAAGCGATATGAACTGCCCCCAGTTCCGCATCCCGATAGGCGCGCACCGTAAAATCCCCAAACTTGGTGGGCAACTTGGCGGTGGCTATCTGGGTAACCCGAGGGATCTCTGCTGTATCTGCCTGCGGTTTCACCTGGGTGAGATATTCTTTTAGTTCGGCAACCGTGATTAGCTCCAAGTCGAATTTTTCGGCAATCGCCGGGCAGTCATGATAGCGAATCATGGAGCCGTCATCGTGCACCATTTCCCCGATCGCCGCTACCGGCTCCAGGTCTGCCAGATTCATGAGATCTACTGCCGCTTCGGTATGTCCTGCCCGGGTAAACACCCCGCCACCGCGGGCTCGCAGCGGCAAAATATGTCCCGGTCGCACCAAATCTTCACTGCGCGAGAGAGGATTTGCTAAAGCCCGCAAAGTGGTTCGGCGATCCGCAGCCGAGATTCCAGTGGTTACTCCCCGCGCCGCGTCGCAGGAAACCGTATAACAGGTGCGCAGTTGGTCTTGATTTGCCGGCCACTGGATCGGCAGTCCTAGCAGTTCCGCGCGTTCGGCAGGCATGGGGGCGCAGATATAGCCAGAGGTGTAGCGCACCATCCACCCCATCCACTCAGGAGTCACCTTTTGGGCACTAACGATCGCGTCGACCTCGTTTTCCCGGTCTTTGGAATCGGCAACCAGGACGGGCTTTCCGGCCCTGAGCGCCGCGCTTACTCGCGCAAATAACTGCGCCAAGTCACTCATTGGTTATTACTCCCCTCCAGTAAACGTTCCACGTATTTCGCTATTTGGTCAGTCTCTAAGTTAACTACCGAGCCGAGCGAAAGCGTTCCTAAAGTAGTGTTATCGCGGGTGACAGGGATGATTGCCACCCGGAAATAGTCCACGCCCACCGCGGTTACGGTTAAAGACACTCCGTCAATCGCAATCGAGCCTTTACGAGCAATCTGAGGCATTAACGCGGGCGGAGCGGAGATTTGTATCTCCAGCCAGCGTTCGCCCTCTTCTAAGGAAGTAACTGTGCCGGTGCCATCGATATGTCCGGCAACCAGGTGTCCCCCCAGGCGATCTGTAGGCAGGAGGGCGCGCTCCAGATTAAGCGGGTCGCCTACGTGCTTTTGCCCTAAAGTCGTGAGCCTGACGGTTTCCGGCATCGCATAGGCAAAAAAGGTATCGCCCTCTACCCGGGTCACCGTGAGGCAAATCCCGGAAGTAGCCACGGATTCTCCGGGATTGAGTTCGCCAGCGAAACTGCAAGACACCCCGATCTCGAGATCTTTTTCCTGCATTTTTAGGGCCTTAATGCGCCCTACCTCTTGTATTAGCCCGGTAAACACGACGCCTCTTTCTTTTCTAATGCCAAGAAAACATCTCCACCTAGCTCTTTGACTTGTTGCAAACTAAAATCTAGCGAGCTACTCAAGGAGCTAATCCCCAGGTCACCTATCCCCTGGCGTCCTGCCCCCAATAGGCGGGGAGCGAGGTAAACATGCAGTTCATCAACCAGGTTCGCCTTTAATGCGGCAGTTATTAAAGTGGGCCCGCCCTCGAGCAGCGCAAAAATCTCTCCCCGCTGGTAGCAGCTTTCTAGTACCGCCTTGAGGTCATGGGTGCGTGCCTGTTCCGCTTTACCTGCCAGGTAAAAATCTGCGGGAATATCGCGGTTACCAACTATCAGGGGGCGCGGCTGGTGCGGGAGGTGCCGCCCATCGGCTAGACGCGCGGACAGTTGCGGGTTATCGGCTAGTACGGTACCGGTACCGGCAATAATCACATCTACGCGAGAACGAATCCGGTGTGCGTAGGCTCGCGAAAGCCGGTTGGTGATCCACTGGCTCGATCCGTCCTTTGCGGCACAGTACCCATCTAGGGTTTGCGCTACTTTTGCGATTGTCCAGGGTCTACCGCGCTTGGTGGCTCGAACCCACTGAGCGCTAACTGACCGGGCTTTAGCGAGGGCGTTTTCCTCAATCCCTACTTCCCTGGCAGGCTGGGCATTAATCCCCTGTTGCTGTAGATATTCCCCGCCTCCAGCAGCTTTGGGATTAGGATCTGGAACCGCCCAAATAACATTCTTGATTCCAGCTTCGATGAGGGCGCGGGTACAGGGAGGAGTTTTACCGCTATGGTTGCAGGGCTCCAAGGTGACTACTGCTGTGAGCGGAGCAGATCCGGTGTCCTCTTTTAAGTTGGCAAGCGCATCGACTTCAGCATGGGGGGTACCTGCTCCCCGGTGATACCCCATCGCCAAAATTCGACCGGCCGGAGAAAGAATAGCGCAGCCTACCTGAGGATTTCCTCCGGTTCTCGGGCCTTGCAGAGCAGCTTTGGTGGCGGCTGCCAGCGCATGAGTAAGCGCCGACCTGGGGGGCATCGAGTGTGCCAACAAAAAACCTCCTCGCGAATAGCGTGTTCCGAGGAGACTTGAGCGCGCGAATACGCCACGCGGGCATGACTACCCGTGCTGCCTCCCATCCGGACTGTAACCGTCGGTACCGGAATTTCACCGGTTCAGCCACCCAATATGGGCGGGTCGCGGACTTTACCGCCGGTTCGGATTTTCACCGACCCCGGAGCACTCGTTTATTATGCCACATTTTGACTCGATTCGCTCAGCAAGCGAGGGGGCTCCGCATTTGCGATAATGAAAGTTGAGTCAAGAACAGGAGTTGTCCATGATCCCAAATTATCGTTTTGGTAGCGCCGAGTTGCCGGTGCAGGCCGGCCGCTACCTGCTAGTAGTTTCTCCCCTGTGTCCCTATTGCCGCCGGGTGACGATTGCGCGGCGACTTTTAGGTTTAGAGGCCGCAATCGGGGTGCGTTACGCTACCGGCTCTGGTCCGGATGGTTTCGAGTTTATTCGGGATGGCTATTCCTATGACCCGGTGCTAATGGTGCGTTCCGCGCGCGAACTTTATCGCCGTCAACCCACTTTTGAGCCAGATGATCCCCAAACCGTGCCGGTGATTTTGGATTCCCAGCGCAATAACCAGATTGTGGCTACCGAGTCTGCCGATATGCTGCTAGATTTTTGCACCGCCTGGAAACCTTTCTGCCATTTTGAAGCCCCGGATCTGTATCCGCCAGCGGAACGGGAAAACCTAGATGAGTTCGATGCCTGGCTTAATAAGCAGCTAGTCGCACCGTCTTGGTCGGTTTCTCATGGGGAAGCGGATGCGGAAACGCGTGAAGAATTTTCGCGGACTCTGCAGCGCCTGGACGGGATGTTGCGGGAAAATCCGTTCCTTACTGGCCAGCAGCCGCGGGAAAGCGATATTCGCGCCTTTGTGGTTTTCCAGGTGATCTCTTCTGCAGATCCCCAGATTTTGAGTGATTTCCAGGCGATTAGCGAGTATCTTTCGCGCTTGAGCAAATTGCCTACCTGGGTGAGTCCGGAAGAAGCAGCGGCTCTTGACCCTGATTATTCCGGCATCGGCGAATCTGAAGACTCTGCCGGGGCGGTAGCCTGTAGCGCCTAGGCTCTTCCCTTATAGTTAGGGCGTGTTTGATCGCTACGGAAAAGACGTCCTCGCTAATGATGATTGGCGGAAACTGCCTGCTTCTCGTCCGGTGGCTGCTACCCGCGGTCTGGTGGTTGAGGATGTGATGACCGGTTTTGTAGGTGCGGTGCTGCGCTGTTATAAAGCCGGCGGCATGTATCTGGTGGAGCTGGAGGATCGCCGCGGCAAAGTCCGGGCTTTCCCCCTGGGTGCCGGTTTTTGGATTGACGGGAAACCGGTAGAACTGCGGGCTCCCGTGCCGGCGGCCAAAAACGATAAATCTCCCAAGCTGGCGAGCGGTAGAGCTGCTACGAACTCCGGTTCTCGCCGCGCGCCGCAGGAGGATAAACGGCGGGCACGGGTGGCGCGGGCTTCCCGGATTTGGGTGGAAGGGCGCCACGACGCGGAGCTAGTGGAGCACGTTTGGGGCGATGACCTGCGAGAGCTGGGAGTGGTAGTTGAAATCCTCGATGGAGTAGATCATCTTCAGGAGCGGCTGGCGCAGTTCGGTCCTACCTCGCGAGAAAGAATCGGAGCCTTAGTTGATCACCTGGTAACTGGCTCTAAAGAATCTCGCATCGCCCAGCACTGTATCGCTACTTTTGGGGAGGACGCAGTCGCGATTGCGGGGCATCCGTTCGTGGATGTGTGGCAGGCAGTAAAACCGCAGCGAGTGGGGCTAGCGTCTTGGCCACCGGTGCCGCGTGGTACCGATATTAAAGTGGGTAGCCTGCAAGCTTTAGGCTTACCGGCGAAAAACCAGGCAGATATCGCTCAGGGTTGGAAACATATATTGCGGCAAGTCCGCGATTGGCGGGATCTGGAACCCGGTCTTTTAGGGCCGGTAGAATCGCTAATCGATTTCGTTACCGCCGCCGGCACCCGCTAACTGCAAAACTGCACGTGACCGCTACCAGCCAAGTAACTGACCAGTAACATAGTCGGCCATCAAGCGCCCCCGCAAAGTTAGTACTGCTTGACCGCGCCGCGCCGATTCTGGCTGCAAATATCCCGCCTCCACCAGTGGCGCTATGCGAGCGCCTTCCGCTGGCGTCAAATGTTTTACCCCCGAGGCGGTGCGCAGCCCCAGCATAATCCGCTCCAGTTCCCGGCTGGCAGCAGCTACCACTTCCCCATCCTGGACTGGGAGTTCACCTGCGGCTACGCGGCTAGCGTAGGCGCGGGGATGTTTGCAGTTCCACCAACGTACCTGGCCGAGATGAGAATGTGCGCCCGATCCGATCCCCCACCAATTCCAGTCTCGCCAATAGGCCAGGTTATGCCGCGATGCATTCGCCAGAAAAGTAGCGTCCGGAATCTGCGGGCTAGGAAGATTTTCGCCCTCTAGCCGCCGCGCCCAGTTGGAGATTTCATACCATTCGAAACCCGCCGCTTTCAGCAGCGAGTCCGCCATTTCATATTTTTCTGCCTGAATATCGGGATCTACCGGAGGTAGTTTCCCCCGTTCCACCAGGGCGTGCATTTTGGTACCCGGCTCAATCACCAGAGAATAGGCGCTAATATGGTCAACTTCTAACTCTAAGGCTGCCTGCAGAGAGGCTTCCCAATCCGCCAGAGATTCCCCCGGAGTGCCATAGATCAAATCTAAAGAAACTGCGAGTCCAGCTCGGCGCAGCGCCGCCACTGCCTGGGGAAGATTTTCGGGGCGGTGGGTACGTTCCAAAGTCGCTAACACCCTCGGTACCACCGATTGCATCCCCAGGGAAACTCGGGTAAATCCGCTGGCCGCTAAATCCTGCGCTACCTGGTCAGTTATCGTGTCCGGGTTAGCTTCGGTGGAGATTTCTGCCCCCGGAGCTATTCCCCAGGTGTCCGCGACTTCCTCCAGGATTGCCCGCAGCGCTCCCACGCTCAACATGGTGGGGGTGCCGCCTCCAAAATAAACCGAGGACGCCGGGGGCGGAACTAACTGATTTTCATCTAAAAACCCCGCGGCAAGTGTCAGTTCTTTACGCGCGGAATCGTGGTAGCTTTCCCGATCCGCACCGATTCCAAAACCTTTAACATAAGTGTTGAAGTCGCAGTACCCGCAACGCACCCGGCAAAAGGGAACATGGACATAGACCGCGAAACCTGGTGCCGACTGACCCAAATCAGAGCGCGCCGCGCCCTCCCTCGCTATCGGGAAAGACTGCGAGCACCCGCCGGCACTAGCCGCCGAAAACAGTGCCTGTAACTTGGCGGTTCCGCTCACGAAAGCCGCTGCGCCACCAGGTCAAATACTTCGCGTCCCGCTTCTAGGGCGCGCCGCTCAAACTTGGTCATTACTCGCCCTTCCCAACGAGGCGCGAAACCGCCGCGACCCGGATCCGGATCTTCCTCATGGGGATTAACGCCGGCATAAGGATTCTCAAAATAGGGGGAGCTTTCAATTACGTCTCGCATCTGGAACGCATAGTCAGACCAGTCGGTGGCCAGCCGCCAGATTCCGCCGGGACGCAGCACCCGCGCCACGGTTTCCGCAAACGGAGCCTGCACTAGGCGCCGTTTATGATGCTTAGTTTTTCGCCAGGGATCCGGGAAGAAAGTCCATACCTCATCGAGGGAACCTTCCGGGAATAGAATCGGCAAAGCCTGAGCCGCGTCAGCCTCGATAATCCGCAGGTTACCAACCCCGGATTTAACCGCCTTCGATACGGTTTGAGCTACTCCTGGGCGGTAAACCTCGAACCCGATATAGTCACGATCGGGATGGGAAACTGCCGCAGACACAATCTGATCCCCGTTACCCGTACCAATTTCCAGGCGCACCACCGAGTTGCGGTCAAAAATCCGCTTAAACGATAGCGGCTTGGCGTCTTCGGCTACCGCCGTATATCCCGCCCCAGTCGGTACCTCTAATACGTATTCACTGGCATGCGCGTCCCAAGTATGTTGCAGGGAATCGCTAAGTTGCCGTGCCCGCGACACAAATGACTTTGAGCGGGCCAGATAGCGCCCCTCGGGGGATGACAGGTCAAAATCGGTGGCACTGTCGCCATGGTCACCGCCTGCCAGTTCCTCCGCCGAATACAAATCTGCAGTCGCATCTTCGCGATCAGATAGTTCTTCACTCATGATTTACCCCTTTCCCGTGGGCGTATCTTGGGTTATGGCCTCAATGAAAGCCGAGTTCGGGATTTCCACCGCGCCCACCGCTTTCATCCGTTTCTTGCCGGCCTTCTGTTTTTCCAAAAGTTTACGTTTACGGGAAATATCCCCGCCATAGCATTTCGCCAACATATCTTTACGTAGCGCCCGGATAGTTTGCCGGGCAATAATCCGCGAACCTACCGCCGCCTGCACCGGAATCTCGAACTGCTGACGAGGAATCAACTCTTTTAGCCGCCGTGTCATCTTATCCCCGTAGCTATAAGCCGCGTCACGATGCACAATGGCGCTAAAGGCATCTACCACGTCACCATTCAAAAGCACATCTACCTTCACCAAATCCGCAGACTGGGTGCCGGCCTCGTGATAATCCAAAGAGGCAAATCCCCGGGTCCGGGATTTCAGCTGGTCAAAGAAGTCAAAAACGATTTCTGCTAGCGGCAGCCGGTAATGCATCTCTACCCGGTCAGAGGAAAGATATTCCATTTTCCCTAAGGTACCTCGCCTGCCTTGGCAGAGTTCCATCACCCGCCCCACATAATCATTCGGGGTTAAAACCGTGGCTTCTACTACCGGTTCTTGCACATCAAAAACTTTCCCATCCGGGTATTCCGAAGGGTTAGTGACCTCTAGTTCGCTGCCGTCCTCCCTGGTTACCTGATAGATCACCGAGGGCGCGGTGGCGATAATCGACAGTCCGGCTTCTCGCTCCAGGCGCTCTTTAACAATCTCTAGGTGAAGCAGCCCCAAGAATCCGCAGCGGAAACCAAAACCTAAGGCCACGGAGGTTTCGGGTTCAAAAGTAATCGCGGCATCGTTTAGCTGCAAGCGGTCAAGAGCCTCGCGTAAATCCGGAAAGTCATCCCCATCTACCGGATAGATCCCCGAATAAACCATTGGTTTGGGTTCTTTATATCCGGGAAGAATCTCGCTGGCCGGGTCTTTAGCGCTGGTTACCGTATCACCGACTTTTGACAAACGTACATCTTTGGCACCAGTTATCAGGTAGCCGACCTCTCCCGGTCCTAGCCCTTCAGCCGGGGTGGGTTCTGGGGAAATCACCCCGATTTCTAAAAGTTCATGTTCGGAGCCGGTGGCCATCATCTTGACCCGCTGCCCCTTTTTAAGGCTGCCATCCATCATCCGCACGTAGGTAACTACCCCGCGATAAGTGTCGTAGATGGAATCAAAAATTAGGGCGCGTGCCTGGCTGCGATCAGATTTCGGGGCGGGAACATCTGACACAATCCGATCAAGTAGCTCCGGCACGCCCTCCCCGGTCTTGGCAGATACCCGCAGGCAATCCTCAGGAGATCCCCCGAGCAGACCCGCGATTTCCTCGGCACAACGCTCAGGTTGGGCCGCTGGCAGGTCAATCTTGTTCAATACCGGGATAATCACCAGATCATGTTCCATCGCCATATACAGGTTGGCGAGGGTTTGCGCCTCAATCCCCTGGGAAGAATCAATCAGCAGGATCGCACCTTCGCAGGCAGCTAGGGAGCGGGACACTTCGTAGGAAAAATCTACGTGACCAGGAGTATCAATCATATTGAGGACGTAATGGGTATCCCCCACTTGCCAAGGCATTCGCACTGCCTGGGATTTAATCGTGATTCCCCGTTCGCGCTCAATATCCATGCGATCCAGATATTGCTCACGCATTTCCCGTTCGGAAACTACCCCGGTATCCCCCAACATGCGGTCAGCGAGAGTAGATTTCCCGTGATCGATATGGGCAATGATGCAAAAGTTACGAATCCGCTGAGGATCCGTGTTAGCGGGGGCGATTCCTAGATCCCGATCGCTATTAGCCAATCCTATTTTCTTTCTATTAAATCTGGGTGCCTTATCGGCGCCATCTTATTGCTCAAAAACCCCGAACGCTAACTGCGAGCACTGGGTTTGCGCCGTGTACGGGTGCGAGCAGTACTCTTAGCTGCGGACGATGCCTTTTCAGGGGGTGAATCCGCTTTGTCAGCAGTTTTCGCCGCCGGTTTTGCCTTGGTAGCAGATTTCGCTGCCGGTTTCCTGGTGGCGGGTTTCTTGCGGGCAGTAGTTTTATTGGCAGGCGCTTTCTTCACGGGAGCTTTTTCCGCGTTCGCGCCACTAGCTGCAGTTTTACCTGTAGAACTGGCTGCCCCTTTGAGTGCCGGCTTCTTGCGCTCGCTGCGATGCACCGGTCCGTAAACGGCAGACCGATTCCGAGTAGTGGCTCGTGGCGCCGGTTTTTCTTCCGGTTTCTCTTCGGCGATTTCTATCACTTCCGGTTCCGGGCTTTGGGAGGCTGGCTCCGCCGATTCTTCCTCGCCGTTTTCCGGCAAAATCGGCAGTCCCCATTCTTTGGCCACCAGCTCTAGAGAGTGAATCCGTACCTGGGGATCATAAGCGTGAGTAACGGTGATAATCTCGTCCACCATGTACTTGCGGGAAACCCAATCCATCTTTTCGACTACCTGCTCCGGGGTGCCTACCGCGTGAATAGAGGGCAGCGCCCGCACCCGGTTAGCTAGTTTTTCACCCAAAGTAGCGTCCAGATCATCTGTAGGCGGAGTGAGTGTACCCGGACGCCCCGACAGCACGTTACCTTGCACCTGTTGGGTGGTGGTGAACTGGTACTTGGCTTCCGCTTCGTCCTCGTTACACATCACGTTCATCCCCATCATCACCACGGGATGATCCACCATAGCCGTAGGGGCTTGGGCATTGAACTCACGCCGATAAATCTCAACCGCTTCATCAACGTTATAGGGGGCGAAATGCCCACCAAACACATAGGGCATTCCCAGGTCAGCAGCTACTTTTGCCCCCGCCGAGGAGGAAGAAAGCATCCACATGGGAATAGCAGTCCCCTCGCCAGGAATCGCGCGCACCCGGGTATAAGGCCGATCGACACCGATAACTTCAATTCCCAGAATCGAGGCTTCCGCACCCGAAACTACCCCGGAATGAACCACCGACTTTTGATCCGAAAGATAGGTGGCAAGTTCCTCTAGGTCTTCCTCGAAATAGGCGGGCTCACTGGATCCTCGGTGCAGCGCCCTGGCCGTTGCCGGATCAGTTCCGGGAGCGCGCCCTAACCCCAGGTCAACCCGCCCATCGTAGATGGTATATAACGTTCCGTAGGTTTCCGCTACCGTTAGCGGAGCCCAGTTGGGGAGCATGACCCCGCCAGCACCTACCCGCAGTCGGGTAGTGTTTTCCAGAGCGCGGGTGATGATAACCGCCGAAGCTGAACACATAAACACTTGAGACCCATGGTGTTCTGCCACCCACAGTCGGGTATAACCCAAGCGGTCAGCGTTCTTCGCCAGATTTAGGGAAGTGTCCAGCGCCTCTTTGCGGGTCATCCCGGTGGACAGCGGAGCAAGCTCCAAAATGTTCAAAGGAACCCGCCCATTGGGCAGCTTGGCAGCGGGAATTGGATTCGGTACCAATTTATTCCTTTCCTCAACACCCCTATGGGGCAATAATCCTCTCCTCTAAGGTTACGCCATTTGCGCCCGCGGCGGGGGGGGTAGAAGCGCTAACCTCTAAAATGAAAAATAGAAAACTACGGTAAAAATCGGAACATTTAGGACTTAGTGACTTGAGGAGCGGCGGAAACCAGATGGGAACCGAAGAACGCGGCCAGGGCAAAGCCACTGGAACCGCTAACGCTGTCTCAGTGCGTGCCGACATCTGGGTGTGGGCGGTACGCAAATATAAAACCCGCTCAGCAGCGTCCAAGGCGTGTAAAGCCGGACACGTGAAGATTAATGGGAAAAGCGCCAAGGCTTCTTCTCTGGTGCGTCTTGGTGACCAGGTAGTGGTGCGTATCGGGGGCTTTGACCACATACTGCAGGTAAAACAGATACTGGAGCGCAGGGTGAGCTATCCGGTAGCGCGTTTAGCCTACGAAGATCTAACTCCGCAGCGACTTCCGAAACTTTCTCTGCCGGCTTTACCACGCCGCGACGCCGGGAGTGGGCGGCCTACTAAAAAAGAACGGCGGCAGCTGGACCGGCTGCGCGGACGCAACCCTAATCAGGGGCGGCGTTAAGGAACGCTCTGGACGTTTCTATCGAAAGTTGGCGTTTTAATAACTTGGGTAAGGACGGCACTCGCCTTAGCGGATGCCGGGTAACTAGCTTCGCGGGTGGTTGGGGAAGTGAATTTGATTACCACGACTGGTTTTTTTAACGCTAGGGGCGCTGCGCCTGTTAGACTTATTCGCGGACTTGAGCCCCGGTCGGCTTTAGTCTTGCCGGTTTCTTGCCAGCGTGCCCCACACGCCAGTCCGAATCCGGCTCAGCCCTCTGGACCGAATATTAGTACTCATAGAGAGTGAAAAATTGGCAAATATTAAGTCTCAGAAGAAGCGTATTCGTACTAACGAAAAGCGCCGTTTGCGTAACCGCTCGGTAAAGTCCGAGCTCAAGACGCTGGTACGTCGTACCCGCGAAGCGGTGGCAGCTGGTGATGCCCAATTGGCAGAATCCGAATTGCGCGTGGTCAGCCAGAAACTGGATCGCGCCGCGCAAAAGAAGATTATCCACCGTAACCAGGCGGCTAACCGCAAGTCGAAACTGGCGAAGCTGGTTAACTCCATGGAGAAGTAACCGCTTTTCTAGCGTTTAACTTCCTGGCAGCAGCGCTTTAGGTGTGTTGCCGGAAAAAATATCTCACTACCCCAGGTAGTGAGATATTTTTATTCCCCGCCCTGATGATTTCGGGCTAATACTGGTTAATACCCAAATGGGCATTAGCCCATTAATCACCCAGATCCGAGTCGGCATCATTGAATCTGATTACCATCTCATGCGTTTGCTGACGTGGCAGGCGTGGCTGAAGCAGATAACTGCCATTGACTGCTGGTGGTGTATTGATTCCAAAGCGATACGGAACGGATCACCATCGTTTCGGGCAGGCAAACATGTTGAAAACTAGCTCGTGTTCACTTCCTTGTTGAGCGCCAGATTATCCAGAAGGAGAAGTTACGCACTTGGCGAGGTGATGATTTTTGTCCAGGGTTGGCCATGTTACTTGCTCGGTTAACGCTAATTTTGGCAAAACTTGGAGGTGTGCTCCTGAGTGGCCGAAATATGCGGGTCGTCCAAGAGGTCGAACCCGAAAAGGATCCGGTCTTTAACTGACTCCAATATTGCGTCCACCGTATAAACTTCCCTGAAGAGTTGCTTCGTAAAAACCTTGTTGGGCGCGCCCTCCGCATAAATCTTGCCTTCGTGGAGGACGACAATGTGATCCGCAAAACGCTCAATGAGGTCGATCTGGTGCAGGGTAACCACAGTTGTGATGTGCCGAGCCACGGTTAGTGATTTTATCTGCTGCAGAATACGGTACTGATTTTCTATATCGAGTGCTGACGTAGGTTCGTCAAGAAGAAGGACATCAGGGTTTTTCACCATTGCCTGACCTATGAATACCTTTTGACGTTGACCGCCGGAGAGGTTTCTGATGGCAACGTTCCTGAGGGGCTGCAGTTCAAGCATGTCTAAGATCTCGTTAACATCGTCAACATCCTGTTGCGCAGTCCGCAACCCGAGTTTCGCTACCTTTCCTATCAACACTGTCTCGAACACCGAAAACGGCAAATCGGCCTCGGTATGCTGGTTGAGATATGACATCGTACCGACGGCCTCAATTGACTTTGCCGTGCCCGGGCGTGGCTTCTCCCTGCTCGAATGCACAATCGCCTTCATCAGCGTGGTTTTCCCAACGCCATTGCGGCCCATAAATACGGTGACCTGACCAGGTTTCGCCTGGAAACTAATACCATCGATGATTCGACGACTGCCATAGTTAAACGAGAAATCACTGACATTAATCACGTTCTACACCTATCGTTGACGCCGCTGGCTAACTAGGGCATACACCAAGAATGGGATGCCGATAATGGAACTGATGATGCCGATTGGCACAACCACACCGGGAACAATCAGCTTGGAAACAATCGAAGAGAAAAGCAGAATCATTGCGCCAAGAATCGCAGAACCGGTCAAATAGAATCGCTGATCCTCAGACACGAGCCTTCGTGCCAAGTGCGGCGCCGCCAGCCCGATAAAACCAATTTTCCCGCAAAAACTCACCGCCAGTGCTGTGAGCACTGATGCCGATATCAGCGACACAATTTTTACTCGTTGGACTGGCACCCCAAGCGCATCCGCACGTGCTTCACCGAACTTCAACGCTGTGAGATTCCATGCATTGCGCAAGAGCACGGCAAATACTATGACGAACACTGAAAGCATTATCCAGCCTTGAGTATACGAGCCGCGAGTGAGGCCACCCATGGTCCAGAAGACAATATACGAAAGGCTTTCTTCTGAGGCACGGTATTGAATCAACGACAAAAATGCGTCGAATAGAAAATTCAGCGCAATACCAGCGAGTACCAGCGAAGAGTTGCTCATCGCAATGTACTTTCCCACCGCGAAGATCACGAACACCGAAAGGAGCGCCACAAGTAGCGCGCCACCGGTGACGAACACCATCGGCACTGCCATCACAAATACAATTGCCGCCCCCAAACTCGCTGCGGAAGAAACACCGAGAGTAAATGGAGAGGCCAGCGGGTTGTTCAATATTGTTTGCATTACCGCGCCGGCCAACCCAAGACTTAAGCCCACCCCGACTGCCATGAGAGCTGCGGGCATGCGTATTCGGAAGAATGCAATATGCTCGACTGTATTAGGGTCAAACACCACGGCCAGATTCGAGAGTGTGATCTTCGCAGGGCCAACACAAAGGTCAACCCCAAACAGAGCGATGACCGCTAAAGCGGCAAGTACGATCCACAGCCCGCGCGGAAGATGCCGCACTTTCGCACTACTCATACTTGATAAACCATGTCCCCTGGTACTTAATAGGCATGAACTTGTCGAAGTACTCCTTGATTAACGCATCCGGATCGAGATCATCGAATTCTTTTGGATGGAACAGTTTGGCAAGTCTTGCGTAGGAGTAAAAGTCAAGCATGTCACGGGTCAGCGGATGGCCGATCGCGTATATCTCTTTGTTCTTTACTGCCTTTAGTTTGTCCCAGCCGTCACGTTCCAGGAAGGGGGCGATAGATGCCCGCGCTTCTTCCTTCGACACGGAGAAACCCATCTTCACTGAATCCGGCTGATCCGCCCACAGGGAACCCGAGAAGATAATTTTGTCTGGGTTACTTACCAGCACTTGTTCAGCGGAAAGCGGTTGCGCATCTTTTGCATCGAGAAACTGTTTTGCGATGTTATCGGCGCCAACATCCTCGAGGATTGCACCCCACATCGTTCCTGAGCCATAGGTGTTTCCAAATTCCTTTGGCCCACCCGACGAAGTTTCAAAATACACTGATTCAGATTTTTTAAGTTTCGCAGCACGCTTTTCTATGTCACCGACGATGTCAGAATAGAACTTTGTGATTGCTTTTTCGTTCTTAGTTAGGCCGGTTGCCTCCGCGATAATCTTCGTGGATTTGATGTGGTTTTTCAGGTCTTGCCCATGATAATCAATGTAGATAACTGGCAACCCTGATTTATCAGCGATAACGTCCATCTTTGCTTTTTGGGTAACAGGAGCGATAATTCCATCGACACCATCCGCCAGCAATTGCTCGGCGGTGAGCTGATCCTTTGTCGCATCACCAATTTTCGGGATATCAGCTAACTCCGGGTTGGCCTTGACTAAGAGTGACCAGAGGTCTTGGCGGTTAGATTCCAGTCCCTTGTCCATTGCGCCAATCTTAGAAGTGTAGTTGTCTCGGTCGAGAGCCGCCATCGTCAAAAAAGGTCCGCCCGAGCCCGACAATTGAATAGCCGCCTTCTCAAGCGGTTTCTTCAATTTAACAGTATTGCCTGTAACATCCGTGATAGTTACGCCTTGGGACGCGGATGTTGTTGCCTGATCCGATTTAGAGGCAGAAGAGCTCCCTCCCAGAGCGCCGCAGCCGGCCAGCGAACAGATCATTGCTACGCTGACAATGAGACTAGAAAATGTTTTTCGTATGTTAAAGCTCATAACCACGACTTTCTTTCTTAATTTTGGTCGCACCACATCCGAGCAAAGAGTGGTTGAGGTGCGTTGGCGGACTCTAACCAACAGTTATTCAATCATTCGATTTAATAATTGATTAAAACATGTTCCTACCCTGGTGTCAATAATCTGACATGCCTCACGCATTTTGGGTTAATACCGAAAACCCGAACGGTTTTCGCACCGTTCGGGTTCGCCGCGCTAGCAACTCTTCGTGTTGCGCCAACGAAGTGCAAGCAACACTTAGGTGTTGCGCACAACTTCCTCCGATTCACTAATGAAGAAACAAGTTTCTTCACCGTTCATCGTCTTTGTGCCAGTAATCCCTGACGGGATTACGCACGATTTCGTCGTCCTCACTAATAAAAAAGCCCAAACGGCTTTTTCACCGTTCGGACTCACCGTGCTAGCAACACTTCGTGTTGCGCACCGTTTCCTCACCCTCACTAATACGAAAACCCGAACGGTTTTCGCACCGTTCGGGTTCGTCACGGTGGAGCTAGCGGGAATCGGCGGTGCTACGCACCAGCAAGGGTTTTCGGAGCACAGCCCCCGAAAACCACTGGCGCGGGCGAACGCTCAACCCGCGTTCGCAACCTCCCCGCGCCAGCCCTTACGGGCTAATGCTCATTTTCGGGTTCTACGTAACCGTTGCAGATAGTTTTCTTGGCGTTTAGGGTGGAGGCGTGAGTACAACTGATAAGGAAGATGCAGCAGCAGCTCCAGTTGTTCCCCCTTGGGACAGCTTTGTAGCGATTGGAGATTCTTTCACCGAGGGAATGACCGATGCCCTAGAAGACGGCAGCGATGACCCACTTTATGTGGGATGGGCTGACCGCTTGGCGATGGAGATTTCTCGACGCCGAATAGCTGCCGGCCAAGAGCCCCTAAAATACGCTAACCTGGCCATACGAGGAAAACTCATTGGACAAGTAAACCGGGAACAATTGGATGCCGCCATCGCGATGAAACCGGCACTAATGTCGATTATCGCCGGCGGTAACGACATGATTCGTCCCGGATCCTCTGCCGATAAAGTGACGGAGCTGTTAGAAGAAATGGTGGTCAAGGTACGCGCACACGGGATTGAAGTGTTACTTTGCGCCCACTATGCGCCGCGCCACTCCCCGGTACTGGAACTTACCCGCCCCACGGTGGCGATCTTCAACTCTAATCTCTGGTCGATTGCGCGCCGTCACGGCTGCTATGTGATGGATCAATGGGGGCTACGCTCGCTCAATGATACTGCTATATGGGCACCTGATCGTTTACATTTAACCGGGGAAGGTCATCAAATAATGATGAACGCCGCCCTGGAGGCTTTAGGGCAACCCATAGTAGATGCTGACTATCAAACCCCGGCTCCTGCCGGAAAAGACCGCTTTGCCGCCTCAGAAAATATCGCCTGGGTAAAGGATCATTTATGGCCATGGGTAACACGCCATTCTCGAGGACGTTCCTCTGGAGACGGTCGCAGCCCTAAATATCCGCAGCTAGTTCCGGTCACTGACGATTTCTTGGAGTAACTACCTGCCTTCTACCGAAAGTAGTATCTTCTCGCCCTCTATACTGAAGCCATGGGAAACACCGAAACCGCTTATTTTGCAATGGGCTGCTTTTGGGGAGCCGAACGCCTTTTCGCAGGGATCCCCGGGGTAATACAAACTGCGGTCGGCTATATGGGAGGAAATACCGAGAATCCCAGTTACCAGCAGGTTTGTACCGATGCTACCGGGCATGCGGAAACCGTGCGGGTAGATTTCAACCCAGAGCAGGTCGGCTACCGTCAGCTGCTAAAGATATTTTTCTCCCACCATAATCCCACCACCCGTAACCGTCAGGGCGCCGATATAGGTTCCCAATACCGCTCCCAGATTTTCCCCACTAGCCTTACTCAAGAAAATGAGGCACGGGCGGTGTTGTTGGAGCTCTCTCCCAAAATTCAAACCCTCTACGGCGCCGAGCCCGTCACCGAAATCTCGACTGCCACTCAGCTTCCCGTATTTTACCCGGCTGAGGAATATCATCAACGCTATCTAGAAAAGAATCCCTTTGGGTACTGCTCGATTAAAGATAATGGACTAATGAAATGCAACTAGGAAAACTGCAGGTAGAGGTAATTCTATCCGATATCACTATCTTGGAAGTAGACGCGATTGTAAACGCAGCTAATACTTCCCTCTTGGGAGGAGGCGGCGTAGACGGCGCTATCCACCGCACAGCTGGTCCCGGGCTGCTGCAAGAATGTCGCACCCTGGGTGGGGCGCGCACCGGGCAAGCCAAGATTACCGGGGGCTACAACCTGCCTGCCAAGCACGTGATTCATACTCCCGGCCCGGTTTGGCATGGCGGAGGCAGCCGGGAAGCCGAGCTCCTGGCGACCTGCTGGCGCAACTGCCTGCATCTAGCCGCGGAAAATCATTGCCACTCCATTGCCTTCCCCTCGATTTCCACCGGGGTATACCGCTTCCCCATAGAGCAGGCCGCCCAGATCGCAATGGGAGAAATCAAAGACTTCGCAGCCTCCCCCTCCACCCTAAAATCCGTGATTATCTGCTGCTTTAGCCCTGAAGACCAGCAAGTCTACCAACAGGCCCTAACAGCAATCGCCCAGTAGCAGTCGAGTTCCCGAAGGCGAGAGGGCAGATTTCTATGCGAAGGAGAGATTTTTCCTCCCGCCAAACTCCGTGTAGATACGTACGCACGAGGGCGGATTTAGCCTCCCGCCCAAAAACTCGCAAAAGACTGGAGTCTTTTGCGAGTTTTACGCCCGCCTAGCCTGATCGGCATAAATCCGCCCTCGCGCGGTTGCGTTTCATGTGCAGGATATTTACGCCAGTTACCATGCCTTGTAAAGTGGGGATACCGCGGGAGACAAGCCTCATATAGTCCAAAAATCACGGTCGCGTTTGCCGTTGTAGCGCGGGGGAGAGATTTTATCCGAGTGGGTGCGGTGGGCATAAGAATTCGGAAAACGTCGCTACGTTTTCCGAATTCTTGGGCAGGAGGAAAAATCTATCCCCCGCGCCTGATCTAGCTAAGTGAAGAAACTAGCCGTTGATTTGCTTAAGAATCATTTCCCGAGCTTCACCGGCATCTGCCTGCCCCTTGGTGGCACGCATAACTCCCCCCATGAGGGCGCCAATCGCCTTGACTTTCCCGCCTTTGATTTGCTCCACCACTTTCGGGTTATCCGCAATCACCTGGGCGACAGCTGCCTGTAGAGCAGCGGTGTCCCGCACGATTTCTAGTCCCCGCGCTTTCATCACTTCGGCGGGGGTGCCTTCACCTTCAAGTACCCCGGCAATCACCTTGCGCGCCAACTTATCGTTGAGTTTACCCTGGTCTACCAGGTCTTGTAGCTGCGCTACATCGGAAGGAGTGGCTGCTACCTGTTCTAGCTCCAGGTTCTTTTCTTTGGCTATCCGGGAGATTTCCCCCATCCACCATTTACGCGCGGCCTGGGGCGCGGCACCCGCGGCGACAGTGGCCTCGATAATGTCCAAAGCATCGGCGTTTACTACATCCCGCATTTCCATATCGGAAAAACCGTATTCTTCGCGCAGACGGCGGCGCCGGGCTACCGGCAGTTCCGGCAGATTGGCACGCAGCTCCTCTACCCATTCTTTCGCGGGGGCTACCGGCACTAGATCCGGTTCCGGGAAGTAACGGTAATCTTCGGCATCCGATTTTTCGCGCCCAGCAGAGGTAGAGGAAGTGTCCTCGTGCCAGTGACGAGTTTCCTGGATTACTTTGCCGCCTTCAGAGAGTATCTTTGCCTGGCGGCGAATCTCGTAGGTAACCGTTTTTTCGATCGCTTTGAACGAGTTCACGTTCTTAGTTTCAGTGCGGGTTCCCAAGGGAGCATCGGGACTGGGTCGCAAAGATACGTTCACATCGGCGCGCACGTTTCCGCGTTCCATCCGTGCCTCGGAAACCTCTAACGCCCGGAAAATATCGCGCAGAGTACGCACATAAGCCGCAGCTACCTGCGGGGTTTTCGCGCCAGCACCCTCGATAGGACGCGAAACGATTTCTACCAGCGGTACCCCGGCGCGGTTGTAGTCCACCAGGGAATAGGCGGCGCCTTGGATACGTCCGGCATCTCCCCCAATATGGGTGTTCTTCCCGGCGTCCTCTTCCATATGGGCGCGTTCAATATTGACCCGGAAGATTTCCCCATCATCAAGTTCTACATCTACGTACCCGTCATGGGCGATAGGCTCATCGAATTGGGAAATCTGGTAGGCCTTCGCCAGGTCGGGATAGAAGTAGTTTTTGCGCGCGAACCGGCAGAAGGGGGCAATCTCGCAGTTGAGGGCCAGGCCAATCTTAATCGCGTATTCCACCGCCCGCTCGTTAGCTACCGGCAGGGAGCCGGGCAGACCCACTGAAACCGGGGTTACCCGGGTGTTGGGTTCGCCTAGCGAAGAGTTTGGGGCACTATCGAACATCTTGGTTTTGGTACCCAGCTCGACGTGGACTTCCAGCCCCAATACCGGATCAAACTCGGCTACTGCATCTTCGTATTTCATTAAGTCGCTCATTGCTTCTCCTCTACTTCACCGGGCAAGCAGCCGGAACGTCGGTGCCGCAGGCATCAACTGCGGCTTGGGCTACCTGATACATGAGGGCGTCGGCGCGCTGCGGCGCCATCACCTGGAACCCAATCGGCAATCCTTGATGATCCAGCCCAATCGGCACGCTAATCGCCGGAATCCCCGCTAGATTCGCAGGGATAGTGGCAATATCGCAGTTATACATGGTCAGCGGGTCGCCAATCTTTTCCCCCAGCTTGAAAGCTACGGTGGGCGAAGTAGGCAATACTAATGCATCTACCTGCGAGAACGCCTTGGCATAGTCTTCTTGCACCAAAGTGCGCACCTTTTGGGCGCTACCGTAGTAAGCATCAAAATATCCGGCAGATAACACGTGAGTCCCCAGAATAATCCGGCGTTTAACTTCTGCCCCGAAACCTGCTTCCCGGGTGGCAGCCATTACGGTTTCCGCAGTTACCGGCCCGGAGGTCGGCTCAACCCGGATTCCGAAACGGATACCGTCAAAGCGCGCCAAGTTAGAAGAAACTTCCGCCGGCATAATCAAATAGTAGGCAGCCAAAGCATATTTGAAGGAGGGCATATCGATTTCGGTAACCGTAGCTCCCCGCTCTTTCAAAGCCGCAACCGTATCGTTAAAGGCACGGGTAACGTCCTCTTCGTAGCCGTCTCCCCCAGCCTGTTTAACTACCCCCAGGCGCAGCCCAGACAGGTCAGTTTTACCTTGATATTCCTTAACGGCCTCTAGCAAAGCCGGAACCGGCTCATCTAGGGAGGTGGAGTCAAAAGGATCATGCCCGCCCACTAGTTCCTGCAGCGCTGCGGCATCCGCAACCGTACGGGTCACCGGACCAATCTGATCTAGAGAGGAAGCCATAGCGACCAAACCATAACGCGAAACTGCACCATAAGTGGGTTTGGCGCCTACGGTGCCAGTGACCGCACCGGGCTGGCGAATCGAGCCGCCAGTATCGGAACCTAAAGCTAAAGGCACCATAAAGGAGGCTACTGCCGAGGCCGAGCCTCCCCCGGAGCCGCCGGGAATCCGGGTAGAATCCCAGGGGTTGTGAGTAGGACCGAAAGCAGAATGTTCAGTAGACGACCCCATCGCAAACTCGTCCATATTGGTTTTACCGATAATCGGCAACCCCGCATCCTTGATTTTGGTAACTACCGTGGCATCGTAGGGAGGTTTCCAACCAGCCAAAATCTTTGAGGCACAAGTAGTTTCCTGCCCGCGGGTAACCATATTGTCTTTCAAGGCAATCGGCACTCCTGCCAGGGGATGCAGCTCTTCTCCGCCCTGGCGAGCCTTATCTACGCGGCGGGCAGTCTCGAGCGCGCCCTCCGGATCTAAATGCACAAATACGTTTAGCTTGGGGTTTAACTGTTCAATCCTGTCCAAACATGCCTGGGTTAGCTGCTCGGAAGTCAGTTCCCCACCACGCAGCTTTTCTGCTAGCTGCAGGGCTGAGAGTTTCAAAAAGTCTTCCACGGTTACTCCTCCCCAATGATTTGCGGTACCCGGAACTGACCGTCCTCGGCCAGAGGCGCTCCGGCTAATAGTTCCTCCCGGTCAAGGCATTCACCGGGAATGTCCGGGCGGAGCACATTGCTCATCTCAATCGGGTGGGAGGTGGCTTTAGTATCGGGACCTACGGCCTCGGATACGGTGGCGACCGCCGCCGCAATCTGCCCCAGCTCCCCCGCGAACTGGTTTATTTCTTCATCAGTGAGTGCGATGCGTGCCAAAGCGGCAACGCGCGCAACTTCATCCCTATCAATTGTCGACATGTTCCCCAGTCTAATGCCCGAGGCACTCCCGGTCATATTAGGCGGGGAACCCGCGGTGCGGCGCGTCTAGACAAAGAAAGCTAGGGGGCGTAAAAGCCTCTCTACTATCCGGTTAATAATGGGACGCTGATTCCATTCGTGGCGGCTAATCTGGCGGGCGTTTAATAGGTCGGTAAAGAAGATATTCTCCATATTCGCTGCAAGCGGCCGGGAAGTGATTGACATATTTATTTCGTGGTTGCCGGTCATCGATAACCGGTCGATATTTGCCGTACCGATAGTTGACCAGTATCCATCAATAACGGCGGTCTTGGCGTGAATCATCACATTGTCGTACAGCCACAGTTCCACCTGGTTATCGAGCAGGTCAGTTAGGTAGGATCGGGAAATCCAGTCCGCAATTATATGGTTTGATTTTGCCGGTACCAGTACTTTTACATCAACTCCCCGGCGGGCAGCATCAATCAGGGAACGTTGAATTACCCGATCGGGAACGAAATAAGCTGAGGTAATATAGGCGGATTCTTGTGCTCTATCTAGGGCGTTCACATACATTCCGCGTACTGGGAATAGCAGGCGTTTGGGGTCGTTAACGCAGGCTTGGATTTTTGAATTCCAAGATTTGGCGCGCGGATCTCGCACTTTCTTTAAGCGCAAATGCCACTTTTGGGCATAGTTCCAAAAATCCAGGAAGGCACTCTCTAATTCCCACACGTTGGAGCCGCTAATCCGCAGGTGAGTATCACGCCACTGGTTTTCCAGGTAGTAGGAGCCGATGTTGTATCCGCCCACGAATCCCACTTTGGAGTCCACGACCAGGATTTTACGGTGGTCACGGGCAGTATGTTTCAGCGAATACCGCAGGACATGCAGATTTTTTAGGCGGGGGAAACGGAAGAAACGCGGGCTAACCACCAGGTTCCCGAAGTGGTCCCATATAATGTAAACCTCGGCTCCGCGTTCAGCCGCCCTAATCAGGGCATCTTTGAATTGCTGCCCAATTTCGTCGGATTTCCAAATAAAAGTTTCAAAAAAGACCCGCTCTTTCGCGCCCTCAATAGCGGCCAGCATGTCGCGGTAGAGGTTTTCCCCGTCCGTATAGATTTTTAGCCGCGAACGATCCACGCGAATAGGGTCATTATTAATTTGGGGGTATCCACCGGGTTTGCCGGTTTGCCGCAACTTGCGTAGCTGGTCAATCGATACGATGACCGTAACCGTGATGGCCTGTAAAGTCGCAATCACCGCACCTACGATTTTCAAGCCACGCAGCAGCGGCGGGATCGTTTTCTTCGGGATCCTGAACATGGTAATAACTCTAGCGCGTAGCCGCTGCGCTTTGCGGAATACGCGCTAGAAAAGGCTATCGGCGCTCTTAACGAGTTTTTCTTCCCCATGGTCTGGGTTTTTTTGCGGTGAGGACGCGTTGGGGGCGGTTTTTTCTTGCCCGCTAACTTTCCCGTTTTCTGCCCTGCCTCCCGATTCAGCTTGGGCGAGAGTGTCCGTTAATCCCTCCTCTAAAAGCTGCGCGAAATACTTTTGCGGCAAGCAGGCGACCCCAAGCTCACGGGCTTTCTTTAGTTTTGAACCGGCCTTTTCACCATAAACCAACAGGTCAGTCTTTTTTGATACCGAGGACGCGGATTTTCCGCCTGCCCGCATAACCGCTTCTTTAGCTTCGTCCCGGGTATAGCCTTCTACCCGTCCCGAAACCACCACGTTTAGGCCGAGCAGGGTTTGTGCAGCGTTAACGGCGCCCTCATCGTGCATCACCACCCCAGCTTTTTCCCAAGCAGACACAATCTCTTGATGCCAGTCAATAGCGAACCAGTTTTTTATGGAGGAAGCGATTTCTGCTCCAATATCGTCTACGCTAGTTAGTTCACTTTCACTGGCGCTAGCAATCGCCTGCAAGGAGCCAAAACGCGCCGCTAAGGTGCGGGAGGCTTGGGGACCTAGATGCCTAATCGAAAGTGCCACTAGAATCCGCCACAGCGGCTGGGTTTTCGCTTTTTCTAGCTCCTCGAGCAGCAGCTTTCCCCGTGCTCCCAAGGCGGCTGCCCCTGGGTCTCCAGTTCCAAAATAGGCGCTATAGCTCCAGATTTCTCCCCCTCGCAATAGCTGGCGACTCTGGGCTGCTGCCTCTTTTTCGCTCTTTCCGGCTGCTACTAGCTGGGCTTTGAGTGCCTCCCGGTCAGCTTTGGTTACCTGCTTTAGATTCCAGGTTCTTACCTTTAGCAGCTGTTCAGCATCTAAATCGAATACCCCGGCCTCTAGCGGGAGCGCTGGGGAAGCTGGCTCCGGCAGTATGGACTTGGCTGCTTCCGATGGCGTGGTAGCTGCTGGGTCAGTCTCGGAACAATAAAGAAACTTTCCCCCCACCATTATCGCTGCCCCTTGGGTGAGGGCGAGAGCCGCCTGTTCCCGCTCCGTCTCGGGCATGGTGAGTGCTGCCGCTGACTGTTCCCCCAATCCTTCAATATCGAGGGCGCCGCGCGAAGCTAAGAAAATGACCCGTTCTTTAATCTGTTCCGGGCAATGACGCTGGTTGGGGCAACGCAAATCCTTGTCACCTTCCTTTTCGGGGCGAATCTCGCTGCCGCAGGAAGGACACTGCTTAGGCATTTGCCAGTCTTGTTCGCTGCCGTCCCGCAAATCCACAACCGGGCAAACGATTTCGGGGATCACATCCCCCGCTTTACGCAGCACTACGGTGTCCCCGATTTTTACGCCTTTGCGGCGCACCTCAAAGGGATTATGGAGGGTAGCCCGCTCCACATTAGACCCATCTACCAGCACTTTTTCCATTACCCCGTAGGGGGTTATCCTGCCAGTACGCCCCACCCCTACCCGGATATCCAGTAGTTTGGTGTGAACTTCTTGGGGCGGGAACTTATAGGCGACTGCCCAGCGCGGCGCGCGGGCGGTAAACCCCAGTTCCCCCTGGGTTTTCAGGTCATCGATTTTTAAGACCACCCCATCGATTTCGTGGCTAATCTCGGGTCGGATTTTACCGGTATGGGCAATATATTCTTGGATTTTATCCAGACCGCGCAACCGAGCAGTATATTCGCTGACCGGCAGTCCCCACTGGCGAAGCTGGTGGTACCACTGAATCTGGGAGCTTGGCGGGGTGAAACCAGCAGCTAAATCTGCTGCTTGCCATTGCACCCTCCCGATTCCATGCGCAATCAAAGCTAGAGGGCGAGTGGCAGTTACCCGGGCGTCCTTTTGCCGCAAAGACCCGGCCGCCGCATTACGGGGATTAACAAAAGGCGGCTCCACTTTGCTAGACAGTCCTGCTTTTTGCCGCTGCGCACGCCAAGCGGCAAGTTCCCCGGCTTTTTTAGCTTCGCTATATTCCTCCCATTGGGCGCTACGCTGCTCATTTAATTGATTAAAATCTGCGAGCGGGAAATAAATTTCCCCCCGAATTTCACAAAGTTCGGGTACAACCTTTCCGCTGAGCGTTTGGGGGATATTAGCGATAGTGCGAATATTGGCAGTTACATCCTCGCCTACGCTGCCATCCCCGCGAGTAGCCCCGATGGCAAGTTTCCCATTCCGATAGGTGAGGTTAACCGCCAAACCATCAATTTTTACTTCCGCGCTCACCGGCGGGTTTTTCTCCCCGGTAGCCTGTGCCATTCGCTGATACCAACCAGATACTTCTTCGGTATCGAACACGTCATCGAGGGAAGCCATCCGCTCTAGATGGGTAACGGAAGAAAAAGTTTTTTGCGCACTCCCCCCTACGGTTTGAGTAGGCGAATCGGGGTTTATTAACTGCGGAAAGCGTCCCTCAAGTTCCTCTAGCTGACGAAACAACTGATCATAAGCGGCATCGGAAAGCGTGGGGCGGTCTAGGTCATAGTAGAGCACCCGCGCCTGGTTAATCTGATCTACCAGCTCTTCCCACTGTTTTTGTGCCTGCGTTAATGCCTGCTCGTATTCGCTCGCCATGGCTTCATTTTCCCTTATTTTCATCCAGAAAAGAAAAGTATCCCCGCCCCTATAAGTTTTCCACAACGTAGTCAGAGACATTCGCATCCGCGCTACCTTCAAAGCTAGGTTAGCCGAGTGAGTTGGGAATCGGTGCGCCAAGCCCTGGCAGCTCCCTGTCATTTACAGATAGAACGCGGCCCGGCTGCCGGCTTGGTACTGCCTTTGAAAGGCAGCTATTGCACTATCGGACGTCAAGAACTCGGCGATAGGCAAGTCTCACGCGACCACTTGCTATTTATCGCAAAACAGGGCAATCTCCGGGTACGGGACCTAGGTTCTCGCAATGGCAGTTTTCGCGGCAAAACCGCCACGGTATTTTCTCGGTTGCGACTGGAACAAGAAATCGGCATTTCCTCACGCATTCGCGCAGGTAACACTGTCTTAAAAGTTTCTCCGCGACCCCACAGTCTAAGCGTACCTGCCCCGCGTCAAAGGTCGGGAGTTTCCTCTTGGCGACAATGGCTATTCTTACCCATGCTGATTTTCTTACCGATCTATCTCACTTCGTTGCTGCGCATTCCCCGAATTTGGGGATTGATACTTTTAGCGGCTGTTGCTTCCGGGGTTTTTATTATTTGGTGGTATCGCCGACCTCGCCCGGTAACTCCCGCGACACTGTTACTGGTGGCCAGCCAGCCAAAACGCTCCCCTGACTCTACCGCAACCAATAACCCCCAGGGCAGAGAGGTAGCAGCCTGGATCAGCCCCCATAAAGTAGTACGCACCCTCCCGGGGGATAAAATTTGTTTTACCGGCACCCATGCCCGCGAGCGTGCCCTGTGGTGGGCAGCGCAACTGGCGTGGCAAGAAGGCTCCCGCTACCGCTTAGCATTTGCGCTGCAGCCAGCAGATTTAGCTGCCAGTTATGAAACTTCTGTTGCCGCTAACGCTATGAATCAAAGCCAGAGCGAGGAGGCTTTCAAACTCGGGAGCGCCCCCGAGCTAGCGTCCTTGGAAAATAGCCGAGAATCTCTCCGGATAATCGTGGTTTCCCCTAGACAAAAACCGAGGGCAAACGAGAAAGATATTTGTATTACCTGGGCAGACACCCCAGGCGAGGCAGTAGTGTGGGCGAATCGGATTGTGCAAGTACCCGCTCATCGTGGCGTAACTCGTCACGCCGATTTACCCAGCCTGCTCTGGTGCCAGCTCCTTGCTGATGCCTGCAGACCTTTAGAAGAGACAAAAATAGCCGAGAAAGTTACCTTTAAGCAGCTGTGGGCAGATATCTTAAACGCCGGCAACCCTTGTGCGAAGATCGCCGCAAGTTGGAAAAATTCCCAATCTTTGCGAGCCCCGGTGGCACGAGATGCGCAGGAAATCTGCTATCTAGACTTGATTAAGGACGGACCGCATGCCCTACTAGCGGGGACAACGGGAGCGGGCAAATCGGCGGCGCTGACTACCTGGCTACTTTCGATGGCGCTTTCTCACCCACCCAGCAAATTGCAATATGTGCTGGTGGATTATAAGGGCGGGGATGCCTTTAGTAAGCTGCGAGCCTTGCCGCACGTTTTGGGGATACTAACCGACCTGGAGCCGGCGCTGACTAGGCGCGCAATTTTGTCTTTAAACGCCGAGATTAAGTACCGGGAGCAGCATAAGAGCCGTCAGCATCCGCGGATTGTGGTGGTGGTAGATGAGTTCCGAGTGCTGGCTACCGATCATCCGGATTTACTTGATTCTTTAATTCGGCTAGCTACTTTAGGGCGCTCGCTGGGAATTCATTTAGTTTTAGCTACCCAACGTCCCGCGGGTATCGTTGATGGACAAATCAAGTCGAATATGGCTTTGCGGATTTGTTTGCGGGTGTTAGAGGCAGCTGATTCCTGCGATGTAATAGGTGATGGTCGCTGCGCAGGGCTGCCGGCAGTTCCCGGGCGGGCCTGGATAAAATCAGCCACTGATGCCGGCGGAAAACTGGCGCAATTTGCCTGGATTCCACAGGAAAGTCAAGCAGAATGGCTTTCTCAGATGTGTCAAGCGACTTGGAAACCTACTTTCCTTCCTCATTTACCTTGGGCTCCCCCGCTTCCCCCTCGGATTGAGTTATCACAGCTGCCAGGGGAAATGGGAAAAGTAGTTTTAGGGCTGGGAGATTATCCACGCCGCCAGAAAATCGCTCCCCTTGCTCTGCGGTTACCATTTTCTGTGCATCTGGTGGGATCGGTGGGGTCTGGTAGGACTTCCTTAGCTTTGATGCTGGCGTTACAGCTGGTCAATAAGGGGCAAGAAGTCCATGTTATCTGCCGTTCTACCCGCCAGTTTTTCGGACCTTCTTTTGAGGATCAACATGAAAAAACTTGGCCGGGAACTATCGCTAGTACTCCGCAAGTAATCCTGGAGGTACTAAAACGCGCCAGCGCCGGTCAGCTAGCTGGAACCTTGATTATTGATGATTGCGAGGACAGCCTTGATGCCTTAGAACGCGCCTACGGACCGCTCGCCGGTAATGATCTCCTGGCGGGGGTGTGCCGGCAAAGTGAAGCACTCGGGTTTTCCCTGCTGATAGTGTCCGGACCATCGGGAGCGTCCTCCCGCCTATTCCAAGGGCTAAAAACCCAGATAGTGGGCGGGATACGCGATAGTGTACAGGCGGCGCAAGCCGGTTTCACCCCGCAGGCTTTGGAACAGATTAGCGGTCCGGGAGTTTTTGTATATTCTCCAAGTCGAGAAGCCACCCCGTTTCGGGCAGCCAATCCCCCACCCCCTCAACCTGAACGTTTCTTAAAAGCTCCCCGTCTCTGCCTGCACGCCCTCCCCAATCGTTTTTTACTCCCACCGGCTGCAATAACAAGTCAGTTCCCAAGAATTTTTGCCCGGGGATTGTCGGGAGCAATAAGAATAGAGGAATCCGATTTGCAGCGCGATTGGTTAATCATCGGGGAAAATGGCAGCGGGAAGAGCGATGCTGCGCAGCTACTCAGCGGTTTCCTGCCTCACCATCAAGTGCTGGAAGACTTAAACGCTCCTGATCCCCGCTTGAACCATTTACTCACATATTCCGGGCAGTCCCCTGATTTCCCGGTACTGGATACAGCCTCCGATCTGGATACCGAGGGAGCAAGAGCAGAAAAAACCCTGGTGCTGGCGAGTGTCAGTCCCCAGGTGCTGCAAACAACTTTTTCCGGTCCGCTGGCTGAACTGCGACAGCGGGCAGTTTTGCTAGTTTTAGGTAGCGCGCCGCAATGTCGCCCCTTCGTAAAAGGCATTGATTGCCAGGCACTTCCCGACCAAGTGGGGCTAATTCCTGGACGAGGAATCCTGGTCAAGGACGGTAAAGGTTTAGCCATACAATTGGCTACTTTTACTAAACCTTGCTAAAATTTCTTTCTTTTGTGACACGTTGCACGCGAATTATCCACTCTGAGCTGTCAAAACCCTTGATTTATCAGCTGTTAACTAAAAAAATAGTAGATAGCAAAGGAGCTGCCCGCCAAGACAGCGTTCCATGCGGACAGTTACCCGCAAACTTGATACTTATTTTTAACTAATAAAGGAGACGCAGATGGATTGGCGTTCACGCGCTGCCTGCCTAGAAGAAGACCCCGAACTCTTCTTCCCTATCGGAAACACCGGCCCGGCCATCGCCCAGGCTGAACGTGCAAAAATGGTGTGTGCCCGCTGCGAGGTAGAGTCTATTTGCCTAGCTTGGGCTCTCGATAACAATCAAGACGCCGGAGTGTGGGGCGGTAAAAACGAAGATGAGCGTCGCAGCATGCGCCGCCGGAAAGCTCGCGCCCGCCGTAGCTGCTAACTAAAAACAAAAGTAAAAACTCTCTGTTACCTGCTTCGAGGAGCGGATAACAGAGAGTTATTTATTTCCCGTTTTATCGCCAACACTTATGTTCGGGAAATCAGGGTTTTCCTATCCCGCTCCCTACCCGTGGGCAGAGCGCCGGTTCCAATCCTTCATCGCTCTTTGAGCTTCTCGTTTATCTTGCTGTTCACGTAGGGTCTGACGTTTATCCCATTCCTGTTTGCCGCGAGCAAGCGCAATTTTTACTTTCACCCGTCCGGCAGAAAAATACAGCTCTAAAGGCACAATCGTATAGCCTTTCACCGTGGAGTCGGCAGCAAGTTTGTCGATTTCCCGCCGATGCAGTAACAGCTTACGTTTACGCAGCGGAGCGTGGTTCGACCAAGTGCCATTAATGTACATGGGGATATGGGCATGTTGCAACCAGGCCTCCCCGCGATCAATCTCTACCCAGGACTCGGTTAGAGAAGCCCGCCCCATACGCAAAGACTTAACCTCGGTACCAGTGAGCACCAGCCCAGCCTCATAGGTATCTTCGATAAAGAAGTCATGCAACGCTTTTTTGTTGCGCGCAATCATCCGCACCCCGGTATTACTTTTACCCTGCGCGCCGCGACTTTTATCTTTCTTACTCATAGCGTTCCTACGCTATCGCAAAAAACTAGGGTAAAGGAATGGGATTTATTACTGACCCGTTCTTCCAGAGCTCAAAATGAACGTGGCACCCGGTAACCCTGCCGGTAGCGCCGGTATAACCAATTAGTTGTCCCTTGGAAACCTGGGCTCCGGGGCTAGTAGCAAACTGTGTCATGTGACGGTAAACACTAATCCAGGAACTACCCCCCAGCATCCCATGATTAATAGTGACTGTGTTTCCGCCGGTGCCTTCATAGCGGGTAGAAACCACAGTCCCATTGGCCGCCGCATATTGCGGTAATCCACAGCCGGCCGCAATATCAGCACCCATGTGCAAACGGCGTTGCCCGGTCACCGGATGAATCCGATACCCAAAAGGTGAAGTTAAATATAACGCCCCTTTAATCGGAGCTTGGAAGATTCCTCCCGTCGTGAAGCCAGCGCTGCCACTACCAGCATTACCGCTACTGGCACTGCCACCAGCTTGCGAACGGCGGTTCTGCGCATCAATCTGCTCAATCCGCTCGCGTGCCGCCTGCTGTTCCTTTTCGGCCTCCTCTAACTGCTTAGAGATTTCACCCTTCTTAGACTCTAGTTCGGCTTCATGATTTTTCTTTTCATCCAGAGTCTGATTTAACTCCTCAAGTTTTGTCTGTTTATCTGCTTTCGCACCATCTGCGGCTTGTAGAGCCGCGTCCGCCTGTGCTTTCAACTTTCGTACCTGGCTGGTGAGTTCTCGCTGTTCCGCCTGGGAATTCTTTTGTCCCACAATCTGGTTCTGCACCGACTTTAAGGAATCGGATTGCATCTGGGCTGCCAGTTGCGCATTGCGTGCATAGGTACTTAAATCACCGCTGTTCTTATCGGAGATAAAAAATTCGAAAGTCCCACCCAAGGAAGGATTGGTATAGGTTTCGCGTGCTACTTTGCCGATATTACTGAGGTTTTCGCTCTCTTTTTCTTGCGAGGTCGCTAAAGCTTTTTCAACCTGTTTTAGCTGAGCAGTAGCCACCTCTAGCTGATCTTGTGCCTGGGCTTGTTCCCGCGCGGCACTAGCTTGTACCCGAACCGCCTCGTCATAAGCGTCCTGCGCACTCTGTTGGGCATCTTTCGCATTTTCCAGGGCAATCACCGAGTTTGCTAAATCAGCACTCACGTCCTCTAAAGAAGCACGTAACTGGGCAGCTTTATCGGAGGCAGCCTTTTCTTTACTAACCTGGTCGCTGCGGTCGGAAGCCATGGCGGTACCGGTCGCTCCCGCGAACACTAGCGCCCCCGTTAGCAGGGCGGTGCCGGCTACTTTTCCGAAGCGATTCCTAAAAAACATGGTTATACCTTCGCGTATTTAGCTAGAGAAGCAATAGAAGCAATAATCGAAAGAACCAGGGCAGCAGCTATAATAATCCCGGAGAGAATCGCCACTTCCCGCAGATTTACGAACTGGATAAAGGGGATAGTTTTTTGCAACCACCCTTGCACCAGGTATTTCACCCCCGCGAATAAGGCTCCGCAGGCGAGCAGCGCCCCGAGAAGAGCGCAAAGCGCGCCTTCAATCATAAAGGGCAGCTGGATGAACAGCCCGGATGCACCCTCCATCCGCATAATCTCGGTTTCTTTCTGCCGTGACATAGCGGAAAGCCGGATAGTGGTGACGATTAGCAAGATTGCCGCAATCGCCATTACCCCCGCTAGTCCCCACGAAATTCGCATAGATTGACTAAACAGATTCATTAACGGTTTTACCAGCTGTGACTGATCTTGTACCTGTTCTACCCCCGGCTGCCCCGATAACTGGGCAGAAACGATCTCGTACTGGGAAGGATCCTTCATTTTTATCCGAAAAGCCTGCGGCAACATTTCCGGTTTAGTGGCTTCCCCCAAAGTGGTGTCGCCATACTGTTTTTGAAAATCCGCATACACCTGGTGGTGATTTTGGAACTCGTAATGATCCACATAGCGGGACAAGGTACCCCGATCCAGTTCGTCCTTGACGTCTTGAATCTGCCGTTTAGTAGCCGCCTGCCCATTGCAATTAGCCACCTGGTCATCTTGAGCGCACATATATACGCTCACTTCCACCTTGGCGTACCATTCCTTCTGCATCGCAGCAATCTGCATTTGCGCCAGACCGCCCACCCCTACGAACAGTAGGGAAATGAAAGTTACTAGCACCACCGAAATGGTCATCGCCATATTGTGTCCCAGACCGGAAAATACTCGGCCGAGAATAAACCGCAAACGCATTTTTTCTCCTAGCTACGACTCGATCCGTACACGCCGCGATCCTGGTCGCGCACTACTTTCCCATCTACCAACTCGATTACCCGTTTGCGCATCTGGTCAACGATTTCATCGTCGTGAGTTGCCATCACCACGGTGGTACCGGCACGGTTAATCCGATCCAGCAGCCGCATAATTCCTAGAGACGTTTTAGGATCTAGGTTCCCGGTGGGCTCATCGGCCAGTAAAATCTCGGGACGGTTGACCATTGCGCGGGCAATCGCAACTCGCTGTTGCTCGCCACCAGACAGTTCATAGGGCATGCGTTTTTCTTTGCCCTCTAGTCCCACCAGTGCCAATACCTGTGGCACCTCGGTTTTTATGGCATGACGCGGTCTTCCAATCACTTGCATCGCCAAAGCCACATTCGCCTGCACCGATTTATTTTCCAGCAAGCGGAAGTCTTGGAACACGGTACCAATCTGGCGGCGTAGCTTTGGTACTTTCCACCGGGACAGTCTGCCCACGTCCTTACCTAGTACCGTAACTTTTCCATGGGTAGGACGATTCTCTCGATAGATCATGGTCAGGAAAGTTGATTTTCCGGAACCCGATTTACCCACCAGGAATACAAACTCTCCCCGCTCGATATTGGTACTCACATGGTCTAGAGCAGGGCGAGCACCCCGCTTGTAAACCATCGATACGTCGTCAAAAGTAATCATGCATCCCCTAGCGTGTGTTGGAAGCTTCCGGCAATGCCCAACTTAACGCCTAGAGGCTGGGCATTTGCGCTCACACGCCGATTAAAGGGGGCTTAGTGCCTTGACGTGCTAGTTCTCACTTTCTTCCTGGGCTTTGCGCCAGCGAATCCCCGCATCTAAGAAAGCGTCAATATCTCCATCGAGTACCGCATCTACCTGGGATGATTCTTCCAGAGTACGCAGGTCTTTCACCATTTTGTAGGGGTGCAGCACGTAGGAGCGCATTTGATCCCCCCAAGAGGCTTTTACTTCCCCGGCGAGCTCCTTTTTCTTGGCTTGTTCTTCCTCGTGACGCAGTTGCAATAGCCGTGACTGCAACACCCGAAGCGCTGCCGCCCGGTTTTGAATCTGGGACTTCTCGTTTTGCATACTAACCACGATGCCGGTGGGGATATGGGTCATCCGCACCGCCGAATCGGTAGTATTTACCGATTGCCCACCCGGACCGGAAGAGCGGAAAACATCGATTCGCAAATCCGATTCGGGAATCTCAATATGGTCATCGGATTCAATCAGAGGAATCACTTCTACCGCCGCAAAAGAGGTTTGCCGCCGGGATTGGTTATCGAAAGGACTTTGTCGCACCAAGCGGTGGGTTCCGGCCTCTACCGATAAAGTCCCATAAGCATAAGGCGCGTCTACCTGGAAAGTGGCAGATTTTATGCCTGCTTCTTCTGCATAAGAGGTATCCATTACCTGGGTGGGGTAGCCGTGTCGTTCTGCCCAACGCAAGTACATTCGCAGCAGCATTTCCGCAAAATCGGCGGCGTCTACTCCCCCCACTCCAGACCGAATAGTAACTACTGCCCGGCGCTCATCATATTCTCCGGAAAGCAGAGTTTGTACCTCTAGGTCAGCAAGTTCTTTGTTCAATTTTTCTAGTAGGGTGCGCAGCTCTCCCAAAATTTCTTCCCGGTCACTGCCCAGTTCTTCCCCCGCCATCGCTTGCAGAGTTAGGGCGTCCTCGACGCTTTGCTCTAGCCGTTTTACCTGGTCTAGTCGGGATTTTAGGTGCGAGAGCTGGGAAGTTACTTGTTGAGCACGCTCAGGGTCATCCCACAGGTTAGGGTCAACACTGGCTTTTTCCAGCTCTTTTATTTGAGCGCCTAACTTTTCGGGATCGGTGACCGCCCGAATCTTCTCTAAGGTAGTTTGCGCCTTGCCAAGTTGCTCTTCGTAATCGTATGCCACGCTTCTAGGTTACCTGAGGAAATCCAGGCATAAAGACAGCGCTTAACTTAAAGCCCCGATAGCCAGCTCTAAGACGGCAGCAACCGTTTGCAAACGAATCTGGTTGCGATCCCCAGATAAGGAAAGTTCCGTGGTGGCGCCTCCGGCAGGAGTAGTAACCGAGATAAACACGGTACCAGCTCTATGTCCATCTTGGCTGCCCGGACCAGCTACCCCAGTAGTGGCGAGGGCGACGTCAGCGGAAAACAATTTCGCTGCCCCTTGCGCCATTTGCTCAGCTACCACCGGATCTACCGCTCCGGTCTCTTGTAGGCGAGACCGCGAAACTCCCAAGACTTCACTCTTAGTGCGAGTTTGATAAGTGGTGACTCCCCCGGCTACCACCTCGGAGGCACCCGCAATATCGCAGAGAGTAGCGCATACCAGCCCGGCGGTTAAGGATTCCGCACAGGCAATGCTGTAACGGTTTTCACGGAGGATTTCTTGCAGGCGGCGCGCCAGCGCATCTAGTTCTTGATTCATACTTCCATCATGGCACGAGGTCGCCGCGCCTTACTTGTTTTCAAACTCTCTATCCGCCAGTGCCGCGTTGGTGGCCTGGCGACACTGGCTAGGCGAATAACCTTTACGCGCCAAGAAAGCACCAAGGCGCCGCATCGCCTGCGGATAGGTAACATTTCCCAGCGAGCGAGCTTTCTTTTCCGCCAACATTTGGGCACTGTCTGCCTCTTGCTCGGGGGTAATCTGTGCTAATGCTTCTGGCTGCAGATGGGGGGCTATCCCTTTCCGGTTCAGCTCTTGAACTAGCGCCCTGCCCACTAGCCCTCGCTCCTGAAAACGGGTACGCACTAACATCGCCGCATAGGCCTGGTCATCTAGCAACCCCACTTCACAAAACCGGTTGACGATTTCTTCGGCGATCTCCGGCAAGAAACCCGCTTTAGTGAGTTTTTGACGAATCTGCCCGCTTGAGGCAGCGGTGCGATCTAGCACCCGCAGCGCGGATTCCCGTGCTGCTTCTAGGGCTTCTTCGCGGGGTAGCTGGGCATTTTTTTGCCGCCTCGCCGCCAGATCCGGGTTTTGTTTCCGGCGGCGAGGGGCTCCAAAATCATTTTCGGGGTCGAGATATTTAACCATTTGGATTTAGTGTTGGTTAGTTCGCGCTATCGTCAGCCGCGTCCCCGGCGTCCTCGGAATCTTCCTCAGGGATAATCCCCACCGCTTTTAGAATCTTTTCTTCGATTTCATTTGCAAGCTCGGCATTGTCTTTCAGATATTGCCGCACGTTTTCTTTTCCTTGCCCCAGTTGGTCGCCCTCGTAGGTGTACCAGGCTCCCGATTTGCGCACGATTCCCAGATCAGTTGCCAAATCAATTATGGAGGCTTCGCGGGAAATCCCCTCCCCGTACATCAGGTCGAACTCGGCGGTCTTGAAAGGTGGCGCCATCTTGTTTTTTACCACTTTTGCCCGGGTACGCGAACCAATCGGCCCCGAGGAATCTTTCAAAGTTTCGATGCGGCGCACATCGATCCGGACTGAGGCATAGAACTTCAGTGCCTTACCACCGGTAGTGGTTTCGGGAGAGCCAAAGAAAACCCCGATCTTTTCCCGCAACTGGTTAATGAAAATCGCGGTGGTGCCGGTGGCCGAGAGCGCCCCGGTCATTTTCCGTAGCGCCTGGCTCATTAGCCGAGCCTGCAAGCCTACATGGGAGTCTCCCATTTCCCCATCGATTTCCGCTTTGGGAACCAGGGCGGCTACCGAGTCGATAACTAAAATATCGATACCCCCAGAACGCACCAGCATATCGGCGATTTCTAGTGCCTGTTCCCCGGTGTCGGGCTGGGCAACTAGCAGCTCGTCCGTGTTCACCCCCAGCTTCTTGGCATATTCGGGGTCGAGGGCGTGCTCGGCGTCAATAAAAGCGGCATTCCCGCCGGCTTTTTGCGCGGCTGCTACCGCGTGCAAAGCCACCGTAGTTTTACCAGAGGATTCCGGACCATAAATCTCTACGATACGCCCGCGCGGCAAGCCGCCAACTCCCAGGGCGATATCTAAAGCCACAGAACCAGTAGAGATGACCTCTACCTGGCGATGGGTGTTCTCCCCTAGGCGCATCACTGAGCCTTTTCCGAACTGTTTATCAATCGCAGCTAAGGCCATATCTAGAGCTTGCTCACGATTTCCACCTGCATTTACCTGCCGTTTTGCGGTCTTCTTCGCCATGGTTTCGATCCTCTCTGGTTCTCTCCGAACGGTTAATAGTCTGGCCTGGTTATTATTGGCTTGGGATTCCCCTCTCCGAGGAGCCAAGCTAACGCTACGTACGACCAAATACGATTTACAGTTTGGCGATAATCCCTGGGGGAAATATCGCTGACTGCGCGTCTGGGTACAACTCTACCTAGCGAACAGATGTTCGACAAATGAAACGCCGAGAGATAATAAAACAGCGAAAAAAGCGCCAGGAAAAGGCGGCTAGCTTCGTAAAATCTAAGTCCCACCCCGAGCTACTTGTCGCGGGTAAGCTGACCACTATCCCCTCTTAGCAGCCCTTTTCGCGTCAGTTCGTTCAAAGTTCTTCGGTCAGCACGGTGGATGAAACGCAAGTCGGGGTCACTATCAGTCTGTTCTAGCAAGAAATCCCAAACCTGCTGAGGATCTTTGCCCTGCGCTAAGGCCTGAGCCGGAGTGGCATGCAAATCCGGTAAATAAAGATCAAAAAGAAGCGACGCCCCGAAAGCCTGCCCAAAGACAGCTTTCAGGGCGTTATCGAATTCAGAGCGTTTCACCTGGCTAGACTACCGAATGTACCGGTACTTCCGGAACCTGGCGCCGTACCGATAGCCCTTCGGCCACTGCTACCCGCAAAGATACTTCCCGCAGTACCATTGCCATCGGCACCTCGAGGGCTTTACAAATAGCAGCCAGCAATTCCGAGGAAGCCTCTTTTTGTCCCCGCTCTACTTCGGATAGATAGCCCAAAGACACCTGGGCACTGGTAGAAACTTCCCGCAGCGTACGCCCCTGGGAACGGCGTACCATCCGCAAAACTTGCCCGATTTCTTCGCGTAGCAAGGGAGTCTTGTTCCCCGTATCTTTATCTGTCATATCCATAGCATATCCCCCAACTTGCTGGACGCCCGCAGGCTTGGAACCGCCCGCAGCGCTTTCCCTTCGATACTGTCTTTCATTCACACTCATTTCAACACCACTGCCCATTTTTTCATTCCCCTTAAGCGAAAAAAGTGCCAGTGTTCACACACAAGTGACCTATTTGGCTTTCCTTTATTTTTCTTTCTTCCGCCGGCGCATCTCGGAACGACTAAGAGCAAAGCGAGGCGCCGGGGATTCCGCTTTGGGTCCAGGACTGGTTGCGGCACTAGTTTCTTCCTCCGCGCGATTATCATCGGCGAGGGCGTCTTCGCTATTCGTAACGGCAGCTGCTCTAGCAGATAAATCCGGGATTTCTACCTTTACCTGCGGGATAGAACTTTCCGAGGATTCCTCAGCTACCTCCCCCTTCGCTGCTGCTCTCTGTTTTTCTTGCGCTTTTTGTTGCTCGCGCCTTTGTCGGCGCGAGGGGAACTTAACCTGATGCCTATCCTCCGCCGAAGACGCCGGGTGGTTCTCACTTTGATCCGGCTTCTCAATCTGCGGCGCAGGCTTTTCGGACACCGGGGTTTCTTCCTCTAAGGATTTAGCCTCTAGCTTTTCTGCTTTCGCGTCCGCTGTTTCCTGAGGCTTAGTATTGTTCTTAATCCGCGGTATCCAAGTCTTCTTGAAGTTTACAAAGTCATCGACCAGCTCGTCGTCCTCGTCGTCCTCATCATCTTCTTCCTGGTCTGCACTGTCTTCCGCGTCTTCTTCCTTCTCTACTTGCGAGGTTTTTTCGGCAGCAGCCTTCTCACCGGTCTGGCTAGTGGTATCTTCCAGGCGCTTTTCGCTTGCTTCCGTTTCCGCTTCAGAGGCATCCTTTTCAGCGTTTTCGCTGCTCCCGACAGTTTTTACTTGTTGTTTCCGGTTATCGTGGGCATCTAGGAAATAGACCATTCCAGAAAGTACGGTGGCGACGAACGCGGCGATGAGGGCGGCGATCGCCAAATACATAATGACCACACCCACCTGGGTGTTGAAGGGGTAGCAAATCCCGGCCAACATCCACAAGAACACCATTAGAATCTGCAGGCTGGTTTTGATTTTCCCACCCTTAGAAGCCGGTAATACTACCCCAGAACGCAGCAGATACATCCGCAAGAGGGTAACCGCGACCTCTCGAATAATCACTACGGCGGTAAACCACCACCACAGGTTCTGGAATAAAGAAAGTAAAACGAAAGCCGAAATCATCAGGGCTTTATCAGCAATCGGGTCAACCAGTTTCCCAAAATCGCTGACTACCTGCCAACGGCGCGCCAATTTACCGTCTAAATGATCGGTATAAGCAGCCAGGCAGAACACCACCAGCGCAATAATCAGTAAAGTTACTGTCCCCTGCATAAATTGGACTATCATCAGGGCAATAAACACCGGCACCAGGATAATCCGCACCACTGTCAGCAGGTTTGGGATAATTTTCCGCCACTTTTCCGAAAAAGCAGCGGGCTTCTCTTTGCTTTCCATCATCTACTACCCTAATAGATTTTTTCGCTCTAAAGGCGCGTTATAGGTGCTTAGCGTCCGGTAAGCTCCCACGCGTCCTCGTCGCTGGCTGCTTCCACTTCCTCTAAGGTGGGCTCTTCCTCGCCCCCTGCTAACTCTGCCGGGGAGGAATCTACTTCCGGGGTCGGGGGATTTTCCCCGCGTAACATAGCTAATACCTCGGGCAACTGCTCGGGAGAAACCAACACTTCCCGGGCTTTAGAACCCTGGGAAGGCCCTACGATTTCTCGAGACTCCAACAAATCCATCAATCTTCCGGCACGAGCAAACCCCACCCGCAATTTACGTTGCAACATGGAAGTAGAGCCTAACTGGGTATTTATCACCAGTTGCGCCGCCTCTAGCAGATCATCCAAGTCGTCACCGATATCTTCAGCAACTTTTGGTTTATCCTCTTCCTTGACGATTACATCCTCGCGGTATTCTGGGCTGGCCTGTGCTTTCACCGCGTCTACTACCCGTTGAATCTCGTCCTCGCCCACCCAGGCACCTTGAATCCGCATGGGCTTTGCGGTTCCGGCGGGCAGGTAGAGGGAATCGCCCTGACCGATTAAGGCTTCGGCGCCCCCCTGATCCAAAATAGTGCGCGAATCCGTGATTGAGGAGGTAGCAAAGGCCAGCCGGGAAGGAATATTGGCTTTGATAATACCGGTAACTACATCCACTGAAGGTCGCTGGGTCGCCACCACCAAGTGAATTCCGGCTGCCCTCCCCAACTGGGTAATGCGCTGAATAGAAGCCTCGACATCGCGGGGAGCAACCATCATCATATCGGCTAACTCGTCTACCACGATTAACAGATAGGGATAGGGGGTGATTTCCCGTTCAGATCCCGGAGGGGGTACCACCGAGCCTTCCCGCACCGCCTGGTTGAAAGAATCGATATGTTTATGCCCAAAATTGGCCATATCGTTGTAGCGGTGATCCATTTCTTTAACCGCCCATTCCAAGGCTTCTGCCGCTTTCTTAGGGTCGGTAATAATCGGGGTAATAAGATGGGGAATCCCCTGGTAAATGGTGAGTTCCACCCGCTTGGGGTCAACTAGAATCAACCGCACCTGCTCCGGGGTGGCTCGCATCAACAGCGAGGTAATCATGGCGTTTACGAAGGATGATTTACCAGATCCGGTTGCTCCCGCCACTAACAGGTGCGGGGTCTTGGCCAGGTTGGTGACCACGTATCCGCCTTCGACATCTTTACCTACCCCTACCATCAGCGGGTGGGTGGAGTGGTGCGCCGCCGCCGAGCGCAGCACATCGCCGAGCGCCACAATTTCGCGGTCAGTATTGGGGATTTCGATTCCGATGGCGCTCTTACCGGGAATCGGGGACAAAATCCGCACATCCGCACTGGCTACCGCATAGGCGATATTATTTTTCAGGTTAGTAATTTTCTCTACTTTAACCCCGGGCCCCAGTTCCAGTTCGTAGCGGGTAACCGTAGGTCCGCGAGAAAACCCGGTAACTGCCACGTCCACCCCAAATTCGGTGAACACTTCCTCCAAAGCGGCTACTACCCGGTCATTAGCTTCCGAGCGCACTTTGTGGGGCTTCCCTTTGACCAGCAGTTCTTCCCCGGGAAGCTCGTACGTTTGTCCATCGGCTAGTTTCATCCCGCTGTTGCCAGCCCCCGGCAGTAACAGTTCGGTTTGCTCACTGGACTGCCCTTTAGCATCTGCAGCTTTATCTGCGGTTTTCTCCGGGGTTAAAACCTTGGTTTCTTCCGCATCCACCGGTAGTTTCAAACGGCTGGTGCGCACAGGTGTTTTCGGTTCCGAGGAGGTATCTTCCGGGGGTAAAACGCTGGTAGCAGGCTCGGTATCCTCTTGATTTTGATTTTCGGTGGCAGCCGCCATCCGTTCCCAACGCTTGAGCCGCCGGGTGGGAGGTACCTCCTCCCCTTGGTCGTGATTGCCGCTCCCCGCGGCTTCTTCTTCCTCAGAGGCTTCTTCCTCTTGAGAAATTTTCTCTTTGATTCGCTCACCCAGGGCGCGCAATGCCCCGAAAGCGCTAGCCAGAGAAGTGTTAGTGGCGATTAGTAAAGAATAGATTCCCAGTAATACCAGCAGGATTACCGCTCCCACCGGGGAAACTAGAATCTGCAAGGGATGCCCAAATAGCCATCCCAAGATACCGCCCGATTTTTCAATTGCCATAAAATCGCTGATAGCCGGGCTAGAGCAAGCTACATGGGTGATTCCGGTTATGGCGGCTCCTATCCCGATTGCCCCCAACAATATATGTAGCTGAGAGTTCTCCGGATCCCGGTTACGGAACAGGCTAATTGCCGCCCCCACCAAGATTAACGGGGCGATAACACTATAGATGCCCAGCAAACCGGCAGCTAGATGATGCAATACTCGAGTAGCGAGGGCATCCATAGAGAACCATTCGGTTAAAGCCGACATCGTGGCCAGGGCGATAAGTAGGAAAGCTCCCCCATCGCGCACGCGCGAACTATCAGTCAGCGGAGCGTCGGAGTTCTGTTTCTTACTGTTTTTTCTCGCTACCATAACACTGGCACTTTACCTTTCCAGGCTTAAAAGTGGCAGACAGCCACGCCGTAACCACCTAAAATAGCTGTTCAACGCAGTTTAGATTCCTATTATTATCCGCTTAGCGGTATATCTTGACTTCGCTAAGGCGCTGCTCGATTTCTGCAATCCCCGGGCAGGTGTCGTTTCCTGCTTTCCCGGCTGCCAACGCCCCGGCAACATTGGCTCTTGCAAGCGCCTGGGAGGGCTCTCGCCCTTTAACCAATTCCGCTAACAACACCCCGGTATGGGCTGCTCCCACCCCTAAAGTATCCGCGACTTTCACACTGATTGAAGGAATCATGGTTTCCCGCTGGGCATCTATCAATTTTGCTCCGTAGGATCCGATTCTTTCTACTACCCAGGCAGCTGCGGGCAGTTTTTCCGCCACATACCCGCTGCTAAGGTGACCAACAGACCCCGGCAAGAAACGAGCCTCATGTTCGTTACAAGTCAGCACATTCACATAAGGTAAAACTTCTGACACGTACTGCGGATCGATTTGGGAGATTTGCGGGGTTGCCGCCATCACCACCTTTACCTGCTCTGGCAAAGTGGGCAACCAATTGGCCAGCGCCGTGCGATAGGAAGTGTGGGTGAGATCCCCCGCTGAAATATAAGCTACGTCCCCGGGGTGCATTGGAACTTTGTCCAGTTCCCGACTGGAAATATCCACTTCCACCCCGGTAGTTAGCACTGATGCATAGTAGCCGCCAGCCTCAATCATCTGGATTTTCATCCCGATATCGCCAACTACTTCCACCGTTTCAGTCTTGATTTTTGCTTCTCTGAGTACCTGCCTGGCCTGGGTGGAATTGGGGCCGGTTCCCAGACAAGACATATTAACTACCGATACTCCCTGACGGGCAGCAGCCAGCATCACTTCGGCGGCCTCGCCTACTCCTGGACGCTGCGCGGTGCCGAGGACGGTAGTCCCCCGCTCGGGCAGCTGTGGCATTTTCAGGGGCAGGGTTAACACCACCGCTGCTACCGAAACTAACTTGTTGTTTTCTACTGTCATCTTTTCCTGCCTAAATCATCCGTTAATTCCGTGGTTTGACGAACGGGAATGCCAGTACCTGGCGGATATCGCATCCCATCAGCATCATCGCCATCCGATCCATACCTAACCCCAATCCACCCAGGGGTGCCATTCCCAGTTCCAGACAGTTCAAGAAGTCTTCATCCAGGCTCATGGCTTCCGGGTCACCAGCTGCTGCCGCGAGCGACTGCTGAGTAAAGCGTTCCCTCTGATCACGTGGGTCAGTGAGTTCACTGTAGGCAGTTCCTAGCTCCATGCCGAAAGCCACCAGATCCCAACGTTCTGCCAGGCGCGGATCTTTGCGGTGCCGGCGGGTAAGCGGAGAAGAATCAACCGGAAAGTCGCAGTAGAAAGTTGGCTCTACCGTGCGTGCCTCCACTAACTCGTCATAGAGACTGCCAATCAAAGTCCCGCAGGTAGCGCCGGGAGGCGGGGTGAGGTGGTGCTGGGCGCATAATGCCCGCAGGGTTTCCTCGTTGGTGTCGGGAGTAACTGAGGTACCCACTGCCTGGGACACTGCCTCAAAAACCGAGATCACCCGCCACTGGCCAGAAATATCCACTTCCTCGAATTCGGTATCGCTGCTACCTTCTGCGGTTTTTTGCGAATTTACCGGGCGCAGCGCAATTTCTTTACCGTGAATCGCCCGCGCGGCTGCCTGGTAAAGCTCGCGGGTTAGGGTCATCATTTCTCGATAGTCAGAGCCGGCTTTATAGACCTCCAGGGAGGTGAACTCGGGGTTGTGAGTAGCATCCGCGCCTTCGTTCCTAAAGGAGCGACCCATCTCAAAAATTGCGCCCATACCCGCTACTGCCAGGCGTTTTAGATACAGTTCCGGGGCGATCCGCAAGAACATATTTACCTGGTAGGCATTGGAGTGGGTAACGAAGGGGCGGGCATTGGCTCCGCCTTGGACTGCCTGCAACATGGGGGTTTCTACCTCGAGGAAGCCCCGGTCGATTAGTTCTTTACGTACCGCGCTTAACGCCCGTGAACGCGCCTGGAGGCGGCGCAGCGCCGTAGCATCGTTTAGTAAAGTCATAGTGCGTTCGCGGGTGCGAGTAGCACTGTCCAGACGGGCAGCGGGATGCGGCATGGGGCGCAGCGCTTTGGCTGCCAGCGTCCAGCTTGTCGCTATCAGCGAGGGGGTACCGTTGCGGGAAGCCCCACAGTTGCCGCTGACTACCAGCAAATCTCCTAGGTCCAGCAGGCGCAAATGAGCGAACTGCTCCGAGGTCAGGTTTCGTCTTTCTAGCACCACCTGCAGGTAGCAGCCTTGGGAGTGTAAATCCCAAAAAACCACGCCTCCGTGATTTCGCCGCGCCACAATCCTGCCAAGGCTGCGGATCTCTTTGGCATCTTCCCCGCCTTGGTTCGTTTCTACCTGGGTTTTTGCCTGTACTAAAGGAATCCCTAAGTCGAAACCTGCCGGGAAGGACTCGATTCCCGCCGCGCTAAGTTTTTCCGCTTTCGCGCGCCGGGAGCGTTGCTGTTCGCTCAGCTTCACCTGTAACTTGGCGGCCGTATATTCGCTGCGCAGTGATTCCAACTCGGCCAGATACTTACTATCTACTTCCCAATCGAAGGGTTCCCCCTGCAAGGCGGCAGCGGGAGCCGGCACGAATCCCTCTAACATACCTGCAGCTATCAGTGATAACGGCATTAATGGGTCGGAAGAAAAACAAAAGTATCGAGGTAACCATTTGGGGTTGTAGCGGGCATTGGATTCATAGAGGGACTCTAGCTGCCACACCCGCGAGGCTTTCACGAAGATTGCTCGCTTGAGCCGACGGTTAATAGTAGCGTCTACCGCCTCGCCCTCCACAAATACTTCCCTAAACATTGCGAAGTTCAAGGAAAAACGTTCGATGCCTTGTTCCGACCCCTGTTGCAGCAGGGTTAAAACCATGGCTTCTACTACCCCATTAACGGCATTTTCTGCCCGGCGCATCAAGTTGAGTGATACCGCCCGTTTCCCCCAGGGAACGAAGGTAAGCAGACATTGCAATTGTCCATCCCTGCCCCGCGCGGTCACAATCAGTTGCTCTCCCTCTTGCGGAGCAAACATCCTATCTAGGCTCATGGAAAAGCCGCGCTCATTGCCCCGGCGGAACAGCTCCGCACTCATGGCTACTTCTCGTAATTCGGCGGGAGAAAGCTCTTTTTGTCTCCTAATCTCAATTTCTACTCCCGCACGCGCCACTCTTCTTTGTGCGGCAGCGAGGGCGCGTCCGGCACTGGAGTTTCGTTCAAAGCGGTCGGGGCTGATGATGGCTTCATCCCCCATTTTGCGAACCATTAGACCTTGGCGGCGATAGACGCGTGCGCCTTGAGCGCTGGCAGAGATTACCGCGGGCACCCAACCTTGACGATAACAGTATTCTTTCCAGCGCTTAACCGCGTTATCCCATTCGGAGGGATCTCCAATAGGATCTCCGGCAGCCAGCGCCACCCCCAACGCCACTCCGTAGGAAACTGCTGCCTCACCATCGGCACTGAAAACCACTGCCCGGTTATCTCGGGTCGCGTAGTAACTTAAAGAATCATCTTTACCCCATTTAACTAGCAGGGCGCGTAGAGCCAGATCTTCGCTGCGCGTGCGGGCTTTTGCCCGTTGCCCCAGGATGAAACGATTGGCCGCAATCAGCATCACCAGGCCAGAAAGCATCATGATGAAGAAACCGAGGACGCGGAAATCTCCCTGGTGGGCAAAAGCGAAGCGGATATTGAGGCCGCGATGTAGAGGCACCCCGGACATACGGCCATAAACCCATAGCGCCAGCGGACTATTTACCCAGCTTCTGGGGGCGATAAGGCGTGCTAAACCAAAGCCGAATCCAAAAACTAGCAGCTGTCCGCTTAACAGAACAAAAATAGCTTTCCAGGCGGATTGGGCATTGATTTTTCCCCAGAAACTGCGCGCAGATGCGAATAAGATAGCCAGAATCAGCGAGGCTATTACCACCCGCGACCCCAGGATTATCTGGTCTATCAGGACAACTTCCGGGTCGGAGAAAGAAAATATTAGCGCGACCAGACACAGCAACGCGTGCAGAGAATGCAACGCGATGAGGACGATAACTCCGATCCGCTTGCGGGAAAAACAGAGCAGAGCCAAGAAAGCCAATAACACCGCGGTGCCTAAGGTATCGGTAGATGGCACCCCGAGAGCGGTTATTACCAGGAAAGAAAATAGCCCGAAACCATAACCTGCGGTATAACGCAAAGGGATCATTACTAGGCAGAACAGGGCCGCAATAGTATATACCCAGCCTACCCAGGAAGGAACTCGCTGACGCCAGGAAGTAGTAAGCTTTTCTTTACTCGCCACTGCCATCTAAATCTCCACAACTACCGGTACGATCATGGGGCGGCGGCGCAGACGGCGTGCTACCCAGCGCCCCAGGGCGCGGCGCATCGCCTGCTGTAAGCGATAGGGATCGCTGTCTCCTTGATTTAGGGCTTTTTGCAGCGCCTCGGTCACGTCCGGGAGTACTTCCCTAAACACCCCCTCATCCTCGGCCATTCCCCGGGCAGTAATATGGGGACCGGCCGCAATAATCTTGGTAGGCACATCTACCGCCGCAAATACCGATACGAAGCCTTCTTCACCTAAGGTCATCCGGTCTTTTAGCTGGTCTTCATCAATTTCCCCGATGGATCCGCCGTCAACATATACGTATTCGCAATCAACTTGCCCCACTACCCGCGCTTGTCCATCTTTGAGGTCGACTACTACCCCGTCCTCGGCCAAAGCCACGTTTTCTTCTGGCACCCCGGTAGCCTGGGCGATTTTTCCGTTCGCGATTAGGTGCCGGATTTCACCGTGAATCGGCATCACATTCTTGGGTTGCACAATGTTGTAGGTATATAGCAGTTCCCCTTCGGCGGCGTGTCCGGAAACGTGTACTGCGCGGTTACCTTTATGTACTACGTTTGCCCCTTGACGCATCAGGGCGTTGATTACCCGGTAAACCGAGTTTTCATTCCCGGGAATCAGGGAGGAGGCCAGCAGCACGGTATCTTCTGGTTCTAGGGTCACTAGGCGGTGCTGCCCCTGGGCTATCCGGGAAAGCGCCGCCATGGGCTCGCCTTGGGAACCGGTTACCATCCACACACGCTTGTGTGGGGGCAGATTTTTCAGTTCGTCCGCACGCACCACTACTTCCGGATCCAGATCCAGGTATCCGGCTTGAGCCGCGATATTCATATTGCGTTCCATAGACCGCCCGGACAGGCAGACTTTGCGTCCCACTGCGCGGGCAGCATCCAGTACCTGTTGCACCCGGTGAACATGGGAGGCAAAGGAGGCTACGATTACTTGCCCACTGGATTCGGATAGCACCTGGCGGATTACCGGACCGATTTTACGTTCCGGAGCGATAAACCCGGGAACTTCCGCATTGGTGGAGTCCACGAGGAACAAGTCAACGCCTTCTTCCCCCATACGGGCAAAACCACGCAGGTCGGTGATTCTTTTATCTAGTGGCAGCTGATCCATTTTGTAATCCCCGGTGACCAGCAGGTTTCCAGCTTTAGTGCGGATCATTACTGCCAGGGCATCGGGTATCGAGTGGGTGACCGCCAAAAATTCGCATGCAAAATTATCTAGCTCGATGCGCTCTCCCTCACTGACTTGATGTAAGTGAACCGCGCTTAGGCGATGTTCTTCCAGCTTGGGACGCAAGAAATCTAAGGTCAGCTGAGAGCCATAAATGGGGATGTCTTCGCGCAGACGCAGCAGATAGGGAACCGCCCCAATATGGTCTTCATGGCCGTGAGTAAGCACCAGCGCAACAACGTCATCCATGCGTCCATGCAGGTAGGAAAAGTCCGGCAGGATTAAATCCACGCCGGGCTGGATTTCCTCGGGGAAAAGCACTCCGCAATCGACAATCAGGATTTTGCCGTTCAGCTCGATTACGGTCATATTCCGCCCCACTTCCCCCAGACCTCCCAGGGGAACTACGCGGATGGTGCCAGCTTTTAGCTTTGGCGGTAAAGAAAGTTCAGGATAAAGCGGATTCACTTTTCCAATTGTTCCGACTTTGCGTCCCTATAGCAAACTTGCGCGCGCACTAGGACTGGAATAGTCCTTTGGTGACCAGTAGCTGGGGGTAACCCCTAAGCACAGGCTCGACCGAAGCTCTTGGTGCTAAAAACCGGGAGGAAGGCGTCCGGAAAACTCTATAGCAGACCGAAACGTTCCAACGCCTCGCGCAGCTGCGTGATTTCCTCTTCGCTGGCTGGAGCGAGCGGCAGGCGCAGGGTGTCGGAGGGGATAACTTTTTGCAGGGCGAGGGCGTGCTTGGCCATTACGGCTCCCTGCCCCCCTCCCATTAACGCTTTCACCAGGGGCTCTAACTCTAGGGAGAGCTGCAATGCGCCCTGGTAATCTCCATTTTCTACCAGCTGCACCATTTTTTGGTAGCTGCGCCCCGCCACGTGGGCGACTACGCTGATTACCCCCACTGCGCCGTGGGTGAGCCAGGAATAGTTGAGACCATCATCGCCAGAGTAAAAGGCTAGACCGGTTTCATTGATGCGTCGAGCGCCCACTTCTACTTTGCCGGTGGCGTCTTTTACCGCCACCACGTTTTCGATTTCTGCCAGGCGTTGCAGCAGTTCATCACTGATAGCTACCCCGGTACGCCCGGGAATATCGTAAAGGGTTATCGGCAGGTCTACCTGGGAGGCAACTTTCGCAAAATGTTGATAGAGCCCCTCTTGGGAAGGACGCGAATAGTAGGGGCTAACCAGCAAAATCCCGTCTGCCCCTGCCTCCTGGGCGCTGCGTGCCATCCGCACAGAATGTTCCGTGTCATTAGAGCCGGCACCGGCGGTGATGAAAATATCGTCCCCCACTGCCTGGCGGACAACTTTAATCAACTGCTCTTTTTCATCTAGGTGAGTAGTAGGTGATTCTCCGGTGGTACCCGATAACACCAGGTTATTGATTCCCTGTTCTACCAGGTGTTTTGCCAGGTTTCCGGCGGCGTCATAGTCGACGGAGCCATCGGGGTGAAAGGGGGTGACCATCGCTACCCCAACCGGACCTGCTAAGCGAAAAGTATGCTCTACGTTACTCATACTTCTACTTTACCTGCCCTGACCTGGCAGTAATTCTTCCGTCCAGTAAGCGGGCGGAAAGGGGTTAAAGATCAGTAAACCACAGGTGCTGCACCATGGATTCGTGTCCTACTTTTAGGCCTTGCCGCAGCCCCGCAGGAGCGAACCCGCATTCGGAAAAGAAACGGATTTTTTCTTGGGCTCCGGCAGCTAACCAAATCTGCAGCCGGTTAGCCCCGGATAGGCGCAACATATCGCCGACCGCATTAACCAGGCGGGAGGCAGCATCCAGTTCACTTTCCCAATCGGAGACCTCTAGCGCCACGATTTCGGCATCGGCATTTTTGCCAGCCAGTGGCGACTGTTTCGGCTTAAACAGCATTTTGGGGGCGGGCGCTATCGCCGCTAACCCCACTACCTGGCTTCCAGATATTGCCGAGAGTAAGTGATGCTTGGGCGAGGGCGGATTTTCCAGTGCCTGCCGCCAAGCCCCCGCGATTTCACCGGGATCAATCAGCGCTAGGGTTTGCGGACCAACCTGCCCCAAATGAGATTGCAAATCTGCCCGCATGGCTTGCGCCTGTATCTGCCCCCACGCCGGCATATCTTCGCTTTTCGCTAAGCGCACCGCATCTTGAGCGGCAGGTGGCACCGTCACTTTAAATCCCTAACTCCATGACTTTATCCAGCCCGACTGTCAGCGGCTGGGCAGAGCCGACTTTGCGGACAGCCAGCAGCACTCCTGGCATGAACGAGGAACGATCAAAACAGTCGGTGCGCAGCCGCAACTGTTCCCCAAGGTTACCCAAGATTACTTCCTGGTGGGCATTAGCACCGAGCACCCGCAGGGAATGTATCCCTACGTCACCAACTTTCATACCCCGCGCGCCCTCGGGGTCGGTGGTAGTGGCATCGGGAGCGGTAGGTACCCCGGCTTTTTGCCGCGCCGCCGCCATTGCTTGCGCGGTTGCCAGCGCGGTTCCGCTGGGGGCATCCAGTTTCTGAGGATGATGGGTTTCCACGATTTCATTAGAGGAAAAGAAAGGTGCCGCCAGGCGGGAAAATGCCATCACTAACACCGCTGAGAGCGCAAAGTTAGGGGCAATCAATACGTTACGTCCGTTTTCGCTAGCTACTTCCCGGATTTTTGCCTGTGCGTTCGCGTCCCAACCAGAGGTACCAACTACCGCATGGGCTCCGGCGCGCAAAATCGCCGCGGTATTAGCAAAACTGGCGCTGGGAACGGTGAACTCCACTGCTACCTCGGATCCCGCCAAACTTTCGGCAGTGATTTCATCTTTACTGCCCAGCCGCGCCACTAACTGCAGGTCCGGGGATTCTTCGATGGCTTGACAGGTGGTTTTCCCCATCCGCCCGGTAGCCCCTACTACCGCAACCGCGAGTTTTGCTGCCATCTAGTTCACTCCCTCGGGTTTATTGGCGCTGATAATCTCCGCTTTATCAGTACAGAGGGTTTGCCCCGCAATTTGCAGATTGTTGTACCATTCTTGCCGCAGCTCAGCAGAATCAACCTTGTTGTAGATATCGGACAAAGTCTGTTTATTGGTTTCAGAATCGGGTTGCTTGGCATCTAGCAGTCCGCACAGCGACTGTGCGGGCCCTAGCACCAGTTCCGCAGTCCGCTGGTCATAGTGGTTCTTTTCCATAACCTGCTTCACGAACGAGTTCTGCGATTCACTGAGGTTATCTTTGGGGGTGAACGCCACCGTGGGGGTTTCCGGGCTGGCAGGGGTAGTCACCGGTTTAGAAACCGAGCTGGTTACCTTGGGGTTGGTGCTTTTCTCATGGGAGGAGGGCTGCGCGGAGGGGGAACACCCGCTCAACAACGCTGCAGCGGCAATAATCGGAAAAAGTTTCTTTAGCTTCACCCGTTCAGCTTATGCCACCGCCGGGCGTACCACGACTTTTACCTGTGGTGAGCCGAGGAATTGCCCCGCCAAAGCGGAAATATCGGCTCCGGTTACTTCTTGCAAAGCCGCATTCATCTGCTCGATAGTGCGCAGGCGCCCGCCATTTACTTCCGAGCGTCCCAAGCGGGACATCCGGGCGCGGTTATCGTCCATACCTAGCAGCACTCCCCCGCTGAGCTGACCTAACGCCTCAGAAAGTTCCAGTTCTCCCACGGGCTGCTCGGCGAGTTTTTCTAGTTCCGCCACCAGTAGTTGCCCCACTTGCTCCAAGTTATCGGGGGCGCACCCGGCGTAGAGGCCGAAGGATCCGCTATCGCTATATGCGGAGTCAAAAGCATAGGTGGAGTAAGCCAGTCCCCGTTTTTCCCGGATTTCTTGGAAAAGTCGGGAAGACATTCCCCCAGATAACACCGTTAGCAACAAACTGAGCGTGTCGCGCTGGGGGTGGTTAGCGGGCAGGGAACGGGTTCCAATAATTATTTGCCCCTGTTCCACCGTTTTTTCTACCGTGTCGCTGGAGGGAACGGCAGAATCTGGCTGGGGACGCTGCGGAATTTCCGGATCGGTACCGCTGGGCAGTTCCCATCTGTTTTTCTGCGCCGCGTCAAGGATTAGCTGAGCCAGGCGGTCATGATCAATATCGCCGGCGGCCGCAACCACCAGGTGCCGGGGCTGGTACCAGCGCTGATGATGGGCTTTCACCGCCTCTAAGGGGGTGGCCGCCACGGTTTGCGCAGTGCCACCCACCGGCAGCCCCAAAGGCGAGGTGGGGTAAAGCTGCCCCAGGAATTTTTCATAACACACGTCCTGGGGATCGTCTTGCGACATGGCCAGTTCGTCAAGGATAACTGCGCGTTCTAGTTCGAAATCTGCGGGCGCCAAAGTGGGACGCACCAACATTTCGGTGAGTACTTCTACCGCCATCGGTAGATCCCGGGAGAGCACCCGGCAGTAATAATGCGTGGATTCTTTGGCGGTCGCGGCGTTTAGTTCCCCTCCTACCGCATCGAATGCCCGCGAGATTTCCCGGGCATCGCGGGTAACCGACCCTTTGAACAGCAAATGTTCCAGGTAATGGGTAGATCCCAAATGATCCGGACCTTCATCGCGCGAACCTGCCGGTATCCAAAATCCCAGCACTACTGAGGGCGAGGCCGGCACCTGTTGGGTTATCAGGCGAATACCCCCGGGGAGTACTGAACGCTCAATCAGGGTTTCACCTTCGTTAATGGTGAGGCGCGGCGCCTTTGCGGAAAGCGGCAGTTCATAATAGTTTTTATCCGACATTTTGTCCTCTATAAGTGTTTGCAGTTGCTTTAGTTTAGCTGCGCCGGGCTGGTAGCGCCGCGTTCGCCCTTGAGCTGTTTCTTCGATACTTCCTGCCCCCTAGCGGGGATGACGGCGAAAGCGCAAAGAAACTCTGTCAAAGTAAGGGCGCTGAAAATCCCTAGCGCCAGGCTTAGTAACTGTGCCTGCGCACTGCCGCTAGCAAACGCAAAAATCAAGGTGAGGAGGGTGACTACTAGCGCCACTATCAGTGCTCGCCCCCAAAAGCGGCGAGGAGCTAGTTTGAACACCAGGCGTATACCTGAGAACACTAGCAGGAAGGCACAGGTAATCGCCCCAAAAATTAATGCCAGGAACGCGGTGAATATCTGTAACAGTCCTGCCTCGCTATGGGCAGAAACTGCCACTAAAACGAGGGCGAAAAACAGGCAGACAAAAAGCCCCACCCCGGCGACTACCAGGTCCAAGAATCTACGCATTGATACTGACTTTCTGAAAATTAAAGGAGGCGAGGGCGAGATTATCTCGCCCTCGCCAACTTGTTTTAGCGATTATTCGCCATCGTCAGCTGCTTCTTCATCGCGGCGATCATCGCGGTGGTCATCTCGGCGATTGTTGCGGTGACGGCGAGTGCGGTTCCGCGAACGGCGCGGGCGATCTGCGTCCTCGGAGCGGCGAGATTCCTGCTTAGCCTCGTTTTCGGCTAGCTCGGCTTCTTGCTCTTCGCTCAGGACTGCGACCAGCGAGAGCTTGCCCCGCTCGTCAATCTCTTCGATCTCTACCTGCACCTGGTCACCAACGTTTAGCACGTCCTCGACCTGGTTGATGCGCTTGCCCCCTACCAGGCGGCGGATCTGCGAAATGTGCAGTAGTCCGTCCTTGCCGGGGGTCAGGGAAATGAACGCCCCGAAGGAGGTGGTCTTTACCACGGTTCCTACGAAACGTTCCCCTACCTCGGGCATTTGCGGGTTAGCAATCGCGTTCACTGCTGCCCGGGCGGCCTCGGCGGATTCGGCGTCAGCAGAGGAAATATAGACGGTGCCGTCGTCCTCGATCACAACTTCGGCTCCGGTGTCCTCTTGAATCTGGTTAATCATCTTGCCCTTGGGCCCGATGACCTCGCCAATCTTGTCTACCGGTACCTGCACGGTGATGATGCGCGGAGCGTAGGGGCTCATCTCGTCCGGTTCCGGAATCGCCTGGTCAATCAGGTTCAAGATTTCTAGGCGGGCTTCCTTCGCCTGAGCTAGCGCACCTTTCAGCACGTCAGAGGGGATACCATCCAGTTTGGTGTCCAGCTGTAGGGCGGTAATGAAGTCCCGAGTACCAGTCACCTTGAAGTCCATATCCCCAAAGCCGTCCTCGGCTCCCAAAATATCGGTGAGGGTCATGTACTTGGTGGTGCCGTCCTCGTTCGGCTCGCTCATTAGCCCCATGGCAATCCCCGCGACCGGCGCCTTTAGCGGAACGCCCGCGTTCAGCAGGGAAATCGTGGAGGCGCAAGCCGAGCCCATGGAAGAGGAGCCGTTCGAGCCCATTACTTCGGATACCTGGCGGATAGCGTAGGGGAACTCTTCCCGGGAGGGAAGTACCGGCTCGAGCGCCATTTCTGCGAGGTGGCCATGCCCGATTTCCCGCCGCTTGGGGCTGCCTACGCGTCCGGTTTCGCCGGTGCAGTAGGGCGGGAAGTTGTATTGGTGCATATAGCGTTTGCGAGTCTCCGGCCCCAGGTTGTCTAGCTGCTGCTCCATGCGCAGCATATTCAGGGTGGTTACCCCCAGCACCTGGGTTTCGCCGCGACGGAAAATCGCGGATCCGTGCAGGCGGGGCAGCACTCCGGCGCGCGCATATAGCGAGCGGATCTGGTTCGGTTTGCGTCCATCCATACGCACGCCCTCGTTCAGGGTGCGGGTACGGATTAACTCTTTTTCGAGGGCGCGGAAAGCTGCTTTCAGCTCTTTCTCACCTTCGGGGAAGCGCTCTTCCAGGTCGGCGAGCATTTGGTCTTTGATTTCGTCAACCCGGTCTTGCCGCTCCAGTTTCTCGGCGATCTGTACCGCCTGGTCGAGCTGTTCACGGCAGTTTTCAGCTACGGCATCCCAGTGTTCGTCCTCGAAGTCTTTAAACAGCGGGAACTCTAGGGTTTCCTTCTGGCACTTGGCCGCTACCTGTGCTTGTGCGCGGCACAGTTCCTTGATGAAGGGCTTGGCGGCTTCCAGACCAGCGGCTACTACATCTTCGGTAGGTGCAGTCTGTCCCTGCTGGATAAGATCCCAGGCGCCCTCGCCGCCACCGGCTTCTACCATCATGATGGCGACATCTTCGCCACCGTCAGCGGTCTGAATCACCCGGCCGGCAACCACCATATTGAAGGTGGCGCGCTCCATTTCGCTGTAACGCGGGAATGCTACCCACTGTCCATCGATTAGGGATATGCGGGTACCGCCGATCGGCCCAGAGAAGGGCAGACCGGAAATCTGGGTGGACATACTGGCGGCGTTAATGGCCAGCACATCGTAGGCATCGTCGGGGTGTACGGTCAGTACGGTTTCGACTACCTGTACTTCGTTGCGCAGCCCTTTTACGAAGGAGGGGCGCAGCGGGCGGTCGATTTGGCGAGCGGCCAAAATCGCTTCGGTGCCGGGACGGCCTTCGCGCCGGAAGAAGTTTCCGGGGATGCGTCCGGCAGCGTATTGACGTTCTTCCACATCAACAGTCAGGGGGAAGAAATCAAACTGGTCACGCGGGTTTTTCCCTACCGTAGTGGCGGATAAAACCGTGGTTTCATCATCCAGGTAAGCCAGCGCGCTGCCGGCAGCCTGTTGGGCGAGTAGGCCAGTTTCGAAGCGCACCGTGCGCTGTCCGAAACGACCGTTATCGATGATTGCCTCCGAGGCAATCACTTCTGGATCGTCCATCATTTTCTTTTATTTACTCCTTATATTCCATCTTCTAGGACCTTTGCCCTACTGAGAGCTATCACCTTGCGATGGGCGGTCAACGATCGAGACCCACGGAGAATGGCGACTAGAAACTGCTGCGCCTGATCCGGAGGCCACCACCGAAGACCGAAACCGGGGTGATAGCAATTCGGCCCGGCATTAACCGGGCCGATATTTCTATTTTAGTGGCGCAAACCGAGACGCGCGATCAAAGAACGGTAACGTTCAATGTCGATGTCTTTCAGGTAGCCTAGCAGGCGGCGCCGCTGCCCCACCAGCAGCATTAGTCCCCGACGGGAGTGGTGATCATGCTGGTGAGATTGGAAATGCTCAGTCAGATCCGAGATCCGCTTGGAAAGCAGCGCGATCTGGACCTCAGGCGAACCCGTATCACCGGGATGGGTCGCATATTCTTCCATAATCTTGGCTTTTTCTTCTTTACTCAGTGCCACTGGGTTCTCCTTTACTTCTACTTGTTGCACGGAGCACCGGGGCAGTTTCACCCGGGCATGACGCATCCGTGGCCGGCTTGTAACGGCTTTACTAGCCTAACATCACCGCAGCTGGCAATCCTATTTTGACGCTGGTGAACTAGGACACGGCGCGGCAGGTGGTACGCCCTAGCCGGCGCGGAAGGCGCTGGACATCTCGCCCTCGGGCTGGGGCATTCTCCCGTCTTTAATGGCCCGCAGAAACTCGGCGTGGTCGGCTTCGGTTTGGTCGGCGTAGGCGCGAGCGAAGGTGGCCAGAGCCTGCCCCGGTTTATCGGATTTACCCAGGTAACCGGCAATCATAGCGGCGCCGTGGGTGCGCGCGTGTCCTTTCGCCAGCAGCAGCCCCACGATTCCTGCATAGTCGCACAGGGATTTGGCACCCAGCCGGTCTAGCGGAACGGTTCCTTTCATATTGCGGAACTGGCGCACATAGTATTGGCGTTCGCCTACGCTCGCCCAGCCCAGTAGCGGATCTGACACGGTTTGCAACGCCCGCTGGTATTCCACCACGCGCTCGCCCTGGTGGGAGTGCCATTCTTTTGAGCCATGCACATATTGCGCCAGCACTGAGCGCCGCGCCTGTTTGAGCTGCAGGAAGATTACGTCCGTGGGGGTGGAGCCTTGTAGCAGCGCGATATAGGCGCGCAGACCTACTGACCCTACGCCCACTACCCGCTGCGCGATATCGACTAGGGTGTATCCACCCAACATCCGCGCCCACTGGTTAGAGATGGTATGCAGGTACCCATCGAGGGCGCGTGCCAGGGCATCCCAATCTTCTTGGGGGATTCTGGTGGTAAGCGGGGGTTCAGGAGTAATCCGCAGGCTACCTTCGGATTCTTGGGCAAACTTGGGGAGCGCCCGATCCGAGGTGCGCTTCATGGCTTTGGCGGCGGCGCGTTCTATTTCTTTTTGTAGTTTTGGGTTTAGCGATTTTGAGCTGAGTTTACCCAGGTCAATCCGGTTGAAGGCGCGTTCAAAGAGGGGGCGCCCCGCCAGGTAAGAGATTTCGTCCCGGTAGGCATTTACGCAGGCGATTACGGCATCACTGCATTTAGATTCGGAAAGATTATTTTCGCGACCAGCAACGTGGATTGAGGCAGTTAGGCGCCGCAAATCCCACTCCCAACTGCCGGTATGTGCCTCATCGAAGTCGTTGAGATCCATCACCAACTCCCCTTCGGGGGAACGGTAAAATCCAAAGTTACCCAGGTGGGAGTCCCCGCATACTACCGGTTGGATACCGGTGGCAGGCAGCGCAGCAGAATCGGCGGCTTGCACTACTGCGGCTCCCCGCAAGAATCCGTAGGGCGAGGACGCCATCCGCCCTACCCGAATCGGGATCAGGTTGTCGACTCTTCCCTGGTGGGAGGCTTGGATAAGGGCGATAGGGTCACGATCTGGTGCCGGCACCCAGGCCGCCAGGGAACTGAAGGGAACGGTTTCGCGCAGCGAGCGTCCGTATTGATAACGCTGTTCGCGCGGTTCAGGAGGAGCGAGTAAGGAACGATATTGCACCGGAATATTCACGGTCTAAACTCTATATTCTTTAGATGCTATTGGCAGATTCTGACGCGTTTTCACTGTTTAATAAGGTAATAACCATGCCATTAACAACTGCTTTCAGATTCTTGCAGCCAATGCGGGGCGGCAATCTCGACGGTGTTTTCAGTCAGTATCGCCATGGCTACCCCCGGCTTCCAGGGCTTTGGCCGCGAACTTGTCAAAATCTGATTGATATTCCAGGTCTTGGATTACCCGATATTTTTCCAGTTCTTCTTTGGCTCTCTGGTCGGCTATTTTCTTGGAGATTTTCCCGGCGTTATCTAGGAGTTCGCGACTATCAAGAGTGAGTACTTGGTTCAGGAATTTTTCCCATTCTTCCATAGTGGTGGGGATATGCCGTTTGGCGCGCGACTCTGCCAGATTTAGGTAGGCTTCAACGATTCGTCCTAAATCGGACAATTCGTCTTTCGTGAGGTAGTTTTTGGCGACGGTAACATCGCTGGTTAGGACTTTCCCTTCTGGAGAGTTTTTCCAAGTTGTTAACCCCATGTGTGGTTTGGCGGCGTCAGCTCGCTGGGCAATCAACTCGGCAGCGGTATGACCATGCACCGCGTAATGCAGTTTGTTTTGAACGGCAGCGAAAAATGTTTTAGTGGTGGGCGCATTGGGGTTGTAGTCGACGGCGGTGGCGTAGATGTCGGTTATCTTTTGGTAAAAGCGGCGCTCCGAGAGACGAATCTCGCGCACTTCTTGGAGTAGTTCCTCGAAATAGTCGTGCCCCAGTATCGTCCCCGACTCCATACGTCTGCGGTCAATAACATAGCCGCGCAGAGTAAAGTCTCGAAGCACTGCAGTTGCCCACTGCCGGAACTGGGTGGCACGAATGGAGTTGACGCGGTAGCCAACCGAGATAATCGCGTCTAGGTTGTAATGTTGGATTTGGCGAGTTACCTGGCGAGATCCTTCTTGGCGAACTACTCGAAAAATTCGAGTAGTTGCCTCTTCCGCCAGCTCGCCGGACTCGAAAATCTGTTGCAGATGATAGGTGACTGTGTTGCTCTCTACGCCAAACAGCTCAGCCATCAGGGCTTGCGTTAACCAGATAGTGCCGTCCTCATAGCGCACTTCAACACCTTCACCGGACTGAGCGGTGAATACCAAGAACTGCCCGGAATCATGCTTAATTATTGTCTGAGAGCTGGTTTTTCCCAAGCTCTTTTTAGGTTGAGTTTTCTTCGCCATACCGCTGCTCTCTATCGTTCTTCGATTGAGGTTTTCCGCTTGTAAATCGCCACTTCCGAGTCTAAACCAACTGTTTACTCCGCATGTGTTCCGACTGAAGTCAGAGCATACAGACTGCCCGACAGCCATACAAATATGTCTTCCGCTGATAAATACTGCGGTGAGAACCAAGATATTAAGCGAATCTGCTAGCTGACCAGGCTTTCTATTTCCCACACAGGGCTTGCTTGTACAGGTTCGCGAGCACCTCGTTGCCGGCTTCGGTGGGATGGGTGCCATCATCTACCAGGTATTCCGGATGCCCCTCGGTGGCCGCCCACCAGTCGATGATTCCCACATTCGGATTGTCCTTAGCCAGCCGGCTAAACACTTCATTATTCATATCTTGCAAAGGATACGGATTGCGGATCGTCACTATATACATGGGCTCGCCCTCGGCACTGTCGATCAGGTTTTGCGCCAGTAAATCACCGCGCAGCGCCGCATTGGTTCCCAGGGCATACACCAGGACGCGAGGATGAATCCCCTGGTTGTGGTAGTTGGCAAGTATCTCCGGACCGCTTTGAATCTGGCGACTAACTGCCCCATCCACTACTGCCTGCGGCAACACCTTCTTGATGGCGGCACTTGCGCCCTCGGTTATCGAATCGCCAATAATCAGCACGTCCGCGTTACAGCTGCCGGTTTCGGGATCGATCTGCCACCCGGTGGTATCCAGGTTACGGGGAACTTTCTTCGCCACCGGTTTTATCCCTTTGGGCTCGCCAGCTTCTTTGGCACCGCTCTCCCTATTCTTACTTTCTTGCTTTTTCGATTTCGAGGACGAGGCGGAGGAGGCAAGTTCTGGGCGTAACTGCACGGCTCGCTCTTTTGCTATCTGCTGCCAGTTCGCGGGGTAAAACGCCAGCGTTCCCGCCAGCACCAGTGATAGTGCCGCCAGTACCGCGAACACCGTAAGCTGCACTTTGCGCAGCCAGCCCTGTGCCCGAAGTTTCGCGGCTTTCTTTTCTCCCGGTTTTTTCCAAAGAGAACTCAGCAAAGTCGCGGGCGCTTCTGTCAGGTGATAAAAAACTTCCGCGGCAACTGCCACCACTACTAGCTGCAAGAGTTGCTGCCACCAGGAGGGCGGAACTGTGCGGGTAGCCGGATTCAGGATTAGCAGGATCGGGAAATGCACCAGGTAGACGGCGAAGGAGCGCGAACCCAGGTAGTTGAACACCGGGTTAGTCAGCAGTATTGAAATCAGCGAACCAGCAGAGGTCGCCGCCCCGATGATTACTGCACTTAGGATTGCCGCCAGCAAGAATCCGCCGAGATAAATCGCCGGCAGTTCCCCATTTTCCAAGATGCTGAAGACTATTAACCCCGCTAGGCTCCCGGCTGCCAGCACCTGCACTCGCGCGAGCTGAAACCAGCTTTACCAAAGGTTCCGAAATAGGTCGGCGAACTCAGTTACCCCTAATTCGGTTACCCCCACGCCCTCCCAGCGCAAACCTAACGCTTATCCTTACACCTACCCCCAAGTTTTGAAAGGATAGCGCTTATCCTTTCATCCAGCCCTCATTTTTGCAAGGATAAGCCTTATCCTTGCAATCACCTGCTTCTACCTGCGTTAATAAACTTAAACCTATCGGTACCGCAACATCAGCGATCACGACTTCCTTAATTCCCTCATAAGAAGATGCGAGCTAGCTGTCGCCCCCCCCTGCTGCACGCTATAAGTCACCGTCAGAAGTACCGGAAGTCGGGATAAGATTAGCTAGTGAATGAAACCAGTGATTTTGATGCTACGTTTTTGAATAGAGACAGTAGGCAGGAGAACCTGCTTTCAGCCGAAAACTCTAAACGCCCCGCTGCTAGCGTAACTATAACCCTCGGTCTGAGCCTCGCGGTGATAATAGGTTGCGGTTCAGTCGCAAATGATATGTTCCCATTTTCGGGAGTGTTCATCACGATTATGACGAAGCTTGCCAGTTCTGGCCTGGGGTTCGTAATGATTGCGGTAGTGGTGGGCTGGTTCTCTAAATCCTGGAAAATCGGTGCTAGTGTAGCTTCCGTTTCGATTCTGTTTGCGTTAGCAATCTATTACTGTGCAATACCGATCTACAACTTGCGTCCAGGCGCGGCTGGCAGCGACATTGCGAAGATTGCCCTGGTCTGGACACTGTTAGGGGTAGGGTGCGGAGTAATCGTTGGTTCAATGGCATTTTTTGCCCATTATGGATCGGTGACTCAACGATCTATCGCCACCGGCTTCCCCCTAGGTTTGATTCTAGGCCCCGTAGTGGTGGCATTACTTCAAGGCGTAGACCTCCGCAGCTTAGAGATACTGGCAGTTGTAGCAATCACGGGTTTTATTCCCTGTATTGGCCTGTTGGCTTCACTGCGACGCACAAAACCAAGACTGCTTATTCTTTCAGCGCTAGTGGGGATTATTGTATCCGGAGGGATATTTTTATTGGTATACGCCGTATACTACTGATAATTAACCGGCATCTACAGACCCTCCCGCCCTCACCTACGCCCCCAATACTTTGGCAGCTCGCGCCCTGACACACACGCAAAGAGTTATCGAAGGTAAAGATTCCGAAGATGGGACAACTTGCTGAGGGGGAAGCTAGCGGATTTGCTCGATCCCTGCGCCCTCGTCCCAGGCTTTGTTGGCGGTCAAGACGGTGGCACCTAGACGTTTTCCGAGGGCGAGGCAGAGCCGGTCACCTAGGGAGAGGTTGGTGCCGGGGTACCATAGTTTCGCTGCCGCGACTGCGTCAGATTCGCTTACGCTTTCTACTTTCAAACCGTAGGAAAACAGCAAATTAGTTGCTAGGGAAATATCTACCCCGCGAGCGAGTAGTTTTTGGGTAACCTCAGACCAGTTAGCGGCGCCCACTATGCCTTGCCCTAACGCCTGCTCTACCCGCTGCCAACCTGGTTCTTCTTGCAAGAAAGCCAAGAGAGCGGAAGAATCTAGAACATACATTAGAAAGATTCTTTCTGAGCGGCGCTGCGGCGCTCCGTCAGCAGTTCTTCTACCAGGCCACCTGCCCCAATTTGCTTCTTTATTAGCTGCTTAGCTTATTTTTGGGTCATAGTGATGACGCCATTTGGGGTATCTAACATCAATAGTTGGGTGCCTTGTTCCCACTTTTGGCTACGGCGCAGCGCCGAAGGAATCACTAAACGCCCGCGATCTCCCACAGAGGCAGCATAGGTGGTACTCATGTTTTGACTGTACCACCCGAGCCATCTGAACGGAATCACGAACTCAGGTACACCGAAGTATTCACTAACCGCCGCAGTTGAAGTACAATATGAGTACGTGATACTTCTACTGGACTATAGGGTGATTGCTATGAATACTTCCACTGCTACCAGAATTAACTTCCGAACAGACATAAAAACCAAACAGTCTGCCGAAAAACTTTTCGATGCCCTGGGGCTTGACATGACAACAGCACTCAATATGTTCTTAAAGCAGGCAGTACGGGATCAGGCGCTGCCGATTCGTCCCGCCCTCACCTACGTTCCCAATGCGCAGACAGCTCGCGCCCTGACACACGCGCAAAGAGTTATCGCAGGCAAAGATCCCGAAGATGGGGCAGTTTTTGAGAACGCAAACCAGGCGACAGAATTTCTGGACTCCCTAGCATGAAAATTATTTTTGACCGCCAGTTCCAAACCGACTTTAAGCGGGTAGTTCGCCATCAACCGCACATCAAAGACGAAATACGCGAGCTAATCTACGCTGTTGAGGATATCGGGGAGATACCACCTACCTACAACCCTCACAAGCTAACCAACCCAAGGGGAACCTACACCGGCTATTGGGGTCTACATTTACAAGAAGGCACGTTTGACGTGGTGGTGGTCTATCATCAGCTGCGAAAAAACCAGACAATCAGGTTCATCCGCATAGGTTCTCATAGGCAGCTGTTCCAGGGGAAGGAACTATAACGCTGATTCTGGTTTGAAACATCCAGAAACCCACCCTTATCTTTACCTGTCCTCCTTGAAATCTTTACTTTTTGCTACTTTCTTGCTGTAATAAGTAAAGATTTTGGAGGTGTTTGCCGTGTACGACTACGAGGGTCTCAACCAGAAACTTGCAGAACAAGGCTTGAAAAAATCTGAGCTGACTGCAATCCTGAAAATCTCCTCGCGCACTATCGCCAAAATCGCGAAGGGAGAAAAGCTGGCAGACCAGGTGATGGACAAGCTATGTAGCTATTTTTCCTGCAGCAAAGAGGATCTGTGCCGCCCAGTCTCCCCTAACCCCGTCCTCCAACGGCTGAGAGAAGAAAAGGAGCACCGGATGCCCGGCGGGCTGTACCATGAGTTGCAAATCCGCATGACTTACAACTCTAACCACATTGAGGGCAGTACCCTCAGCGAGGAGCAGACCAGACGGATTTTTGAAACCAACACTCTGGGAGCTGAGGACCACCTAGAAGTTGATGACATCATCGAAACCGTTAACCATTTCCGCGCTATTGATTACTGCATCGAGGTGGCGGAAGAACCGCTCAGTGAAGAGCTTATTAAGCATCTTCACTATCTGTTGAAAATAAGGACGCAAGCGGAGAGGCTTTCCTGGTTTCAAATCGGAGATTACAAGCAGCGCCCCAATGTGGTGGGCGGCAGCAAAACCAGCGCACCTAAAGAGGTGCCCGCCGCTATGAAAGCGCTAATAGCTGCCAACCTGGAAAAAGAAAATGTATCCCTAGCGGACATCGTTGAGTTTCACTACCGGTTTGAAAAAATCCACCCTTTTCAGGATGGAAATGGGCGCGTAGGACGGTTGATTGCCTTTAAGGAATGCTTAAAACACAATCTGGTTCCTTTTATTATTGAAGATCGTAAAAAGTATTACTATTATCGCGGCTTAAAAGAATACGAACCGCAACCAGGATTCCTGCTTGATACCTGTTTAGATGGGCAAGATACTTTCCGCGCCCTCCTAGAACTTTTTGAAATCGAAACTCCCCCTAGCACCCAGGGGGAATAGCAAATAAAGATTTTTTCTGCGGCAGCATCGGGGATAAAAAGCCACCGCGCCTAATCATGCATTCCAAAAGCCGTGAGGATGTCGCTAGTTAAATCTGTCTTTATTAACCCAATCGTAAATCCACTGCAAATTAATCAACGGCTCCGGCTGCGCATCAACCACCGGCTGAACAGTACGAAAAATATCCCGCTTAACTGCCGAAACATCGACAGGTTTAGAAGAACTCTTAAGAGTTTTCTGATTCCATACCGATATCAATCTAAATCTTTTATCAAACGTATAAAGCGAAAAGTTGCCATCATCATACGAGTATTCTTCCGAAAAGAGATAAGCAAAGTTAGCGCCTTCATCCCTTCCATATTTATTATTGTAGATATTTCTATAGCCGTCGTAATCGTACCTTATCCCTTTAATATCCGGGGTGTATATCCAGTCGAGGTTACGCGTAACTTCCATAAGAACCGGCTCCACCTCAACCTTATGAGGAGTGCGTTGGGCGTAATAAACCGAGTTTGATTTCAAATTAACAAACCCGTAACCCACCCCCAGCACAAAAACAATAAATCCGATGAAAACGGAAAGAACAACCTTCTTTAACACAGGCACCCAACCTTCCTACGGCATCCTTGAAAATCGCAAGTACGAAATGAACTCCTATCAAGATTTAGTTAAATTTGTCTTTATTTACCCAATCGTAAATCCACTGCAGATTAATCAACGGCTCCGGCTGGGCATCAATCACTGGCTGAACAGTACGATAAATATCCCGCTTCACCGCTGATAGATCAACAGGTTTAGAAGAATATTCGGCAATTCCCATTTGCCATACACTTATGAGCTTAAAATCTTTATTAAAATTATAAACTAAATCTCCCCCACCGTCATAATATCTATATCTTTCATCAGGGTAATAAGTAAACGCATAATCCCTCCCAGCGGAATCAATATTGTGAATTATATTATTTCCATCAAAATCGTAGCTTATGCCCTTGATGTCAGGATTCGAAACCCAAGGTAAATTACGCACCAGTTCCATAAGAACAGGCTCCACCCCGGCTTTATGCGGAGTACGCTGAGCATAATAAACCGAGTTAGATTTCAAATTAAAAAACCCGTACCCCACGCCCAGTACAATAAGAATAAACCCAATAAAAACCGAAAGCACAACTTTCTTCAGCACAGGCACCCCACCTCCCTACAGCGATCCTTGAAAATCGCAAATATGCAATAAAATCCCGCGACTTTTAATTAAATCGATCCTTATTGACCCAATCATAAATCCACTGCAAATTAATCAACGGCTCCGGCTGCGCATCAATCACCGGCTGAACAGCCTTGTAAATTTCGCGTATCAATTCAGCTCGATCTATGTGTTTTAATGGAATTTTACCCTTTTCTCTATCGGTTACCCTTAATAAGGTAAATCGGTCATCAAAAGCATAAACAACAAACTTCTTACTTCCATACTCACGCCAATACAAATAAGAAGGATCGGAGGAACACGCAAATATTGCCAGTTTCGTACCATCTTGATAATTTTTGTTGTAGATAGATTTACCTCCGTCGTAATCGTACTTTATCCCTTTAATATCCGGGGTGTAGATCCAGTCGAGGTTACGCGTAACTTCCATAAGAACCGGCTCCACCCCAACCTTATGAGGAGTGCGTTGGGCATAATAAACCGAGTTTGATTTCAAATTAAAAAACCCATACCCCAGCGCCAGCACAAAAACCATAAACCCGATAAAAACCGAGAGCACAACTTTCTTCAACACAGGCACCACACCTCCCCACAGCGATCCTTAAAAAGCTAAACCACAAAACAAATCGTGACGATTATTAGTTAAATCTGTCTTTATTAACCCAATCGTAAATCCACTGCAGATTAATCAACGGCTCCGGCTGCGCATCAATCACCGGCTGAACAGTACGATAAATATCCCTTTTCACTTGTGAAATATCGCTAATTTTAGTTACATGTTTACTGGTTTTACTATTCCATATATTTATAAATCTAAATTGTTTATCAAAATTATAGACAATAGCTCCGCCACCATCATAATATCTATAGGTTTCATCATAATAATATTCAAGAGCTGTCGTCCGCCCGGCGGAATTAGTATTTTTAATTAGATTAGTTCCATCAAAATCGTACTCAATCCCTTTAAGTCCAGGAATCGACGTCCACCATAGGTCACGGACTACCTCTATAAAAACTGGTTCTACTTCAGCTTTATGAGAAGTGCGTTGTGCATAGTACACCGAGTTTGATTTCAAATTAACAAACCCATATCCCGCCCCCAGCACAATAACCATAAATCCGATAAAAACCGTAAGAACTAATTTTTTTAACACAAGTATCCTTTCTATCTCCAAAACCGCTTGAAAAATCTTTTGACTGGTTTTACTATTTTATTTTTAAAGAAACGCCTAGCAGGTTTAACTACCTTATTTCTTACAAACCGCGCAGCTGGGCGAATAACTTTTGAATACATGGGTTTTATAACTGGCTTTACTAGCTTGTTATAGACCGGTTTAATTACGCGTCGATATATTGGTTTAATAACACGCTTACTAACATACTTGACTGCTGGCTTGATGATCTTATTCTTCATGTAGCGTACTGCCGGTTTAATCACCCGCCTGTAAAGGGGACGGATAATTTTCTTCTGCACGAACCTTACCACCGGCTTGATAACTTTTCGTACCACCGGTTTAAGGATCTTTTTTTCTGTAAAAGACCAGAGGGGTTTAACCACGCGCCTATAGATAGGTTTTACCACATACTTGCTAAGGGGCTTGACAAAATACTTTTTAACCTGTGCAACGAAGCCCGCCGCCAATTTTCCTATGTATTTTTTTAGATTTTTGTAAAGAATCTTCAGCTGCTCTTTAAGTCTTTTGAATAAAGTTAACCCCACTAAGGCGGCACCACCAAGAGTGAAAGCTGCTAGCAGAATGTTAAGTTTCTCTTGTTCTTGGGGGGAAAGATGTGAGCCGGCCTGCTCTTTAAGGACTTCCCGGTAAAGCCGCTCTCTTTCAGCAGCCAAATTTTCCATACCGTAGTACTGGCTGATTGCTTTATCTAAGGGAAGATTTCTGAACTCAGGATGGTAGTGAAAGATAATCGAATCAATATCGGTATTTCGATCCTTCTTATCAATGTTAGTGAGCACGTCCCCGGTCAGGGAGTTGAGTTGGAAAAAATTATCTCGCGGACTAACTCCTAAGAAAATGCCAGGAGATACCCCCGCAATCCACTTTAAACGCTCCTTATCGGGACTGCTCTTCTCAGCAGAAGCAAGAGTGGTCGCAAAATGCGGAAAATCAATAATGTACTGATTATTATAATGCACATCCCTTAAAGTATCGTAGATTTCCCCATAGTTTCTTACCTTGGGTTTATCACCAAAATCATTTACTAATGATTGCAGCTCGTTATTTTTGTACACCGGGTAAGCAATAGCATTAGCGATAAAATGGTATCTTTTACGACTGTCCTTCGGATATTTTTTACTTGCTTGCCTACTAATTTCCTCAATATAGTCGAGGAATAGTTTTTTCTTTTCTTTTGTCATCCCGGTATTAACCAAGAAAGGATCACGGGGTCGCTTGGATTTGTTAGTTGAAGCACTATGCCCCGATTTTTTTGCGGGCCTCTTATTAGTTAGAACCTTTTGGGGACGCGGTTTCACCGGGGAAAGGCTCCGCCCCTGCCGGTTGAAATAATACCAGTTAGGGGGCTGATTACGACTGGTATAAAAGGGTGGTGAATGCTGGGGGCGCGCCGGCGCACTTCCAGTTTTACCCATATTGTGAGAAGCGTTTTCTTGGATGGGCGAATAGATAAACCTCACCCGCGGACGATAAGTATCGCTGAGCTCTTTTTCGATATTTACCAGCCGATATTTTTCAATAGCAGGCGCAGAAAAACTGTAACTTTCCCCGATAAATCCCTTGAACCGTTCTTCCGGTTTAAGGTTAAGCCCCTTAGTATCCACATAATTAACTGAAATATGCTGCCGCAGTCGCGGGGTAATTTTAGCTTGTAGGCTAGAACCAAAAATATCGTATCTAACTGCTACGGGATATAGATAAGAGTTATTCACCCGTTGCGGAGCAGGGGAATAAAAAATATAATTGAAACTTGACAGGAAACCAGCACCTAAATATCCGCCACGAGGAAGATCGGCCGAACCGTTAAGATTAACCGCTCCCCTGGTAGTGTCATAAATGATTCCGTTATTCTTCACCAGATGAGAATCAGGTGGAATAATCTCAACAAGATTAGCTAAGTCTGTTTCAACACCTTGAGCTGAATCAATATCGGTGGAAATAAAACTGACAACAACCGGCTGCTCCACCTGACTGCCATGCCGAACTATCTGATAACGCAAGCCCAGATTACTCGCATTATCATACAAAACCGCAATAGAGTTCCCACTAGCACCCGAGAAAAACTGTTCCCCGATAAAACCCAGACCTTTCACTTTGCTATTCGCAAACCCCGAATTAGCCTCCCAATCCTCTTTATCTGAGCCGGTCACCGTCCAAATCAAATCAAGGTCAATGCCCGACCGGGTTTTACCCACATAAGTAATCCTGCCAGAATCGCCATCATTGATCCGGAAGGCCTTCACCCGAGCATTCGGAACGTCATTAGGAAAAGTCGAAAAATCAAAATCCCCAAGAATTTGCCCTTTAATCAGTTCGACCCCGGTGCGAGAAGACCAATGCAAGCCCTCGGGAGACAGAAAATTATCATCAGTAAGATTATCTGCAACCAGAGAAATCGTTATGTCCTTAAAGTAGCCAATTCCCTTGGCAGAGCGATTAAAATCCCCAAGAACATTTACTTCCTCAATAACCGGATCCCGGTTATCACTAGTGGAATCAACATCCTGCACTGGAATCGAAGGGCTACCCGCTTCTCCGATAATGACGCCACGTTCCGGGTTTCCAGAACCAACAGATACCCTGCTGTTCGTCGTGCTTGCAGCAGCAGACCCTGCACCCGCTGCAGACGAATTCCTATCAACAGCAAAAGCAACCGGAACACTCAGCCAATAACCGAAAAAAACCAGTATCAGCGAGATTACGGCAAGTCGATTTTTTCTCATATTTTCTCCACTGAAAGCGTGTTAAACAGGCACTTTAGGCGCATAAGTAGACAGATTCCCGGTTAGCAATCAAAACACTCACAACCGGGGTTGCAGTTTTTGCTACGACAATTCTGGTAGTCATGTTTCCCTGCACTTTCTTTGGTAGCTATGGGTCTTTTCAAATTAACGGCACACAATGGCAAATAGATACCGACAAATGTCGGTCAGTTATACCGACATTCGTCGGTATCGAAAGTATTGGGCATATACATAGGCTAAGAACGGCAAATCATTCTAAAAGAGAAGGAAAAACATGAGTATTTCAACTATTACAGCTGCGGTTGGAGCCCTCGCCTTTGCCCTATCGTCATCCCCGGTTGCAACGTATGAACCGCCTGTTATTGAGCAGCTGCATCCCAGGGTTGCAACTGCCATCAGAACAGATATTCAGCCCCAATATGTGCCACCACTCATCTGTAAACTATTTCCCAACCTGCGCGGATGCGAAAAGTATCGACCTCGCTAAGCATTTAATATATTTTTGAGGCATGCTTGCTTCCTTATTTCCCAGCTATCGACATTACCCGGTGATACAGCCACTGGTTTTTGGGTTATCGTCAGTTTTCCTGCTGATACTGGACACAATTTCGGTGCTAATGGGGCAGCAACCAGTTTCCACAAAAAGTATCTGTTTCACCCTCATCCTGATTGCCGTGTTTATGGCTGCAGGTTGGTTCCAGCCATTTGAGTTCATTTTTATTGCCTGCTATCTCCTTTTTAACCTGTTGAATCTGATTGATGGTTACGGGGTGGTGGTTCTTGATCTCGACATTTTACTGGTGTTTTGGCTGATACGATCCTGGATTGCCCCAGCAGTCTTAGTACTGTTACTAGAGGGAGTAATTTCCGTAGCGGTCAGTGCTACGCCCAGCCTCCAAGCGTTTAGCTCCGCATTAATCGCGGTTATAGTCTTGGTTATTGGACTGGCGTTACGCTGGCAAAACGCGCGCCGGATTCTGGCAGAACACGACAGAGAGCAAATACGTAAAAGCACTGCTCAAACCCGTAAAGAGCTCGCTCGCCAACTACACGATACTACTGCCAAAGACCTGGCCCATGTGACCGTACTTGCCCAAGATATTGCGGTACGGCACCCCGAGCTGAGCAGCGAGATGAATCCGCTAGTGAAAGCCGCCACTAAGGCTTCAAGAAGAATTCGTCCCATGATCCTCTCGATCGACACTGCGGCCAGCAAAACTCCCCTATCTGAAGTAGTTCAGCAAGTAAAAAGAATGTTACAAACTCGCAGCATCACTCTCGATACGGTGTTACCCGAAAATTTAGATAATGCACTAAGCCGGCAACAGCTCCTCACCGGAGCATTGGCAATCAGAGAATGTTCCTCAAATATCTTGAAATATGCACCCGCAGCTTCGGAGGCAAACCTGATTATCGAGCTACAAGACAAGCAGAAAGAACTCACCATCTCACTGAGTAACGAGATTGCAGACACCCCGGCCACTACCGGAATCAGCAGCGGTTACGGCCTTGCGAACCTCGACAGCAAGATTCGAGAGGAAGGGGGAACTATGGAAATAACTAACCTGGGTGGTCAGTGGCTAACCTACATCGTTTTACCTGCCCAAAAGCACAAACCTAAAAACCTATCAGTGGAAAATACCAGCGACGAGGGAGCCCCCAGTGAACAGTAAAAACGAAATCCGAATCCTCCTAGCCGATGATGACCAGATTATCCGGGACGGCCTCGCTCATTTATTGAACGCCCAAGACGGATTGCAAGTAGTCGCCACTGCCGAAAACGGAGCTGAAGTATTCTCGCTATTAGCTTTACACCGGATAGATGTCGCCCTACTGGATGTGGATATGCCGGTGATTAGCGGGATAGAAGCAGCTCGCCGCATCAGCCGCGAACACCCAGAAATCACGATTGTTATGCTCACCGCCTTCGAACACGAAGAATCTCTAGGCCAAGCAATCGGAGCCAGAGTACGCGGTTTCCTCACCAAAGACATTCCCGCCCCAGAACTCGCAGAGCTGATTCGGAAAGCCCACGCCGGTCAGCAGGTAATGGCGCCGCGCCCCACCGAAATCCTGACAGCCGCCTACGCGCAAACCCAAGACAATAGGGAACAATACGCCGATTTTATTGATGCGGTTGCTACTCTGCCAGCTCATCTGCGCCCCACATTTCGGCTTTTACTCAAGGCTTTCACCAACAAGAACATTTCCCGGCAAACCAAGCTCAAAGAAGCCACCGTGCGATCCTATGTTTCCGATATCCTCAGCCACACCGGTTGCGCAACCCGCGGCGAACTGGCTATTACCGCCGTGAAAGCTGGGATTAGAGAATAACCAGCCCGCTTTCTTCCCGCTGTTCCCGGTATCTTCAGAAAAACTGGACGCACCCCTGCGCGCTGCTGGCATGGGGGTTAATATCGGTATTACCGGGGTCACAACGGGGTGTCCTCGGCTAGTAGTTCACCAGTTTTAGCGCGCGGCACTCACCGGGGTAATCGGCAGGGAACGCCTACCTGCGGGGCTGACTTGCATCTCAGAATTCCATTGCACTCCGCTACCACACGAGGACGCGCATCCGCATCCTGCCCCACTCGCGTCCTCGGGCATATCCTCGAAATCATCAGCCACTTCTTCGCCGCGCAAGGCAGTCGCAATCATCAACTTGATCCGGTTTAGCTGATTAACTTCCGAGGCGCCCGGATCATAATCGACTGCCACCACATTGGCTTCCGGGTAGCGGTTGCGTAGAGCGCGGAACATTCCCTTGCCAATCACATGATTCGGCAGGCAGCCAAAAGGCTGGGCGCAAATAATGTTGGGGCAGCCATGCTCAATCATGTCCACCATTTCCGCGGTCAAATACCAGCCTTCACCAGCCTGATTACCCATGCCTGCAATATCGACAGAACGAGCCGCCATATCTTTGATTCGCCGGTGCATCTCGAACTTGCCGTTCGTTTTGGCGAAAGCCCGGCGAATCGCGTCCTCATAGCGCTCCAGCGCCCACAGACCCGCATCCATCCCTAACTTAACTTTGCGGGAATTACCCATTTCGTCCCGCTCAAAGTTTCCGCTGGCCAGGGAGTAATGGAAAAACTGGATTAGGGTGGGCAGTTCGGCTTCGCAACCCTCTTCCTCAATCACCCGGACTGCGTGATTATTAGCATCCGGGTGGAACTTCACCAGGATTTCCCCCACCAAACCAACCCGGGGGCGGCGCGGCTCATCATTTAACGCAAAAGCATCGAACTCTTTGACACATTCCTTAATCAGGCGGGAATAGCTGAGGCGACCGCCCCAAGTGGCCGAGTATTTTCCAGCCGCAAACCATTCCTGGATAATCTGATCCCAACGCCGATAAAGCTCCATCGCTGAGCCTTTCACCAGCTCATAGGGACGCACCCGCAAAAGCATGGTTTGCAACATGTCCCCTAAGCAGATAGCTTGCAAAATCCGGTGGATTTCCGACCAAGAAAGTTGGAATCCCGGATTTTCTTCAATGCCTTGCACCGAGGCGGCAATAACCGGCACCTGCGGATATCCGGCATCCCGCAACCCTTTACGGAGCAGGGACGCGTAGTTGGTTGCCCGGCACATTCCTCCGGTCTGCGAAATCGCCACCGCAGTTTTATCTGGGTTGGCACGCCCGGAAGTAAACTCTTCAATCAGCTGCCCAATCACCACAATCGCGGGGTAGCAAGAATCGTTGTTCACGAACTTGAGGCCAGTTTCCATCGATTCGCGGGAAGTATGTTCCAGCAAACGCACATTCAAACCAGCGCGGCGCACCACCGGTTGCGCCAAGCGGAACTGGATAGGCGCCATTTGGGGAACCAGAATCTCCCAACCATCTTTGCGCATCTGCTCGGTGAACTGGGCATGTACCTGCACATGTCCGGCTTTCGCCAGGCGGGCTTCTTCTTCCGCCGCTTCGGCTGCCGGATCTATGCGGGTAGGAACTGCCGATTCTTCTGCCTGGCTTGGCGCCGCATCGGGGTCACCGATCCGATCCGCACTGGGATAGGTAAGCACCGTGGAGCTTTGCCGCTCCCGAGTGGCCGCATCTAGCGAACGCAGCCGAATCCGGGCGGCTCCCAGGTTGGAAACCTCATCAATCTTGAGGACGGTGTGAACGTCTCCGCGCCCCTCCAAAATCTCTTGCACCTGGTCAGCAGTAATCGCGTCCACACCGCAACCAAACGAGTTCAGTTGCACCAATTCCAAATCGGGTTCGTCACCCACCCGAGCCGCGGCCTCGTAAAGCCGAGAATGGTAAGCCCACTGGTCACGCACCCGCAAAGGGCGCTCCAAGCGACCATCTACCACCGAATCCTCGGTAAACACCGCCATTCCCAAACCGATAATCAGTTCCGGAATCCCGTGGTTAACTTCCGGATCCAGGTGATAGGGGCGTCCTGCCAGCACAATCCCGCGCACCCCGTTTTCACGAATCCACGCTAAAGCTTCCCGACCTTTCTCCCGGATTTCTGCCTTGACGGCGGCGTCCTCTTCCCAGGCCGCATCCAGGGCGGCTTTGGCTTCTGCCTCGGTCACGTTCCAGTCAGCGAATACTTCTGCAATCCGTTTAGGCAGGAACTCTCGATTCCCCAGGTTCAAGAACGGGCTGATGAGGCGGACGTCGCTGTCTTGCACCGACTCCATATTGTTGCGGATAACCTCGGGATAGGTACCCACGACCGGACAGTTAAAGCAGTTATCGGTGCCTTCCACCAGTTGTTGTTCATAAATCACCGAGGGATAAAAAATAGTTTTTATCCCTTTCTTCAGTAAGGACTCGATATGGCCATGCACCAGTTTCGCGGGGTAACAGATATTTTCAGACGGAATCGACTCCATCCCGGTTTCAAACAGGTCGTGGTTAGAGCGCCCCGACACCATCACCCTAAATCCCAGCTTGGTGAGCATGGTGAACCACAGCGGATAGTTTTCGTACATATTGAGCACCCGGGGAATCCCAATATCCCCACGGAACGCCTGCTTTTCGGTCAAGCGGCGGTACCCGAAAATCCGCTTATATTTCCAATCGAACAAGTTCGGCAGCGCCGACTTCTTCGGCACTTTCTCTAGGGAGGCACCGCGTTCACAGCGATTCCCCGACACGTGTCGCTCCCCGTTCGAGAAAGTAGAAATGGTCATCTGGCAGTGGTTTTGACAGAGCCGACAGGTCTTGCGAGTGGTCTCTACCTGGAATTTCTCCAAGTCTTCCAGGGTTGCCAGGGTGGACTCCCCTTGCCCGTCATCGCTTTGTTTGGCAATCAAAGCCGCCCCATAAGCGCCCATCAAACCGGCGATATTGGGACGCACCACTTCCCGCTTAGTTAGCAGCTCGAAAGCGCGCAGCACCGCATCGTTAAGGAAAGTTCCCCCCTGGACAACTACCTTTTCGCCCAGTTCTTCAGGGGTTTTGAGTTTAATAACTTTATAGAGGGCATTGCGCACCACCGAATAAGACAGCCCGGCAGCAATATCTTTCGGGCTCGCTCCCTCCTTTTGTGCCTGCTTTACCGAGGAGTTCATAAATACGGTGCAGCGCGTCCCCAAATCCACCGGCGCCTTAGCGTCCACCGCATCGGCGGCAAAATTCTGCACACTGGTACCCATAGTGGCGGCAAAGGTCTGCAAGAAAGATCCGCACCCAGAAGAACAAGCTTCGTTCACCGAAATAGAATCCACGGCTCCGGAGCGAATCTTCAGATACTTCATATCTTGCCCGCCGATATCGATTACCGAAGACACCCCGGGCAGCAGGTCTTCAGCGGCGCGGAAATGCGCCATAGTTTCCACTTCCCCTTGCTCCAGGTTGAGGGCGGTTTTCACCAACCCCTCCCCATAACCAGTCGAGCAGGCGCGCCCAATATAGGCACCCTCAGGCAGTTCGGTGCGAATACGGCGCACAATCTCCACTGCCGCCGAAACCGGGTCGCCCTCGTTAGAGGCATAGTGGGTGAACACAATCCGTTTATCCTGGTCAATCACGACCGCTTTAATAGTGGTGGATCCGGAATCTACCCCCAAGAAACAGCGCCCCCGCGCCTCGGATAGTGGTAGCTGCGGGATTACTTCTTTATCGTGGCGGGCGCGAAACTCAGCCAATTCTTCTTCATTCGCAAATAGGGGGCGCATCCGCTGGGAATCAGTATCGATTTTTCCGGTAGTCAGGTCAGTTATTAACTGCTGCAGGGGGCGCGATTCCCCTTTGTCAGCACTCAGCGCCGCCCCCAGCGCCACATATAGTTCGGCGTGTTCGGGGGTGAGGAAACTGTCGGCTTTAGGGAGCAGTTCCTCGTAGGCTTTGCGCAGGTTCGGGAGGAAGTGCAGCGGTCCGCCCAGGAACATTACGTTTCCGCGAATTGGGCGTCCGCAGGCCAGTCCCGCAATAGTTTGGGTGGCAACTGCCGTAAAGATTGAGGCTGCGAGGTCTTCGTGTGCCGCGCCCTCATTCAGTAGGGGCTGCAGGTCAGTTTTAGCGAATACTCCGCAGCGGGAGGCGATCGGATAGAGCTGATTGGCGTGCGCGGCCAGTTTGTCTAGTCCCGAGGCATCGGTGTGCAGCAAGGTGGCCATCTGGTCGATGAAAGCGCCGGTACCGCCGGCACAGGTGCCGTTCATGCGCTGCTCCGGGGTGGGATGGAGATAGGTAATTTTGGCGTCTTCCCCACCCAACTCGATAATCACATCAGTTTGCGGGTGAGTATCGCCGACTGCTTTGGTACCGGCGATAACTTCTTGCACGAACGGCACTTTCATGGCTCCGGCAACCGAGAGTCCGCCCGAACCGGTAACCGCAGCTTTTACGGTAATTCCCGGATGCTCCGCGTTAATATCGCGCAGCAAGCCCGCCAGTTCCCCGCGCACATCCGCATGGTGGCGGCGATAGTCGGAAAAAATCACCTGCCGCCCCGCAAGGAGCACTGCTTTTACGGTGGTGGAACCAATATCGATCCCTAGCCTTAACGCCTGCTCGCCTTCGCTTGCGGCAGCATTTTTTCCGCCCGCGATTTCAAAGGGGGCAGTAGTTTCACTCATGGTACCTCCCGGAGTTGTTGTCACCCCTCAAGCTAAGCTGAAAACGCTAAATTCACAGGGTGTTGAAATTAGAATAGGACTATGGGCATAAAGAAACATAAAAAGCACGTCAATCAGCAAGAACGCTCCGGAGCGCGAAAAAATGAAAGCCATGAGCGTTTCAACGGCGATGAATTAAGGGCAAAGAATTACGAAAGGAAAAAGTTCCCTAATTCTCCGCGTTTAGAAACAAGCAAGGAAAACTGGGACGCACAAAATGGCAAAATAAGCCGGCAAGAACCACAACACCAACTTCCTTCCGACGCCAAAGCCGGTGGCGAACACGCCCCTGCCCCGCAAAATCCCCCGCCCTCGTCCTCCCCCCAGAAAAATGACGCTAATTCAGCAGTTAAAGGACGAGGCCCGCGGGGAGCCCGCGGGAAAATGCGCGAACAAATCAAGAAAGTGGCAGAAAGTCAGTTCATTGCCCGCGGATACGATGGCACCACTATGCGTTCAATCGCTAAAGGGGCAGGGTGCGACCCGGCAATGGTCAGCTACTATTTCGGTTCTAAACAACGCTTATTTCGTGATTGCTTCGATCTGCCCCTAGATCCTTTGGAACAAATTTTGCAACTATGGGCACCAGGAATCGAGGGGGTAGCTGATCGGCTACTTGATTTTGCTTTCACCCTCTACGAAGAGCGCCTCACCAAGGATCGAATGAAAGCCCTGATGCGCGCGCTGATAACCGATGCGGAAACCACGCAGCGTTTCCGTGCCTATATCCGTGACAACCTGTTAAAAGGGGTAGCCCAGTTACTAGATGCGGTAGATCCGAAGCTAGATTCGGACACAAGACAGCTCCTTGAGGCTCGGTTTCAGACCCTGGTGGAGATTTTAATGTCCATGATCTACGGGGTGGCAACTATGCGTTATATCGTGCAGCTAGAGCCGGTGGCCTCTATGCCGCGCGAAGAGCTGCAAAGATCCCTCTCCCCGATCCTGCAAAGCCAAATCGAGAACCTGGCACACGAAGTATTCCCCTCGGTATCCTAAAGAGGTGATGCAAATACTAGCCTCTTCTCCTCTGCTGACTCTATTTCTAGTTATTGCCCTCGGCACCCTCTTTGGTTCGATTCCCTTCGGACCGCTAAAGTTTGGAGCAGCCGGAGCCTTATTCGTAGGTCTAGCAGCCGGCGCCCTTGACCCGAAACTTGGAGAAAATCTATCCCTGGTATCAGCCATCGGACTGGCACTATTTGTCTACACCATCGGTTTGGCCGCAGGTGCCTCTTTCTTCCGCGACCTGCGCAAGCAAGCTCCTCTGTTAATTGGGGCAGTTGCATTGATAGCCGTATACGCCCTGATTGTAGCTTTTGGCGGCAAAGCCTTGGGGCTCGGTTCTCCGCTACTGGGGGGAATGTTTGCAGGATCGCTCACTACCACCCCCGCTCTTGCTGCAGCTACCGATGCCGCGGGAGGAAGCACCCAGCCAGCAGTAGGATACGCGATTGCCTACCCGGTGGGTGTCATCGTCACCATGGTGGTAGTGACTGTATTAATGCGGATAAAACTCCCAGCAAAAAATGATCCCGATCCGGCTTCCGCAGCCGGGCTAGCTACCCAAACCATCCGGGTAGAAAACCCGATGCGAATCCAGGAAATACCCGGGATTGCCGAGGTAGTTGGCTCTGCAGAAGGCGGGCTCAGGATCTCTTATCTGCTGCGGGACGGCAAAATGCAGGTTGCGCATCCCGATGGAGAACTAAAGTCTGGGGATTTAGCGTTTCTAGTGGGAATCCCGGATACCGTTAAAACTGCGGGACAAGCATTGGGCAAGCCAATTGATGAAGATATTTCCAATGACCGCACCACTGTTAATTTTGGGCGCTTTACAGTTTCAAATAGCCGCCTGGTAGGAGTACCAGTCGCCAACTTGTTTTTACCGGCTCGTTTCCAATCACTGCTCACCCGGGTGCGCCGCGGCGACACCGATATGTTGGCTACTGCGGCTACTCGCTTGCAATTAGGTGACCGGGTGCTGGTGGTATATCCGGTAGAAAGAGAAAGTGATATCGCTAAAACTTTTGGGGATTCGGAACATAAAATCTCTGACATCGATTATCTGCCTTTTGGGCTGGGGATTGCAGCGGGAGTGGCTCTAGGCTTAATCACTATCCCGCTCGGATCCCTCGGCTCACTCGCACTGGGAGCAGCTGCCGGACCACTGGTAGTGGGATTAATATTAGGGCGCATAGACCGACTGGGACCGCTGGTTTTTTCTCTGGCGCCCTCGGCAAATAATATGTTGCGGCAAATGGGACTGGTACTTTTCCTGGCAGCAGTGGGCCTCTCTTCCGGGCAGGCCTTTGCCGCCAAAGCGTTTTCCTTGACCGGCATAAAAATTGGGTTGCTGTCAGCTGTCGGGATTGTGCCAGTGTTGGTGGCTCTGTGGCTACTCGGAAAATTCTTGGGACTTTCTACTGCCCGCATGGCCGGAGCAATAGCCGGTTTTGTAGGACAACCCGCGATCCTCAGCCACGTGCAAGCAACTATCCCAGATGAGCGCTGCGAATCCGGATATTCCGCGACCTTCGCCCTTGGAATCATCGCAAAAATCGTATTAGTGCAGATTGTAATGGCGCTGTAAGTCATCCGCGAGCCAGCCCTTACGTCAGCGGAAGTAAAAGCCGTCAAAGGCACAAACCGCCTCCGCAAGAACGCTTTACAGATTAGCCGGCCAGCACCGTTATAGTGCGGTTACCTCGTCAGGATCAACCCTTCCTGCCGGCGGAACCCCCAGGATTTCACTGCATGCGCGCAGGTCTTCATCCATTTGTGCCTGCAACTTTTCTACGCTTTCTAGTTTCAGCATTTCCCGCAGGCGGGCAATAAAATCGATCGCTATCGGTTCATCATAGAGATCAAGGTCAGCGCGCCCTAACACGTGGGCTTCTACCGTAGTTTTGGTTCCCGCAAACTGGGGATTAGTACCTACCGAGATTGCCGCTGGTAAATGCTCGACTGCGTTAGTTCCTGGCACGGATCGCACCAAATGCCCGGCATATACTCCATCGGCGGGAATCGCTAGCCCCTCGGTGCCTCCCAGATTGGCAGTCGGGAAACCCAGCAGCCGCCCGCGCCGAAAACCGCGCTCCACAACCCCGCGCAAGCGGAAATTCCGCCCTAAAATACGGGCAGCACCTTGGACATCACCGCTGGCCAAGCAAGCACGCACCCGGGTGGAGGAATAGCGGCGTGCATCCTGGTCAGTAATATCTGCTACCTCAATTACCTGAAAATCTTGGATAAGTCCCGCCTGGCGTAAAGTCTCAATATCGCCCCGGTTTCCCCGCCCGAAACGGACATCTTGCCCCACCACCAGTTCTTTAAGGTGCAGACCCTGTATAAAGTAACGGTCAATAAACCATTGCGGACTTTGATTTGCCAGCTCCCAGGTATAAGGCACCACCCAGGTGGCATCGAGCCCCAACGCCGCCATAGCGTCCAGACGGTCAGGAAGGGGCTGGATTAAGGGAGTAGGATTTTCCGGATGATGCAGCTGAGAAGGGTGGGGAGAAAAGGTAATCGCCACCGCTTTGAGCCCCGCACGCCGCGCCCGCTCTACCACGGTTTTTAAAATCCGGGTATGGCCTTTATGCACCCCGTCAAAAATCCCAATGGTGGCGACAGTGCGCTGGTCTTTTTCCAGTTGCGGAGCCGAAGTCCAGATTTCCACGGTTTACTTTTCGCTTTGCCGCACGCTAAGTTCCGGTCTGCCATTCGCCGGAACTCCCAGTTCCCCAGTGCGCTTTTCTTCCGCGGTTTTCTTACCTTTGCCTCCGCAGCCACAGCCACATCCGCAACCGCCAGAGCTTTGCTTTTCTTCGCTCATGTTCCTCCTTTTACCTACTTTGTAAACTTAGTACAGAACGCCACTTGCCCTCCACTGGAGACGCCAATAGCGATATCTTTTCTCCCGGTAAATGCAGGCCGTAGATTCTTGCGGGGGTATCTAGCTGTTCTTTACCCAGGTCACCAAGGGTTTCCGTACTGATTTCCGGGCGCTGACCGTAGCCTAGGGCGGTTAATACTTCCGGGGTTACCTGACAGCTGGGGAACAGTTCGCGGCAGATATTATCTAGGCTCACTACCGGTAGTTCTTCTCCTGCCGCTACCATCTGCGATAGTTCTTGCAAAGAAAAAGCAGGGAAGGACGCATTGGCGATGGTAGTGCCGCTAGCGTCGAAGGAGCCGACCAGCAGGCGGCGTAAGGCTGCTAGGTGCGCCCCCACTCCCAGCTGATTTCCCAGATCCCTTCCGAGGGCGCGAATATAGGTACCCGCCGAACAGGTAACTGTCAGGTCTTGATAAACCACTGGTGTACCTGCAAGTTCGCCCGCTTTGGGCTCCCCCGGGGTGCAAAGTTCATAAATAGTGATGGGGCGGGGTTCCATCCGCACTGCTTCGCCGGCGCGAATCCGATCCGCCGCCCGCCGCCCGCGGATTTTCAGGGCGGAAAAAGCGCTCGGCACTTGCATGACCTGCCCACGCCACCCAGACAGTAGGCTTTCCAGATTATCCAAATCCGCTAAAGTGGCTCCGCGGGTAGCAGTAATGGTACCTTCGGCGTCCTCGCTATCGGTTTCGACCCCAAAACATACCCGCGTGGCATAAGTTTTTCGCTGTCCTTGCAGGTATTGCAGCAGTTTTGTTCCCCGCCCGATGCCGGCAACTAATACTCCCGAGGCCGCTGGGTCCAGGGTTCCCGCATGTCCTACTTTGCGGGTTCCCGCCAGGCGGCGCAGGCGCGCCACTACATCATGGCTGGTAACCCCCAGGGGTTTATCCACCGCCAACACCCCGTCGGGAGCAGTCTTTATGGCACGAGGAATGTCCAGTTCTGCACCTGCAGGGCAAAAGTCCGGAGCCGCTTTGGCAGTACCCATCACTGCAGCTAACTAACTTTCAAAGAGGTTATCACTGCCGGAGGTTTCAACCTCGCCAGATTCCGGAGAATCTGCGAGCACGTCGCCATCTGCGTCCTCGGAGAAAATATCGTCTTCACCAGTCCATTCGGTGAAAGCCGGGGCGGCGGGGACGTCTTCAAAAACTTTCTTTTCCCGGGGTTTGCGGTAGGGGTCTGCTTCACCGGCGTAGGAAGCCGTTTGCGAAACCCCTCGTAACTGCTGGTCAGAATACAGTGCACTGGCGAGTTTTTCTTCAAAACTGGCGGCTTGCTCTGGCAGGGCATCGAGCGCGAACTCGATCGTGGGAGTAAGCCTAATCCCCAGGGCTTTACCTACCTCGGAGCGAATCAAACCTTTCGCGCTGTTCAAAGCACGCGCGGTTTTTTTACGGTCGTCCTCGTCACCAAGAACCGTGTAAAAGACGGTGGCGTGTTGCAAATCCCCAGTGACTTTACAATCTGTAATCGTAGTGAAACCGATGCGGGGATCTTTAATGCGACGTTCTAAAAGCCGCGCCACCGTATTTTGAATCCGCTCTGCAACTTTGCGTCTGCGAGCCTCATCGGCCATGAAAAACTCCTTCACCTAATGCGGCTTTTCGGGCGCAAAAACGTCTGCGCCCGAAAAGCCGACAAGTAACGCTATTCGCGCGGTTTCTCTACCATTTCCCAGGTTTCGATCTGGTCGCCAACCTTGATGTCCTTGACGCCCAGCGAAATACCACATTCGTAGCCTTCGCGAACCTCGGTAACATCGTCTTTTTCGCGGCGTAGAGAAGAAATCTGCAGTTCCGGCTCCACTACCACGCCGTCACGCACCAAGCGAGCCTTAGCGCCCCGCTTGATCAGACCCTCACGCACCAGCGAACCAGCGATATTACCGAACTTGGAGGAGCGGAATACTTGCAGAATCTCGGCGGTACCCATCTGTTTTTCTTCATAAATGGGTTTGAGCATGCCCTTCATGGCGTTCTCAACATCTTCAATCGCCTGATAGATGACGTTGTAGAAGCGCATATCTACGCCTTCGGAATCGGCGTATTCGGCTACTCGCTGCGCCGGACGCACGTTGAAACCAATCACTACCGCGTTGTCTACGCTGGCCAAGTTGATATCGTTTTGGGTAATCGCGCCCACGCCGCGGTGAATAATCCGCAGCTGTACTTCGTCGCCCACATCGATCTTGAGCAGTGAATCTTCCAGAGCCTCGACTGCACCAGACACATCGCCCTTCAAAATCAGGTTCAAAGTATCTACCTTGCCCTGTTCCAAAGCGGCGTTGAAATCTTCCAGCGAAATCCGCTTGCGGCGTTTACCCAGTTGGGCGGCACGTTGCTGCGCCTGCCGCTTATCGGCAATCTGGCGGGCAGTGCGTTCATCTTCCGCCACCAGCAGGGAGTCGCCTGCACCTGGCACGCTGGTAAGCCCCAGCACCGCCGTGGGGAAGGAAGGACCGGCTTCCTCTACCGTATTGCCGTACTCGTCAAGCATGGCGCGCACCCGACCATGAGACGAGCCCACTACAATCGAGTCACCAACGCGCAAAGTACCGCGCTGCACCAAGATAGTGGCGACAGCTCCCCGCCCTTTATCCAGGCGAGTTTCAATCGCTACCCCGCGAGCAGCCGCATCCGGATTAGCTTTCAGCTCTAGGGCGGCATCTGCAGTTAGCAGCACCGCCTCTAACAATTCGTGAATACCTTTACGCTGTTTAGCCGAGACATCAACGAACATTACATCGCCGCCGTATTCCTCGGCCACCAGGCCGTATTCGGTGAGTTGGGCGCGAACTTTATCCGGGTTGGATTCCGGTTTATCAACCTTGTTCACCGCCACCACGATTGGCACATTAGCGGCCTGAGCGTGGTTGATTGCTTCCACCGTCTGGGGCATCACCCCGTCATCGGCGGCTACCACCAAAATCGCAATATCGGTAACTTCCGCCCCGCGTGCACGCATAGCGGTGAACGCTTCGTGACCAGGAGTATCGATAAAGGTAATTGCGCGACGTACGTCATCCATATCGATGTTTACCTGGTAAGCACCAATATGCTGGGTGATTCCGCCGTGCTCGCCGCCCACCACATCGGTGTCACGAATCGCGTCCAGCAGCTTGGTTTTACCGTGGTCAACGTGACCCATAACCGTAACCACCGGAGGACGCGGCAAGGCGTCTTCTTCATCGCTTTGCTCTTCTTCCTTCAAGTCAATATCGAAGGATTCTAGCAGTTCGCGGTCTTCGTCTTCTGGCGAAACTACCTGCACCTGATAACCCAGTTCAGAGCCGAGTGTCATCAAAGTATCTTCGTCCAAAGACTGGTTGGAGGTAGCCATCTCCCCCAAGGTCATAAGGACAGTCACCAAGGATGCGGGATCGCAGTCGATACGATCTGCCATATCCGCTAGTGAAGCCCCCGAACGCAAGCGTAAGGGCGTGGAGCCATCTCCGTGAGGTACCTGCACGCCGCCAATCTTGGGAGCGGTTTGTTGCTCGTATTCGGCGCGTTTAGCGCGTTTGGATTTACGCCGTTTAGCTTTCGAGGAACCGCCGCGACCGAACGCCCCTTGAGTGGCGCCAAAACCGCCGCGACCACGATTATTCATCCGGTGACCGCCGGGACGACCCGGACCGCCCGGACCGCCCGGACCGCCCGGACCGCCTTGCCCGCCGCCACCGCGGCGCTGACCGCGCGAAGGAGCCGGCTGATCCATCATGGGAGCAGCTGGTGAATGGGTAGGCATCACATTAGGAGTAGCCCCCGATCCCCGCTTATTTCCCCGTCCCGGACGTCCACGACCAGCGTTTTTACGCTGCCCGGAGCTGCCGCCGGGACGTGGCATCCCCTGGGAAGATGCGAAGGGGTTGTTTCCGGGGCGAGGACCGCCGGGACGTGGCATCCCCTGGGAAGATGCAAAGGGGTTGTTTCCGGGGCGAGGTACCCCGGGACGCGGTGCCGGTTTCGGACCGGGCTTTGCCGCTGACCTGCCGGGTTTAGGTGCCGGTTTAGCTGCCTTTTCTGCCGGCTTCGCGGCAGTTTCTTTAGCATCCGGTTTCGGACCGGGCTTCGGCGTTGCTTTACTAGCTGCAGTTTTCTTGGCGGGTTTAGCCGCGGGCTGCGCCTTTTGCTCTGGGGCAGTATTCGGTTCGTCATCCTTGCTAGCTGCGGCTTTACTTTCTTCCGCCTGGCTAGCGTTAGCTTTCGCCCCCGCCTTGGATTTAGCTGTCTTTGCGGCAACCTTCTGTTTCGCCGCTTTAACTTTGGGAGCCGCTGCCTCGACCTCTTCGGCTAGCTTGGCAAAATGCTCCCGCATTTTCCGCGCTACCGGAGCCTCAATAGTCGAGGACGCGCTTTTTACGAACTCCCCCGAGTCCTTTAGTGCCTGCAGCACAATTTTCGAAGTGGTTCCGAGCTCTTTAGCTAGCTCATGAACTCTAAGTTTCGCCACAATTCTCCTTGCTGGCCTGCCCAGCTAGGAGCAGGCTATTGGTTTAATTGGCAGATCATCGCTGGTTGCTCATCGGGTGACCATCAGCTTCCAACCCTGCTTTCCTGTATCGGGCATCTACTGGGTGTAAATGCCGGTAACCTTACCTAAAAAAAAGTTCCTACACCGCTCACAATAAAGCACCGGTCAAGGCGAAAGCCCAGAACCGGCGCAGCCATTGCAACCAAAGATAGGTTCCGCCTTCTATATTAGCGCCTTAGCGGAAATAAGCCGAAGCCGCGCCTTTCACGCGCGAAGGTAAAACTGAAGGGTTTAGGACTCTTCCGCGGCAGATTCCTGGTCGGTATCGGAATGAATATCGATCTTTGCCCCGGTTAAACGAGCAGCTAAACGCGCGTTTTGCCCCTCTTTACCAATCGCCAGCGATAGTTGGAAATCTGGTACCACCACGTGCGCCAGTACATGCTCGGCAGGTTCTACCGTGACAGAGGTAACACGCGCAGGTGAGAGGGCATTAGCCACAAAAGTAGCCACATCCTCGGAATAATCAATAATGTCAATTTTTTCGTGATTGAGTTCGTTCATAACCGCCCGCACACGCCTGCCCATCGGTCCGATACAGGCTCCCTTGGCGTTGATATTGGGGCGGCTGGAACGCACCGCTATCTTGGTGCGATAGCCCGCTTCCCGCGCGACGGATTCAATAACTACGTCTCCGGAGGTAATCTCCGGGACTTCCCGCGCAAATAACCCGCGCACCAGATCGGGGTGACGGCGAGAAATCTCAATCCGGGCGCCCTTTTCCCCGCGCAAAGTTTTCACCACTACTGCGCGAATCCACTGCCCATGGCGATATTGCTCTCCCGGAACCTGTTCGGCTTTCGGTAAAACCGCCTCAAATTCGCCAACTTTGACCACTACCGCATCTTTATCGCGGCTCTGCTGAATAATTCCCGAGATCACTTCCCCCTGCTTATCGCGGAAAGACCCCAGTACCTGTTCGTCCTCAGCTTCGCGCAGCCGCTGCATAATAATAGAGCGGGCGGTGGTAGTAGCAATCCGCCCAAACCCAGCGGGAGTGTCATCAAATTCGCCAATCTTATTGCCGTTTTCATCTACCTCGGTCGCCATCACGATTACGTGACCGTTCTTGCGATCGACTTCTACCCGAGCGTCATCGAGCGCCCCGGGGGCGTTATGGTAGGCCTTCAACAAGGCGTCCTCGATAGCAGCCATAAGGGTATCTAGGCTGACGCCCTTTTCCGCTTCTACCATGCGTAATGCGGCCATATCAATATCCATGATGCTCCTTGCGAGCTTTAGAACTGTACCACCATCTGGGCTTGCGCAATATCGGTTAGAGGAATGACGCGCTGCCCGCCGGCGGTTTCCAGTTCGATGTCTTCAGTTGTCGTAGCCACCAGCTTACCCTCTTCGCTGGTGCCATCACACTTCTTCAACAAGACTTGATGCCCAATAGCCCTGGAAAACTGGCGTTCGTCCTTTAAGGGACGCTCAATCCCCGGTGTGGAGACCTCCAGATTATAGGTTCCATTAATCGGGTCAACCTCATCCAGGTGTCGAGAAATCTCTAAAGTCGCCTGGGAAAGCTGATCTTCACGCACCGCGCCCGGACCGCGGGGTAAATCTACCGTCACCACTAGACGGGTATATTTTCCGGCACGTTTTACAGCCACGTCCTCAAGGAAAAGTCCGGCAGCTTCACAATCCCCGGTTAATAACTCATGAAGTTCATTTTCTAGTTTGGTTTTAGGTTTCGTCATTTCATTCCCTCGCTGATTATTTATTTCTAAAAATATGTTACCCGTGGCAAACTTAACTTTGATGAAGAAAACTTGGATTGTTCCCCTTACTTTAGCGCTAACCGTGTCCTTGAGCCTCGCCGGATGCGGGGTACGCATTGATGACGGCAGCGGAGACGGGGTACGCGCAGATCAAACGCAAATCGCACGCTACCGCGCTAGTGCCTGTCAAGAGGCAATTAGTGATGGTATCAAGCAGGTATTTGCTGGCAGCCCCAACCTTTTGGCGTTTAAAGATGGTTTTGAGGCACGCAGTAAAGTACTCGGCCCGCGTTGGCCCCGTCCCCAGGTAAAGATAGCGGGGAAAGAAAAACCGGAGACTTTACCCGAACCCCAGCCTTACCGGATTCCGGGAAACGGTGAAGCTCTGATGCAAAAGCTAGTAGATTGCCAGGTAGATACCTTAAATGATGGGTTAACTTTGGCTGCCCTGGCGAGGGAGAGCCAAGAGTCTTCCCAGGGCAATAAGGACGCAGTAGCACAGTTAAAACAGACTACTGCCCTCGCGAAGGTGCTGGTGGCTACGGGAGTGGCCATGGAGCGAGAGAATAAACAGCTGGCACAGGCAGCTTCGGTAACTTTGCCCCCTGCTAATCCCAGTAAGCTCTCCCCTTGGCGCTACCAGGATGGCAAATGGCACCGCGATAAAACGGTTGTGAACGCCAAAGACAAAGAAGAGAAAACTCCCCTTAGCGATCAGCAAAAGAGTGAACTTAGTAGAGGGATTAAACAGCTGGATTCTCTGCGGTACAATATCGAAAAAAATGCGGCACAAGGACGCGATAACCAGTTAAAACAGCTGGTTTCTGAAGAGATTACTCCCCTGTTGCGCCGGCAGCTACAGGAGTTGGTTACCCAGTTGGGGACAGATCCGCGCGAAGCGGTTTATCAGCCCTTTGAGAATCTGAGCGGCAGCGATAAACAAGCCGCCGCAGGCCTAAAAATCGCCTCTGAAGTGCAGATGAATTTGTTGACAGTGACCCCGGATGCTAAAGCGGCGTTGATTGCTCAAACTTTGAGCTCCCTGGTGGATTTACAGGAAAGGTTAGGGCAGGACACGGGAAGTCTCCCCGGGTTAAATGCTAAGGACGCACAGGTAAAAACCGCTAAAGTCGGGGTCAAGCCCTAGCTGAATGTCTCCCTAGGGACACCCCCAGCTGGTTGCCCACTAAGGGTGAGTGTTTAGACGCTGTTGGGCGCGGGTAAATCCCGCAGTTACTACCTCAGTTACAGCTTCGCAGGCTCGATCTAAGGCGTCCTCGAGGGCGGTTTGTTCCCCGCGGGGAAAGCGGGAAAGCACATAGTCAGCCGGATCTTGCCGCGGGTGCGGGCGTCCAATCCCCATCCGCAGGCGGGCATAGTCTCTAGTTCCCAGGTTTTGACTGATAGAACGCAGACCGTTATGCCCGCCCTCGCCGCCTCCGCGTTTGAGCCGCAAATCGAAGGCCGGCAAATCCAGGTCATCATGGATCACCAGCAAATGTTGAGCCGGATCAATCCCGAAAAACTTCACCAGTTTCGCGGTGGGGATTCCGGAAGTGTTCATAAAGGAATCCAGGATTGCCAGGTGTACCGGTAGGGTCGCATCCCCGGGCATTCCTAGACGCAAAGTAGCCACCTGGCTGCCAGTTTTGTGACGCCGCAGCCGTTCACCTTGGGTTTGTACCAGATGAGAAATCACCAGGTGACCAGCGTTATGGCGGGTACCCGCATATTTTTCACCCGGATTTCCCAGGCCAATCACCAGCCAGGATTCTGCCACTTTCTACCCCTTTATATCGCTTAAATCTTTTCCCTAAATTGATTTCGGGGAGGGCTAATGCCCTCCCCGAAAAGTATAGCCAGTGGTTACTCTGCTGATTCTTCCTTAGCTTCTTCCTCGGAAGCCTCTTCGCCTGCTTCGCCCTCTTCAGCAGCGGGCTCTTCCGGCATTTCTTCGGGCAGCGTAATCGAGAGGACATCGTGTTCGTCGTCCAAAGTGGTAACTACGCCAGCAGGCAGTTCTAGCTCGCCAGCACGCAAGACGCGGCCTTCTTCCCAGCCTTCCACGTTGATAACGATTTCTTCGGGAATCTCCAGGGGAGAAACCTGTACCGGCAAATCGAAGATTTCCAGGTTGACGACGGTACCGGGAGCAGGTTCGCCTGTAACCAAAACCGGTACTTCCACTTCCACTTTTTCGTCGCGGCTAACCGCCAGCAGGTCAATGTGCAGAATATCGCGACGTACCGGGTGGCGCTGGATTTCCTTTAACAGCACCAGGTGCTTTTCCCCATCTACATCCAGGTTAATAATCGCGTTCGGGTTATCTTTAACAATCAGGAAAGTGTCATGCCCCGGCAGATTCAGGTGCAGGTTTTCGTCTACGGTGTGACCGTAGAGCACTGCCGGAATCTGTCCTGCTCGCCGGGCGCGACGCGCTGCGCCCTTACCGGTTTCTTTACGTACTTGTGCGGAAAGTTCTGCCGCCATAACTGTGTTCCTCCTTAGGAGTACGGATATTTACTGGACCCCGGAGGACGTGGATTTTTCCACGGCCACGTCGATAACGGCGCGAACGCGCCCTCGCCGAGGCAACCTGGTTTCAGGATATAGTCCCAATCCGCCCAGGTAAACCGGAAGGGCGAAAAGGTTTGGCAACTCACATTTAGAGTCAGGTATTTTCTCTAATCTTGATCGAAGAGGGCGGTAACCGAACCATCATCGAACACGGTACGAATCGCGCTGGCCAGGAGGGGCGCAATTGGCAGTACCGTCAGCTGCGGGAAACGTTTTTCCGCTGAAATCGGTAGGGTGTCGGTAACAATTATTTCCCTAGCCCCACAGGTAGACAGGCGCTCGGCGGCTGGCGGAGAAAGTACCCCGTGGGTAGCCGCCACAATCACATCTTTTGCCCCCGAATGCAGCAGCACTTTTACTGCCTCGGCGATGGTACCGCCGGTATCAATCAGGTCATCTACCAAAACGCAGGTGCGCCCTTCAACCGTACCCACCACCCGGTGAGCAACCGCCACATTGGGACGAGTAGTATCCCGGGTCTTATGTACGAACGCTAGTTCGCATCCCCCCAGCTTATTAGCCCACTTCTCTGCCACGCGAATGCGACCAGCATCCGGGGAAACAATCGTGAGATTACTTTGATCTACCCGCCTTTTTACATAATCAATCAGGACTGGCTGGGCATAAAGGTGATCCCAAGGACCGTCAAAGAATCCCTGTTCTTGAGCGGCATGCAAATCTACACTCATCAACCGGTCAGCACCGGCAGTTTTAAACAAATCTGCGATTAGACGAGCAGAAATCGGTTCGCGCCCCTGGTGTTTCTTGTCTTGCCGCGCATAGGGGAAGAAAGGGGCGACTACGGTGATTCGCGCCGCCGATGCCCGCTTGAGGGCATCAACCATAATCATCTGCTCCATTACCCACTTGTTTAACGGGGCAGTGTGGGACTGCACTACGTAACAGTCCGCCCCCCGCACAGACTCGGAAAACCGCACGTATATCTCGCCATTGGCAAAGTCGTAGGCGACAGTAGGTAACACCTCGGTATGTAGCTCCTCGGCGATTCCCTGTGCAAGCTCGGGGTACGCTCGCCCCGGCACAATCAGAAGGTGTTTTTGACCTGCAGATTTAATCCCCGTCATTGCGTGTTACCTTTCATTTTTGGCCAGATTCGCCATGCCGTTATTTCGATTCTACAAGTCATGAAGCGCACTACAGGTTGGTTTCGCAACAATGGTTGGAGTCACTAGCCAGATTCACTGCCTGTAAATCACAGCGGCGCGCCCGGGCGCCCTCCCCTACCTTCACATCACGAAGCGAAGTAAAGGGACCTACCTCGGCTCCGGCGCCAATAGCCGTATTGCCATGGAGGTCGCATCCCGGCAAAATCACGGCGTCAGCAGCAATAGTGACACTTTTTTCAATCCAAGTGGTTTCGGGGTCAATAATGCTGACCCCGTCCTTCATTAATTGGTTCAGGATTCGCCGGTTATATTCCCGGTGCAGACCAGCCAATTGAACGCGGTCATTACATCCCTCTGCCTGCATATAGTCATCAAGCAGATACGCTCCGGCGCGTCCGTTTCCAGCCGCTATCGCAATAGTGTCCGTCAGGTAAACCTCGCCCTGATCGTTATCAGTACCCAGTCCTGAAAGCGCCTGGATAAGGAACTGGGCGTCAAAAGCATAAATCCCGGCGTTGATTTCCCGGATTTGCCGCTGGGTTTCCTGGCAGTCCCGATCCTCCACAATGGCACTGACCGCGCCGGTTTCGGATCGGATTACCCGTCCGTAACCACTGGGATCAGGGACCTGGGTGGTTAATACCGTTACTTGATTTCCGGCTCCCTGATGGGTTTGCAGCATTTTCTCTAAGGTGGAGCTTTCTAGCAGCGGTACATCACCGGAGGTGATTACCACGGTTCCGCTGAGCTGGCCTTGCTCAGCCAGTTTTTCGAGGGCGCATTGCACTGCCCTCCCAGTTCCCGGGATTTCATCTTGATCAGCTAAAATAGCTTGCGGGCAGTAGCTGTTTACATACTGAGCCACCGCTTCGCGTTCGTGACGAATTACTACGCACAGTGCCTGCGGCTTCAGAGCTGCCACCGCATCGATAGCGTGTCCCAACAGTGCTTTCCCCGCCAAGGGGTGCAGAACTTTGGGGCGGGCAGATTTCATACGAGTACCTTTACCAGCAGCTAATATAATCGCTGCCGCGGGTGCATTTTCCACGATTTGACCCCTTGTAGGTAGCCGGATTGGAAAGAATAGGCACTTAACTGCCAGTTCCGCCCCCAGGATTCGAACCCGGCTCTCAAGGCACCAAAAGCCCGCGTGTTACCTATACACCAGGGCGGAATACTCCTCTATATTACACAGGGCAAATAAGTTTCCTAAAAACGGTATTTCGCGGCGAGGTAGCCACCCCCTTTCACCAATAAGGTTTTCCTGCTGAGCGGAAAAAGAATATCCCCTGCCGAGAGCCGAAATGGTATGTCCCAAAAACGATTAACTGCCCTCGTGTCGCAAAGTTCGGCGGGGCGAATGGCTTAACTGTGTGTCCAGATACATATTTTAGGTAAACCTAACTTCGTGATGCTAGTCATGGCAATCAGACATAGACCAGTGTCTCGACTTCAAGTAAACTTAGCTTGTGATTCCACAAAACATTTCCTCCGACGCTACTGACGAAGTCGATCGCATCATTCTTGCTTGGCAGATTGAACGCCCAGATCTTGATGTTTCTCCGATGGAAGTTTATTCCCGGGTTGCCCGCCTAGCTCGCCACCTAGATTTGGCACGCAAAGAGGCCTTTAGCGCTCAAGGAATGGAACCGTGGGAGTTTGATGTGCTTTCCGTGCTACGCCGCGCGGCCGCTCCCTATTCTTTAACCCCCGGCACCCTGTTGCAGGAACTGCTAGTTTCTTCCGGCACTATGACCAACCGGATTGATCGCCTAGAAAAGAAGGGGCTGGTCAAACGCACCCCCTCCCCGCATGATCGCCGCGCCGTTTTGGTGACTCTTACCGACAAGGGAGTTACCCGGGTAGATGCAGCCCTCAAGGAGCTCTTGCGGCGCGAGTCAGAGCTAGTTTCTCCCCTAGATGAGGACGAGCGGAAGGTACTCTCGGGACTGCTGCGGCGTCTACTACTACCTTTTGAAGGCACCCCGGTGCGTCCTTTGCGCTAGGTAGATATCTGAGTTCATTGCTTCTGCATGACCTAATACACGCTAATAATTGCTTCTCCCCCTTGCTTTCCAAGGCTTTAATCCCGGTATAATGAAAAATAAAAGCGCTGATAGGTGCAGTTTTTAACTCACCGGCTTAGCAGATAGCAACTAGCGCGCGCACTCAAGAGAAAGAAATCGTGATGAAACGCACTTTAGGGAAACTCGGTTTTTTCCGAGCGCTACTTACCGCTCTAGCACTATCAGCATTGATCGCATTACTTTTTCCCGGGCCCGCTCAGGCCGCTGACCCGGAAGAGCTAGATTCTACGCCCAGCTCGACAGAAGTTGCCCCCGCTGCGGAATCTGGCGCCCCCGAGCAGACCTTACCAAGCTCAGGTGCGTCTGCCGTATCGACACCGGCTGCCGCTCCCCTTCCCCAGCGGGCTCCGGCACCGGCACCTGCCGCTACCGTAGAGATTGCTTCTTTTGCGGATCTGGAACCGTATTTAGAAATTAAGACTCTTACAAACGACTGCTTAGATTCTGCCAGTCGGGAGGTGCTGACTTTAAAGCCGGGCGACTATAAACTGGCCAAAGATTTTCAGATCAACCCTGCTAACCCCTATTTCGCAGATAAAAAACAGCTGGTTAAATACGGTTTAATCAACATTGACGGCACGGTTACTTTTGATGGGGATGGACACACTATCTCTTTTCCTGCCCAGGATGCCTTCCCCTTGTTTGGGCGAGTAGCTGCGGATAAGTTCACGATTACTAACCTGAAACTAAAGTACGCGGGGGATGTCGATGGTTTTCCCTTCGCTATGGAACTACGCGGGGGAAGCACCCTAACCGATCAGGGCTTTGTTGCTGCCAGTGGGAAAGTGGAAAATATTGAGGTTTCGGTAGCCGGCAACGTTAAACCTCTAGCCAGCTTAGGCAAAGTACGCTGCTCCACTAACTATGCCGGCAACTACCAAGGAGTCCTCTCTACCGGGTTCACTTGGTTCGCTGATGACACTAACTTCGATAGCCTTAAGATCGACGTTAAGGGAAATATTGGTAGCGAAACCGCCCCGGAGAGAGAAGACGCTTCGGCAGGAGCTTTTGGTTTTACTTTCCACTTCGGTAACACCACTCCGCAGCGAGAAACTAATCAGATTGATGGGGGTAAAACCTGGCGGGAGCTGTATGTTAACCGCAAGCCTCAGGTGCTGGAGGCTACTGGGCATCTAAAGAATTTGAACCTGCAGGTAGGCGGAAATATTCAGGCGGTGACCAAGAATGCCGGTTATGCCGCCGGTATCGGTTTCGACTTGGGGGAAGCCTGGATAGACAACGCCCAGATCAATATCGTTGGTGACCTCAAAGTGGATATGCAGGGTGGTAAAGGCTATCGGTCGGGTATTTCCGCTCCGCTGGCCGCCGGTATCTCTGAGGAGGTACAAAACTTCACTAATTCCCAGCTCCAGGTAAAAAATATTATTTTCAAATCTAATCCGGCTATTTCCCAAAAGACCGGATCCAGTTGGAATTACACCCGGGTTCATGGTCTTGCTGACGATAATTCCAAAGGAAACTATCTCAACGTTAAAAACAACAATATTAAAATAGCCAAGAAGCTGCAGGTAGAATCGTCAATGCTAATCCTGTCTTCTGTCGGTTTTATGAACTCGTGGAACTCTGACGGAGAAAATGGGGTTAACGACCTGCAAGTTTACGAAAACAACACCTATCGGGTTGGCGAGATTGAACTTAAAGGGACCGGGACAGGCGACATTTTTTATGCCGGACTCGCAATGAAAGCGCGCACCGGCAAGGAAACAAACCCCGCAAAAAAGAGCCCTCTGCCGGAGGTAAGTGCTAAAAATAACCAGCTAACCTGCGGGAACTTTAAGATTGATAATCCTAAAGGGGATGTTGATGCCCAGCTGATGATGTACAACCTGGCTAATGCCAAAGGAAATAGCGTCACTTACGGTGATATTTCAGTTTCGGCTAGCAACTTAGATTTTTCCGGCTTGGGACATATTCTCAACAGCGAACCGGAAGAAAACTTCTATCCACAGCTAACGGCGGATAATCATTTTAAGGCGGGAAATATCAATATCTCCGCTAAAACGGCTGGCACAGTCGCGCTAATGTTCGGCTCCCAAGATAAAAAGCAGCCCGCAGAAAAGTGCTCGGCACAGGCTAAATCTTTTAACGTCGCCCTAACGGATCCGGACGCTAAAGAAGCTGCCTATATCGGCGGTTTAACCGCTTTTGGACAGTCAGACATTAAAGATAGTCGGATTGTAGTGGGGGATGTAAAGGTAGCCAGTGCCAGTCAGAAAAACCTGTACTTTGGTTTGGGGGCTGCACGTGCCCAAAATAATGCTACTCACAGCGGAAACACCGTATTTGTCGATAAAAATATCGAGGTCAATCATGCCGGATCCATCTATGGCGGTGGCTATGGCGGATTCTTGCGGGACTTCAGCATTAAAAATTCGCATTTGCAAGTTGATGGAGTACAAAAAGTTGACTCCAAAGGTGGCTCCTACGGTGGCTTTGCCGGACAGATCAACAACACGACCGTTACTGACTCTTCTGCGTTGCTGCTAAATGATTATCAACCCTTCGTTTTCTTGGCTAAGGGCGGAGAGTTAAACCGGGTAGCTCACTATATTAATAAAGCAGTTCCCACTTATTATTCAGGCCTGCTAGGTGGACACTATGGAGACCAGCCAATGATGGTCAAGAACTCCACCTTATTAGTGGAAAAAGACCATGCGGACAGCCCTTTATTTAGAACCACGAATGTGGCTGCGGGCAGCGAAAATAACTATCTAACAGTAGTTAATGGCCCAGCTTCGAAACTAAATCGCACCGCTTACCGGACCGCTGCTACCAAGATTAGTGAGGATGGTCAAGAGGTAGAGGTGATGGCAAAGGCGGGAGAGCCGGTGGGCAGTATCCAGATTGCTAAACGCTCCTTCCAGGACAAATACTGGAACGCCGCGGTGCAGGATTACCAGACCGGCTCTGCAGAGGCCAACTTCAAATACATGGTTAAAGATAGTTCTGGAGCCAAACTTAAAGTTTTCGCTTTGCCAGCCGGGATTGTCACTGCTGATGCCAGTACCGGCAAACTTAGCGACTATTTCTCCCGGCATGCGGGAATCATCGCGGAAAATGGCCCCGCCTATGACCTGCTGGGAATCAACGCCTTTGCTACCCCGGAAACCCCCGGACAACCGGGACAACCGGGAACACCGGAGCAACCAGGGAAACCTAATCCCGGAAAGCCCTCCCCCCAGGGCGACAGCCAGCATATGCCCCCAACCGGCAGTTATGAGTTACTCTCCCTGCTGTTGAGCGGAGTGCTAGTGCTGGCAGGTGCGGGAGTAGCCTATTCCCGCAAGCGGGATAGGCAGCGTTAAGTAGCAGACGTTAGTTAACAAACTGGTTGCGCCGTAGAAGCTTATTCCAAAGTTTCCGACAGGCGCAACCAGTTTTCTTCTAACTCTGCTTCTTCGCTAACCAATTGGGCGCGGCGCTGATTAAGCTTTTGCAGGTGCTCCAACCCTTTGGGGGAGGTATCGGCGGCACCTTCGCTTAATTCCTGGTCTACTTGTTTGAGCTGCTGGTGCAGCTTATCGAGTTTCTTCTCAGTAGCCGAAAGTAATTTTCGCGCCCGATAAATCTCCGCCCCGCTTTTTTGCGCTGGTTTCCTACTTTTCGCGCTATCCTCACCGGTAGTTTTATCGGCAGCAGATTCCTGGTCGCTGCCTGCGACTATCTCTCCGGATGCCCGCAGCTCTAAATACTGTTCCACTCCGCCGGGCAGCGCCGCCAAGGTACCGTCCGCCAGCAGCGCCACCTGCGAATCAGTAACCCGTTGCAGCAGGTAACGGTCGTGGCTAACCACCACCAGGGTGCCGGGGAAAGAATCTAGCAAATCTTCAAGCTGCGCCAAAGTATCGGTATCCAGGTCGTTCGTGGGCTCATCCAGAATCAACACATTAGGTTCCGCCAACAGCTGGGACGCAATCTGTAACCGCCGCATTTCCCCACCGGAAAGGTCACTTACCCGCGTCCAGGCGCGCTCTTTGCTAAACCCTAGTTTTTCTACCAGTTTGGCGGCGGTAATTTCTTGTTCTCCCCACTGGATTCGCTCTTTAATCTGAGATATGGCTTCTACCACCCGCAAATCGGGATTCATTCCCCGGATTTGGGGAGTTTGTTCCAAGGTAGCTAGCTGTACCGTTTTTCCCCGTTTAACTTTGCCGGCGGTAGGGGTAAGTTTCCCACTCATTATCCTCAGTAAAGTGGATTTACCTGCACCATTAACCCCGATAATCCCCACTCGCTGACCGGGATTTAGCCGCCAAGTCACCTGGTTCAAGATTTTTCGCTTTGAGCCGGGATAAGAAAAGGACACGTCCTCTAACTCGATTACACGCTTGCCTAGACGCGCCGAGGCCAAGCGCACTAACTCCACATTGTCACGCAGCGGGGGGACATCACTAATCAGGGCTTCGGCGGCGTCAATGCGAAACTTCGGTTTGGAGGTGCGCGCCGGGGCTCCCCGCCGCAACCAGGCAAGTTCTTTACGCAACTGGTTTTGACGTTTTTCTTCCGCCACCTGGGCTTGCCGCGCCCGTTCCATCCGGGCAAGTATGTATGCGGCGTAAGAACCCTCATATTCTTCCACGTGACCGGGAATCTGCTCCCGTCCATATCCGGGGTCAACTCCCGGCACTACCTCCCAAATCCGGTTACAAACCGCATCCAAGAACCAGCGGTCGTGGGTAATCACTACTAAGGCGCCATTTCCAGAGCTAAAACGGTTATTGAGGTAACGCGCCAGCCAGGCTACCCCCTCTACATCTAAATGGTTAGTAGGCTCGTCTAATGCCAAAATGGGGGCGTCTTTGCCCAAGGTACGCGCCAGGGCAACCCGGCGTGCCTGTCCCCCCGAAAGTTCGGCGCATTTGGTGGACAAATCTATATCTGGCAGCAGACCTTTATCTATCTCCCGCAAATGCGGCTTAGATGCCCACTGATAGTCGGGGATTTTTCCATGGACTTCCTCTTTAACGCTCAGTGTGGGATCCAGAGTCTGCTGCTGGGAGAGGCAGGCAAAACTTACCCCCGGCGCCTGTGTAACACTGCCACTATCGGGTTCTTGGGTTCCGCTCAGCAGCCGCAACAGGGTAGATTTTCCGGCGCCATTGGGGCCTAGGATTCCGATTCGGTCGCAGGGAGAGAGGCTAACGGTTATTCCGGAAAGTAGACGGCGCGGGCCAGCGAGAGCGCCGGCTTCATGGGTTCCAGCTAAGAAGATGCTCACGCCCACCACTGCTTTCTGGCGAGATCGATTTCGGGGGCTGAAAAAGTTAGCGGCAGGGTGTAGGCAACCTGTTCAAGCTGGGCGAGCTCCCCGGCCAGTTTTTCTGCCTTTTCCGCGCTGTCTACCAGGCAAATAACGCTGGGGCCAGACCCAGTAATAAAGGGAATCGCACCTTGCTGCCGGGCGACCTCTATAGTTGCCCCCAACTGCGGAAGTAGACTTAGCGCTGGGGCTTGCAAGTCGTTACGAATTAGCTTTGCGAGGGCGCCGAAGTCTCCGGCATAAAGCGCCTGCAACAGGGCGGTTATCTCCGGTAGGGTCGGCAAAGCGGTCAGCGGCACGCCTGCCTGGTCAAAGCGTTGAAACACCTTTGGGGTAGGCAAGGTTTCGGGGGAAACTGCCACCACCAGGTGTAAGGGTTTTGCTGGCGGCAGGGGGGTAATCCGGTCGCCCCGCCGATCCGCGAAGCAGGTTCCCCCATAGAGCCCAAAGGGAACATCCGCCCCCAGGCTGGCACCCAGTTCGGCTAACTCCCCTAGGGTTAGCCCGGCAGCTAGTACCTGGTTAGCGGCCAGCAGCGCTGCCGCCCCGTCAGCAGACCCGCCCGCCATCCCGGCCGCTACCGGCACCTGTTTGTTAATCTTTATCTGCGCGCCTCCCTGGTAACCACATTGCGCGGCTACCAGCACAAATGCCCGGGTAGCCAGGTTATCCTGCGGATCTAGCCCCGACATTGCCTGTTGGTCGCGTCCGGGATGGTATCCGACTGCGCCGGGCGGGGCGCTAAAGGAGACTTCAAGGTCAATACCGGCGGGCTGCAGAGTTATCTCTACAGTTTCTTTGAGGCTGACGGCTTGAAAAACTATAGAGAGACGGTGATAGCCGTCTTCCGATTCCCCGGCGGCTAGTAATAGATTTACTTTCCCATTGGCGCTAGCACGCGCCTTGAGGGGAGCTTTTTCTGTCGGAGTTTCTCCCGCTACAGGAAGGTTTTCGTGAGCCTTGTATTCGCCCTCGCCAGAGCCGTTTTCCCAGGTAGATTTCCCTTCCTGAGTTTCGAAACCGGCAAGGAGGGCGCGCTGCAACCGCGCAATTGCCACAAACTGCTCCACCCTCAGGTTTTCAGCACGGGCAGTGGGGTCAATTCCACAGGCTTTCAGGACAGGCTCAGCTGCCAGGGGTCGAGCCCAAGATTTTAACCCTGCCCGCAGCATTTTTCTCCGGGAAGCAAACGCCTGGTCAATCAGGTTAAAAACTGCTTGGCGTTCTTTTTCTTTTTGCTCCTCTAAGGGGGTCGCTCCCGGAGCTAAACCGTTCACCTCCCCCATAAACCCGCTTTCACCTGGAGTTTTTATTTCCCGGGTAATTTCCACTAAGGCCGAATCTACGTTGGGTTGCGGATAGAAAACTCGCCGGGAAATCTCAGAACCCATCCGCGCTCGACCGTACCAAGCGATTTTTACGCTGGGCACCCCGTAGACTTTGCTGCCCGGAGTGGCGCACAGGCGCAGCGCCACCTCTTTTTGCACCATTACTAGCGCGCGTTTAAGAGAGGGGAAAACCGCGAATAGATGCAACAGCACCGGAACCGCCACGTTATAGGGAAGGTTAGAAACTAAAACTTCCGGGGAAAAGTCTCTGCTCGAGGTGGAGGTCGCAACCGAAACATTCCCCCCACGCTCATCCCCGGAGCCCTCCGCGTCCTCGGCTATGCTCAATAGTCCCACTAAATCTGCAGGTAACAGTTTTAAGGCATCCTTTTGAATCAGATACATCTGGCGGGCAGCGCCGGGGGCGTGACTGAGAATAGTTGCCGGTAAGAACCCGGCTAGGCGGGGGTCAATCTCGCAGGCAGTCACGCAAGCCCCTGCCTCTAGCAGACCCAAAGTTAGCGATCCCAGTCCGGGACCGACTTCTAGTACCTGGTCACCAGCTTTTACCCCGGCTTCGCGCACGATCTTACGGATAGCGCTCGGCTCAGTAACAAAGTTTTGTCCCAACTGTTTCGTAGGGCGAATATCCAGCTGGCGGCAAAGCCGGTGAATTACGCTGGGAGTCAGCAGAGTGACTGCAGGGTTTTCTTGCACCCTTCCAGACTACTAATAGGATTTAGCCTTTTTCCAATGCTCCCAAGCCTTGGTGGGATTACCATAGCGTCCGGCAATATAATCGAGCCCCCACCTGATTTGGGTAGCCGGATTAGTGCGCCAATCTTCCCCGGCAGAGGCCATCTTGTTCGCCGGCAGGGATTGTGGAATCCCGTACGCCCCGGAACTGCGATTTTCGGCGCGACTATTCCAACCGGACTCGCGATTCCACAGATTAACCAGGCAGGCAAAATCACTTTCTGACCAGCCCCGAGCAATCACCATCTCGTGGGCGATTTCTTGGGCTTCCCCGGCGGGTACCACCGGTCCATAGTCGATATCACTCGAAGTATCTGCCGGACCTACCCGCACAATCTTAGGCTCGGCCTTAACCAAGGTAGTTACCTGTTCGGGGGACTGAAAAGCCACTTGTCCATCGACTTTTTCTACGAAGGTACTTTTCGCTACGACTTCTTCTTTACCCTCGTCCTCGACTACTTTCTTGCCAGGCTCCAGGTTCTTGTCTTCAACTTCTTTAACCGGAGGGGCACTAACTTTTTCTTCTTTACTCACCCCGCGTTCTACCCGCGAAACCCGAATAGTAGCTGCATCCTGGCTAGTTTTTTCCACCGTCACGCGATCCAGAGCAGACAGTTCAATCCCCGCTGCCTGCGCCGCTGCCCGCGGATCCGCGCCCTCTTTATAGGAGCCGCTAACTTCTCCGCCATCAACCCTAAAAGTGGCCTGCAACTGGGGAGCATCTTGATTGCTCACTCCCCAACCGATTTTTGCGTCTTTGGTTCCCTGCAACACCACCGGGCGGGCATGCACAATTTTAATCTCTTGGTTACGGGACATCTGGCTGCCGAGGGCGGGAATCACTTGATCGTATTGCCCAACCTTGATCCCCATATCGGAAACTACTTGCCCTACCGTACGATTCATGGTTTGCACTTGGCGGGTGGCTCCATCAACCGTAACCGAAACTGTCTTATATTCGCTGGCTACCGCCACTCCCCCGCCCAGGACAATCGCGGCAGAAATCCCGGCGAAAATCGCCGTCATTTTCGCGCTAGTGCGCCGATGTTTCCTGCTCATTTTCACCCTCGCTGCTTCGGTTTAACCGGGAAACCATTAACAAATTCCTCAACAACAACACTGTAACCCGATTGTTATCTAAAAGCTACCCCTTTGAAACAATTTGCAGGTGGGATAGGACACCCTATTTTTGTAGCTCACCCCGGGTTTATAGCCCGGTATGAAACGGCTGCTATTGGGCGAAAGCGGCGACTTTCTCCCCGTAAACTTCGCAGGTATTTTTTAGCAGCTGCGCGGACATATCACTTTCGCTCCGCCCAGTAATTTCCGCCAGTTTCCGCACTGTCCATACACACATATAAGAGGCATTCGGCTGCCCCCGGTGCGGGTGAGGCGTTAAATAGGGGGCATCGGTTTCTACCAGCAACCGGGAAGCCGGTATCGCCGCTGCCGCCTCCCGCTGCCACTGATTGGCGTTATAGGTAACCGGCCCGGCAATAGAGGCATACCACCCCTGTTTAGCCAGCACCTTGGCCATTTCTTTATCGCCGCTAAAACAGTGGAAAATAGTGCGCTCCGGGGCGCCCTCCTCCAGCAAAATCCGGATAGTATCGGCGTGCGCCTCCCGGTCATGAATCTGCAGCGGCAAGTCCAACTCTTTAGCTAGGGATATATGCATCCGAAATCCCCGCTGCTGCGCCTGTCGTCCCTGAGGGGAAGTGCGAAAATAGTCCAGGCCGGTCTCCCCAATGGCTACCGTTTTTTCCGAGGAGGTCGCCGCTTCATATACCTGCTGGACTGCCTGCTCTAAGGAATAGCGTTGATGCCATTCTTGCAGCTGATAGGTTTGCCCATCGGGGGCGGTTGCCACCACTTTTTCGTGCAACGCCGCCTCATTGGGATGAATCGCTAGCGCGCAAAATACCTGGGGATTTTCTGCTGTCAATCGCACGGTAGCAGCTAGCTCATCCACCTGGCAGCCCGAAGTAATCATGGCGCTGACCCCCACTTGCTGGGCGCGTTCCAATTGTTCCGCTAAACTCAGCCTCACTCCCTCTACCTGGGGAATCTGCTGATCCCACAGGGGCAGATGGGTGTGATTATCAATGACTTTCCCGGCTAGCGCTAGCGGCATCTCTGGCCAGCCCCGCCGACGACGCGATTTCCCCATCTATTTAGTTTCCTCCTCTACATGGGCGTGAATATGCGCCTGGGTTCCCCCCTGCTCCGGGCTGCTCCAATCAATAGTGCCTTTCAAGTTACCGCGCACTAAAGTACGCACAATCGAAGTCCCTAAACCAGAAAGCGGTTTATCGCCCAGACCTACGCCATCATCGCGCACCCACACATCTAATTCATTTCCTTCTCTTTTTGCCTCCAGGGTGACGGTGCCGTCATTTCCGCCTAAACCGTGTTCAACCCCATTAGCCACCAATTCGGAAATCACCACTGCCAGCACTGAGGCAGTATCGGCATCTATTACCCCAAAACTACCCTTAAAAATGGTTTTAACTTCTTGATCGGTGGCCGCCATTGCCGCCGCCATGCGCAGCAGACGGGAAATCATATTGTCAAAGTCCACGGTTTCATTAACTGTTTGCGATAGCTCTTCGTGTACTCGCGCAATCGAAGCTACCCGCCGCTCTGCCTCCCCCAGCGCCGCCTTTACTTCCGGGGAATCCGAGCGCCGTATCTGCATTCGCAGCAGTGCGGACACGGTTTGCAAATTATTTTTTACCCGATGATGAATCTCGCGGATAGTGGCATCCTTAGTCATTAACTCGCGTTCTCGCCGGCGCATCTCGCTTACATCCCGGCATAGCAACAGGGCCCCCACCCGTTCCCCCTCTTTTTCGAGAGGCAACGCTCGGAAAGATACCGTTCCTGCCGGTGACTCCACTTCCGCCACCCAAGAGGCTTTCCCCATTATCACTACCGGTAAAGCCTCATCTACCTGGGATTGATCTTGGACTACCTCGGTTATTAACTCCGCCAGTACCTCGCCGTTAACCTCTTCGCGCAGCCCTAAACGGCGCAAACAGGAACGAGCATTCGGGGTTAATTCTAATACTCGCCCCTCAGCATCGAGGCTGATGGCACCATCAATCAGGCGGGGCATCCCGTGCATGCTAGTAGGAGGAACCGAAGCAGAGGGAAAAACACCCCGAGAAATCATCTCGCAAATCAATTTAGCGGTCTGATGAAACCATTGTTCTTGCTGCTCAAAGACCCGCAGTGATTGAATATTAACTTCTAAAGTCAGCGCTGCCACTATCCGACCTTCATGTCTGACTGGCAGTGCGCTGGCAATCACCGAATAGGATCCTGCCCAACGCACCTCGGGAACCGCCGGCTTAGAGTCGGGGGCAAAGGCAGCAGACAGCATTCCTGAGCGCATCGGGGAAGCCGCCAACCCCACCACGTCATCAAGGTGAATAGTAAAACCAGTGGCCGGGCGGGTGTGGGCAATCGCCAGGTAACGTCCCCGGTCATCAGGAATCCATAAAATCAGGTCGGCGCTGGCAATATCAGATAACACCTGCCAGTCCCCCACTAACATATGAAGATGGGCAATATCGTCTTCCGATAGATTCTTTCCATATCGGAGAATTAGTTCCCGCATTCCGCTCACGGCTCTTAGTCTATGCTAGGGCGCGGCGGAGCTGAGACAAGGACAAATCTAGGAGCGATTTAGCAAGTTTATTGAGCAAGCCAACGCGCCGCCGCGTCCTCTTCCCCGCGAGCAAAATCCTGCAGGTAAGAAAGAATTTCTCGTTCCACCTTTCCGCCAATAAAGGGAATGTCTACACTGATATTTCCACTGACTCGCCGCAGAGTTTTATTCTTGCCTCCGCCGGCAGGCTCTAAAGTGGTTTCAGCCTGTACTCGCAAAGGAACTTTTTCCAGGCGTACCCGGAATTCACCTTGCGCTACCAGCCCCGGAGCCGGATTGTCCCCCCAGTCCTCTACCACTTCGATTATTAACTGGTCTGGAAGCAACTTCCCGTATGGAGAAGATGCTTTCATCTGTGCAATATCGACTTTTGCTCGCGTTGCCCAAGTTCTCGCCCCCGCCGGTTCTACCCGGACTTGGCAGTGGATTTTCGGCATTTGCGTCCAGCGAAATTCTAAGAATCCCGAATCGTTAAGCAGTTGCCAAATCTGCTCTGGGGAGTCTGGATACTCGATTACCACCTCAAAATCACGCAAGCCTTATCCCTTTCTTTCGACCTATTTTTTCTTGAAGGTCGCCACTTACAGCCGAGGCGGCTAACCTGATAACAACAAGTAATTTTGATTCTACCCAGTTTCAATTTCCAGCACGCCAGGAGAATACCCCAAATGTTCGAGCGCAAAGTTCCTAAGTTTTTCAAGCCCGCTAGCCGAGCCTCCCAAAAACAGATGGCCACGGCAATGCGGGAGGCAATGGCGAAAGCCCGCCAAGCCTCTAACCTTGGGGAAGTAATAGACGCGGTTCTCGATATCCCCAGCGAATACATCGACAATAAGCTGTTGAGGTTAGTTAAAACCCATCCCCAAGCTGACTTGCAAGAATTAGAGGATATTTTAAATAAGCAGTACATTAAGCGCACCGCTTACGCCTCTTCGGCAGTGGGGGCAGGGGCAGCGGTACCAGGCAGTGGAACCGGGATTGCCCTGGGGCTGACCGCCGGAGAGCTGGCAGTCTACGCAGTGCAGACCACCAGCTATATTTTGGGAGTTTCTCGCCTGCACGGGGTACGCCCGAAAGACCGCGAGCAGCGCCGCGCACTGGTACTGTCCAGCCTGCTAGGAGAGCAGGGCGCAGAGATTGTTTCTGACCAGCTGGGGCTACGTACCCTTAATTGGGCGCGTGCTTCTCTAAAGAATCTTTCTTCCCCTACTTTGGGGCAAGTAAATAAGGCGCTAATGAAATATGCCTCAAAGAAACTGGCGCATCGCACTGCGGGCAGAATGTTTGGGCGACTAATTCCCTTCGGAATTGGTGCCGGAGTGGGGTATCTATCTGGTAAGGCGGTTGCCCAGCGCACCGTCAAGGGGCTGCAAACTGCCCTGGGAGAATCCCGGGATGCCTCTGTTAGCGATTTATTGGTGGAGCTGGCTCCGGTAATTGATCTCACCTCCAATCCTACCCGTGCGAACATAGGGGAAGATTTTTTCGCTGACTAAGGGGGTATCAGGGCGCGCGTCCTCGTTTATTTCCCTAAGATAATCTTCTTTATTGTCCAGGAAGCCTGCCCCCAAGCAAAAGAAGCCCCTGTCCGGCTAGAATATGGGCAACGACTAGCGAAAGGTGAGGACGCGTGACGGACAGGCAATACGAGGATTTACTGGCTAAAATTTTAGAAACTGGCAGCAAGAAAGCGGATCGTACCGGAACTGGAACCCGCTCACTTTTCGGAGCCCAGTTGCGCTATAACCTGGCAGAATCTTTCCCCTTAATTACCACTAAGCGGGTATTTATGCGAGGAGTTGCCGAAGAATTGTTCTGGTTCTTATCCGGCACTTCTAATGTGCATCCGCTACAGGAAAAAAATGTCCATATTTGGGATGATTGGGCGAATGAAGAGGGCGAACTAGGGCCGGTTTACGGGGTGCAGTGGCGTTCTTGGCCCAGCCCTCATGGCAATATCGACCAGATTGAGCAACTGCTATCTACCATTAAGAATGATCCCTCCTCGCGCCGAATGCTGGTATCAGCCTGGAATGTTTCCGAGCTGGATAAAATGGCACTTGCCCCCTGCCACCTGCTATTTCAAGCTTATGTGGCGGACGGTCGCTTGTCTTTGCAGGTTTATCAGCGCTCGTGCGATATGTTCCTGGGCGTACCTTTTAATATCGCTTCCTATTCGTTGCTCACCCATATCCTGGCGCAGCAAACCGGGCTGGAAGTGGGAGAACTGATTTGGACCGGCGGGGACTGCCATATTTATAACAACCATGTGGAGCAGGTACGCGAGCAGCTATCCCGCGAACCTTATCCCTTCCCCACTCTGCATTTGCGTCGCGCCGACAATCCTTATGCGTATAAGTGGGAAGACATCGAGATTGAGAACTATCGCCACCATCCGACCATTAAAGCTCCGATAGCGGTTTAGGAGGCAAACAATGAAGGTGGGCATGATTTGGGCGCAGGCAGCGCACCGAGTTATCGGGGATGGCAAAAAGATGCTTTGGCACGTTCCCGCTGATTTTAAGCATTTCAAAGCCACCACTATGGGCAGCCCAATTATTATGGGACGCCGCTCCTTTGAAGCCTTGGGAAAACGTCCCCTACCGGGGCGGCTGAATATCGTGCTAACTTCCCAGGCGGGATACCAGGCCGAGGACGCGCAGGTGGCGTCCTCCCTTTCTCAGGCAACTCAGCTAGCGGAGGCTTCAGGAGCAGCAAAATGTTGGATTACCGGTGGGGCGCGCCTTTACGAGGAAGGGATGGCGGTAGCTGATGAACTGGCGGTTACCTATCTGGATTTAGATGTGGGTGACCAGCCCGGATACGCCCATGCTCCCCAAATTTCTTCGCAGCTTTGGCAGGTAGATGAGGCGCGCTCCGATAGTGATTTTCGCCCCAGATCCGGGGATTGTCGCTGGAAACTGGTTTACTACCAGAAAGTAGGACAGTCCGGCAATTAACACCATTAGATACACAGGTGTACCGTAACCGTTTAGAAAAGAAGTAAGCCAATTAAATTGGGAGGCACGATGGGAAAGAAATACCGTTGGAACACTCTTTCCAACGTGGTGGTAATTCTTGGCATCCTGGTGATTCCATTAATGTATTCCGGGCTGTTTACCTGGGCTTACGAAGATCCGATGCAGCGCGTCAATCTCCTAAAAGCCGCGGTGGTAAACCTGGATCAGCCAGCTACTGCTGACAGCGCTAATGGTGAAAAAACCCTCAACCTGGGCGATAGTCTGGAAAAAGAACTCTATAAAGATGATGCCCCAGGCTTCGACTGGACAAAAGCCTCCCTCCCCCAGGCAAAATCGGGGCTCAAGGACGGCACCTATAAGGCGTTACTGCTGATCCCCAACAATTTGTCCAGTTCTTACGCAAAACTTGCCGACCCGCAAACACCGGTTCCCGAAAAGAAAGCTCAGTTAGAGTTGCGTACCGATGATTCGGTGAACTACCTGCAAGGCACGATGGCAACCTCCGCTGCTTTGGCACTGCAAGCCGCTTTATCTCACGAGGGAGCAGCCGGATATATTGATCAACTTTTACTTTCCACCGCCCCTCTTAAAGAAGGGTTCCTTGATGCCGCCTCTGGCGCCGGACAACTTAGCGAAGGTGGAAATCAACTAGGAAACGGATCCGACACCCTAGTAGTGGGTTTGGGTGAACTGGCTGATGGCAGCGTTAAAATCCGCAATGGCGCCCTGAAGCTGCGCGATGGTGTCACCGCCTATACCGGCGGGGTTTCCAGTCTCAACTCCGGTCTGGGGCAGCTAAATGGGAATATGCCGCAGCTGGCTGCTGGCGCCAAGCAAGTTGACGGCGGCATCGACCAGATTCACCAGCAGGTGGCTGCCATGCAACCTGAGGTTAGTGAGCTGGCAAAAAATGGGAACGAACTGGTTGATATGCTGGCTCCCCTAGCAAATTCTGGGGTTGATACCACCAAAATAAACCAATTGTTGAATGAGCTTAAACAAGCGGTAGAAAAATGTGCGCAAGTGCCTCCACCTGCACTTCCGTCATTCCCGCAGTGTCAACTGCTTACTGATTTGGCGAAAAAACAGGGCATCACCCTGCAGCAACTGTCAGAAAATATCACCAAAGGTCAAGGTCTGCTGGCAATGGTAGACAAGCTTTCCCAGGTGGATCCGCAACAAATGAAGGCGAAACTCAGCGCAGCAGAACAGGGTGTTAATGAACTTAGCCGGCAAACCGCCCTCACCCCACAGGGGCAAATAGGAAAACAAAAACCGACACTAAAGGATGGTACTTATGCCTTGGCGAATGGTTTAGACCAGGCGCAACAAGGGGTAGGGAAACTCGCTTCCGGGGCGGCAACTTTAGATAAAAATTCTGCCCAACTGCGCGCCGGGGCAGGCGCCCTCAGCGGCGGTCTCGATTCCCTTTCCCAGGGAGCCGGTAAAGCCTCCGAAGGCGGCAAACAGCTCTCTACCGGAATCGATAAACTGACTGAAGGCGCCAATAGCCTGGAAGAAGGACTGCGTGACGGTGCCAAACAGATTCCCACTGTTGACCGCGGGCAAGCAGAAAAAGTTTCTCGAGCCGCCAGTGGAGTAGCAGACGTAAAATCTGTACGGGAAAACCCAGTGCATGATAACGGCGCCGGGTTTGCCCCCTTCTTTATGGCGCTATGTTTATGGATTGGCGGGATTGCTATCTTCCTGATCTTCCCGGCTCTAGATTTGCGGCGCCGCCCCCAGGAGAGCTTCTGGCGCTGCGGTTTCCGCTCTATGTCCATCGGGGCGCTCTTCGGGGCGCTACAGGCGATTACAGTAGTGACCGGGCTGCAACTATTCTTGAAGCTGAACGCCCAAAACTTTGGGGCTTTAATCTTGATAGCAGTATTAGCCTCTATCGGATTCGTGGCAGTAAACCAAGCCTGTGTAGCTGCCCTCGGGTACCGAGGACGCGCCCTGTCAGTAGTCCTGCTCTGCCTGCAAATCACCTCTACCGGAGCTACTTTCCCGGTAGAAACTGCCCCTAAGTTCTTCCAGTTCCTCAGCCCGCTGCTCCCCATGACCCATGTGGCACGTACTATCCGCGCCGCAATTGCTGGCGGAGATCTGCATTTGGGCAAGGCGCTAATGGTATTGGCAATCTGGACGCTACTTTCCTGGGTGGCGACCATTATTTCCGCCGCGCGTCGGAAAGGTCAGCGCCCCATGCCCTACGACCCGGCGCTAACCTTCAAGAAAGTTCCTCTGATGTCATCCCCGCTGGGTGGGGAATCGAACAACAGCGTAGAAGATTACGACCAGCGCACTCACCAAGCCAAAGAAAACCTTCCTAGCTGATTGTGCCTGGGAGCGGGGCTGCCAGGGCGCGAGGAGGCTGAGTTTTTCCTCCTGCCCAAAATCCGAAAAGGCTTGCCTTTTCGGATTTAACGCCCGCCTAGCCGACTCGGATAAAACTTTTCCCCCGCCCCTGTTGCAATCAGCGCCGACCTTTCTCCGCGTACACACCTGCTTATTAGCGCTAAAGCAGCCACAGCTTTCGCACGGTTAAGTAGCTAGCTAAGTGCGCTCGTTTTGCGAGGAGGCTAGGTTTTATCCGAGTGGGCGCGGTGGGCATAAGAATTCGGAAAACGCCGCTACGTTTTCCGAATTATTGGGCGGGAGGAAAAACCTATTCCCGTGCTGGACTGATTGGGAGGCGCGCGGTGTGCACCCGGGCTACATGACTTTCGTTTTTTCAACCTCTTTGGTCATATCGTGGATGCGCCCGGCAATCGTACGTCGCAAAACCATCCCGAGGAGCAAGTTCGGAATCACAAACATCAGGATCATCACCAGGTTATAGGCAAAGTCCCCTGCATAAATTCCGGCGATAGCTGAACGCATCAGGTTAATCGCATAAGTGGCGGGGAGCCAGGGACTGATGTTTTGGAACCATTGTGGTAGCAGTTCCAGTGGATAGGCTCCGCCAGCCGCAGAAATCTGTAACACCAGCAACACCACCGCTAAGGCTTTACCCGCATTGTAAAGCGCCACGACCAGCGTATAAACGATAATGGTAAAGACGGTGGAAATAACCCAGCCTGCTAAAATCAAAAGGAAGGGATGCGCCGGTTCAATCTCCACGAACACAATCAGCCCGATCATCAGCAATGTCGATTGCGCCATCCCGATTACCCAGAACATAAAGTAACGACCTAGGTACTCCTGAGCCCCGGTGAATATAGGCTTTTTTGCCACGGCTTTCGGAGCTGATTTCGCAACTGGAGTCGATGCTGTTTCGATATCTTCTGCATCCGTCTCTTCCGACCGGGATAATTCCTGCGCATTCGTATCAACATCAGCGTCTGCATCCGGATCTTTGCGGGGTTCAATGCTCGCGAGGTAGCGTTTACCCACATTCTCAGAGACCTCAGCGCGCAGGAAAACCCCCGCCAGGAGCGCACCCACCCAGAGGGCTATCACAGTAAAAAGCGGAGCCATACCCACCCCAAAGGTGACGACTGGGAACACTGCATTGCGTTTTAACTCTATGGGGGAAGAAATTAGGCGGGCAAAATCTTTGGGTTCAGCTCCCAAGGTGGTGGCGATTTTGTTCAAGTCACTTTGTGCCCGGGTGGAGGCAATCTGCTGACGAGTCTGATTCAAGCGGCTGGCTCCGTCACGCATCCTCTTCGCGGTATTGTTCAGACTCTTTTGGGAACTGCGCATACTAGCAATCATTCCGCCTGCGCTTTCCGACAGGTCAGTTTGCACCGCCTGCAGATAGGAACGGAAAACCTTCACATTTTTTCCGGCAGAATCCAGGTTTGTACGTAGGCTCTCAATCTTTGGCTGCAAGTTTTTCTGATAATTGGATCGAGCAGTTTCAATGGCCTGTTGCGCGTCTGCTATGGCTTGGCGGGCTTTCTTTCTCAGGTCAGAATCGATAGTTACTCCTCTGCGCAGGTCAGCCGCGGTACTGCCCAGTCGTTCGGACAGAATTTGTTGGCGAGCAATCGCCGCGTCCAGCTCAGCTAGGAATCGGTCGACGGTCGGATCCTTCCCCTCTAAATCCGCCCCGTCCGGCCCCAATGCCTGCCCGAGTGCGTCCCTCGTATGTTGGAAGCCAGTGATTTGTTTATCCAGCAAGGTCTTAAGCTTTTCGACTGTTGCCGCACTGCTCTGGCTGGTACTATTAGCCGAATCCAGCAAACTGTCTAACTGTTTTTGCAGGTCGGAAATATTACCTGCTGCCAGTCGCACGGCATCATCGAGCCGAGCAGAGACAGCCGCAAAGGGATCGGTTGTTCCGCCGGTACGATTGCCCCCGGAAACAAATGTGGAGTCAACAGCCTTCTCAAAGGAGTCCTGCACCCCTGCTGCCAACTGTTTTGCCCCAGTAGCCAGTGGTATCGCTGAACCTATCAAAGTAGACAGGGAACTAAGGGTGTTCGCCCCGGAATCTAGTTCCGCAGAGAGGGTTTCGAGGCGGTTACTCAGCCGATCTAGAGCAGCCTGAGTGTCGGCAGTGTCCAGATAAGAAGACACGTCCTCAGCAATACTCACCGCGACTTCTGCCAAGGTTTGCGAAAAAGTCGTGTTGATCTGCGCAGTTACCCCCTGAGCGCCTTGCGTGGTGAGATTGGCTGACAGCGGATTCTTTTTTTCGTTGGTGTGCAACGTGATATTTGCGGGGGCAGCTCCGCCGGCATAGAAGGTAAACATGGACTGGGAAAAATCCGGTGGTAACACAATTGTCGCGTAATATTCCCCCGAACGCGCACCCTCCAAAGCCTTATCTTTGCTGGTTATTACCCAATCGAACTGGTCATTTACTGCCAGTTCCTTGAGTACCGTATTCCCTACGTTGACTTTGACGTTCAGTATTTTGCTGGTGTAACCCTCATCAGTGTTGGCAACGGCAATCTTCAGTCGTCCCGAATTTGAGAAGGGATCCCAGGTCGCCAGGACGTTGAACCAGGTGAAGAACAAGGGAACGGCAATCAATAAAACCAGGGAAATCCGAACCATGATACTGCCGCGAATCTGACGGAAGTCGTCTCGGATGATGAAAAGTACTTCGTTCATCGTGTCTCCTCGCTAGTTGCGGAGGCATCGGCTTGTCCCGCCGGCTTCTCGGAACTTTCATCCGCGGTATCTGCCCGCACAGAGGAGTTAATGAGGCGACGTTTACTGCGACTGTGCTGATGTTCGCTGCTCAGGGGCTCCGAGCGATTCTCGGTTTTGCTAACATTCGTTTCGCGCTGGCGAGCTAGGCTCTCGAAAAGTTCATCTTCCGTCAGATGCGACAGTCTCTCGGCTCGTTCGATGGAGCTCTTGAGTACCACTACGCCAACCAGAGTCCCCATGATGGCCACTCCCCAAATCGCTAGTATCCCCAAGAGCACTGGCTTACTGGCGGAGGTGAGCCAGGAAATCATTCCGAGTACAACTAATCCCAAAATTCCCACGCTACTCAGTCCCTTAATCAAAGCGGGATAGCGGGCATTAAACTCTTCTTGACGTCGCCGGATACGAGTGGAAAATTCTTTCCGGTTCGCGAGCAGTGCAATGATGTTACTCAAGCGATAACCGCGGCTTTGCAACTGAACGTCTTCATTCACGACCAGTTCAGTGCGAGCCAAATCATCATAAAAGAGCTGGGTAAAGTAACCGAACCGACGCCTCCCCACATACCCCAGAAGGAACATGGTTACACTCATAAGCAATAAAATCGCCATCGCGTGCCAGTAATGCCCGTGATAGAACCCGCCGATAGTCTCTCGCATCGCATCGATGCCGTATGAAAACGGGAGCATCGGGGAAAGCAGCCGGAAGAACCTGGGCATAAGCTCAATCGGATAGATGCCCGAGGCACCGGGAATCTGTAATACCACCAGCAAGATTGCCAAGGCGCGTCCCACATGGCTGAACGCAGCTGCCAAGGCATAAATAATTGCCAAATAACACGGTCCGATCAGCATAGAAGTAGCAATAAAAGCGGGAATGTTGGCTGCCTGCACTCCCAGCAGCAAACTGCCCACACTGACAATTAATCCCTGCCCTATAGACAGCACGCCGGAGAGCATGAATCGTCCCAGATATGCCGAGCGTAAACTCAGCCAGTCAAAGCCTTCTTTATCGACTTCAACCCGGAAAATTATGACCAGGATAAGCGCGCCAATCCACAGGGAAAGATTGATGAACATGGCAGCCATTCCCGAACCATAAGAGTTGATGGGAAAAAGCGTTTGCTGGTCGAATTTTACCGGTGAGGTCAGATAGCGTCCGATATTGGTCGGTTCCAAACCAATGACGGTTTTCAAGGGTCCTGTCTGTAGCGCGGTAGCCAGAGTCGCCACATCGGTTTGCGCTCCGCTTGCCGCACCGGAAAGCGCGCCCAGATTGCCTTGCACCTGCTCAAGTACCTTTTGGGTGTCCACGATCTGGTCATCAATTCCGTGAGTCAGAGCCGAAAGTTCTTTGAGAGAAATCCGTGCGGTACCCACCGCAGATTTTATGGCTCCCAGCTGCGCCGACAGCTGCGTCACCCGGGAGTTTAATGTGGATGCGGTCTGGGCGGACTGTTCACGCAGACCAGTGGCACTACGTTGCGCATCGGTAAGAGCCTGATCAAAGGCTGTCATAAGTGCCTTAAAATCCTTGCTTGTTTTTGCCGCATCTGACCCGGTTTTCCCAACCCTGGACAGCAGATCTTCCATCTCATTCAGTTGGGCGTTCAGCTGCCCAGCGAGCTTTTGCGTCTGGGGGAATCCTTCCAAAATCGCAATCTGATCACGTATTTTCGCTATCGAAGCATTTGTACGCTGAATACTGGATTGCAACTGTGAGTCTATTTCTGTGAGTCTATTCTTCGCATTCGATACCGCCGAACTCGCCGCCGCTGAGGACTCACTGAGTGCCTTTTGAGCGTTAATACTGGCTTCCCCAGCTATGACAGAAAATTCAGAAGCATCGGAGACAACCGTCCTTAAAACGCCTTGGGCATCTGCCAAGGCCGCGGAAACGTCACACAATGCAGGATCAGCTGCAGCCAGCGCTACCCGGACTTTTTTCATGGTTTGTAAAGAATCCGTCAAAGATGCACTGGCGGAATCCAAGATGCCTTGCGCATCGGTCAGATCACGGTTGATACCGCTCAAGGCGTCTAAAGCACTTCCCTCAGCACCGACTACATTCGCGTCAATCTTCAACCCGCCGTCACGCAAAGCCTGTGCAATGGCCTCCCCGACCTGCCCCCGAAAAGTTGACGTGATTTGAATATCGAGTTCATTTGCTCCGACATCAGTAATTTTGGGCGCAATAGCGCCTTTCTTTTCATTTACGTAGTAGTTGATACTCGGCTGGTGACGCTCGCCACTGAAAATAGCAACTAAATCTTTACTAAAGGTCTTGGGAATAACGAAAGTAGCATAAACTTCCCCGGCTCTGATTTTATGAGTGGCTGTGCGTTGATCTGTAAACTGCCAGCCGAGCTGTTCATTCTCTGACAATTGTTCGACTACGAGATTGCCAACATTTAGCTGGCCTGTCAGTGCAGATTCCGTTCCCACATCGTTATTCACTACCGCTATGGGCAGGTTTTCCGTCACGGTGTAGGGGTTCCAGAAGGCCAAAATATTCAGCCAAGTGTACAGAGCTGGAGTAACCAAGATGCCGATTACGATAATCAAGGATCGTGGAACCGCAAAGATCCGCTTTACGTCACGAGCAAACACCCGGCAGGTATCTTTCATCCTGCCATCATAACCTTGTGTTCAGATTTTGCCATTTCGCTCTACATCCCATCGCAATCCCACGCGGAGGAATCCTAGTTTGCGAAAGTTTTACGCTTTCACCGCCGGATTCAGGTCAGAGGCACACGCGTTGTCACCATCTTTTTTAGTCGGAAACACGCTTTTTAGCCTCCTGTTATCAATCTTCATTCACGCTGAAGCGAGAAAAATGGGGTTCCCTGGAGTACTTTTATTGAGCCAGCCCCGCACGCAAGCACGTCGCAATTATTGTCCGGTAGGGCGGAGGGTTTGCAGCATGCGCTCCGCCCACTGGGCATTCGGCTCCACTTGGGAACGTATTTTCGAGACCGCCAGTTCATGTTCAGCAAGTTGAGCTGCCAACGCTGCATCTAGGTGTGGAACTTTCATCTGGGCGCTACCGGGTACTAAATCTAGGCGCACACCCGCCAGTCCTAGGCTTCGCTGAATGGGGCCAGCGCTGGTAGTAACCGATTGGGCGCGTTCGTGGGGTGTGAAGGTAACTTTGCGCCGCAGCCACCCGTCACGGTAGATAAGCACGGTCGCGGTGGCAGCAAAGGCGCGACGAAAGCGCGCAAGGGGATCTAGAATCTTGGCTTTTTCGCTGCAAGGAGTGAATATAACTTTCGATTCCGAATCTGAGTTCTTGCCGTTAAAAGCCGCCTGCAGTAGCCTGTCGGTTGCTGCGCCCTCACTGGCTCCTAAATCTCGGATCGCCATCTGTAAAATAACTTTTGCTTGCTCCAAGGTTCCCGCTGGCAAAAGTAGATTGTCGGCAGCTTGTTTCTTTTGGTTGCCGCTGGTTTCCACTCCGTGTCCGGCTAGAGTAACTTCAGCTTGCCACCAGCCGAAAGGTCTCCACAGTAGCGGTTGGATAAATCGGATGGCATGAATACGTCCTGGCGGCAACGTCTGCGACTTTAGCGCCAGCAGACCCGAAGTAATCCGAATCCCATCGTGAGTGATATTGGCGCTGAAATTGAAACCGGAGTTAAAACGTGACCAGGCATAAGACAGTATCATCAGGGGAATAATTCCAATGGAAATAATGGTGGGGATAAGGCTTCCCGCGACTAACCCTTGCACAGTTAGATCTGCCATGATGAACAGTACGATAGCGCCAATCGCCACAATCAGCGCCATTATCAGCAACCAGACCGTTTGCGAAGTCAACAGCACGGAGGCGATCAGACGCCCTGGTGAAACCCGATAAACTTCATACTCATCGCGGTCTAGTTGGTAATCGTCCTCCGCAAACAGCTCGGTTCCAGCTACGCCCTTTGACCGCTCCCCCAGTATCTGCGGTTCGGCGCTCTGCCGTCCGGCGATACGGGATACTACTTCCCGGCGCGCACCATCTAAATACTTATTGGCTAGGAACTGAATCTGTACTCGGGATCCACTGCCGCCTGCCGCCTCGATTCGCAGCTCCCCCACCCCGCAAAGCCGCGCTAAGAAGGGACGATACGCGTCGACGGATTGCACTCGGTCTAAAGGAATCTTCCGGTGTTTCTTAAAGAAGATCCCCCGTCGATACTGCACGTCCTCGGCGGTTATTTTCCAGGAGGTTGCCCGCCACGCGAAATAAAGATAGCCCCAAAGTAGGGCGAGAATTGCCAGCGGTACCACTATTACCAGCAGTAATACTCCCGGGTGTCCCGGTACATTTTCCCGGAGATTCTTAACCAGCATAATCAGGCTATTTAGCGATTGTGTTAACGCCACCACCACGATTACTACTAGCGCCTGCCACACCTGCAGCAACGGGGTGAGCCAGTGTACTCGCCGCCAAGTGGAGTTTTGATTCCTAGCGCCCGCATCGCTCCTACCGGCGGGTTCCCCTGGCTGCCCCCCTTCCCCGAGCGCCAGGGTAGGAAATCCTTTGGAGACTTCCTCAGAATCCGAAAGATTAAAGTTTAGCTTCTGATCAGCCATTTAAATTCCCTCGAGGTTGCTTTCAGCCAGATCTGCAATCTGTTCACGTAGCTGTGCGGCTTGTTCGCGGGGTATCCCCGGTAGCTGCGCATCGGTACTTGCCGAGGCAGTATGCAGTTTTACCTGCGCTATTCCAAAATGGCGGGCAATGGGACCTTCTTCTACATCCACATATTGCAGCCGACCCAAGGGAACCACCGTTAGGGACTTAAACATTATTCCCTTACGAATCTGCAGGTCAGTTCCAGTAACTGCCCAGCCCATCGCGCGAACTTGCCGGGGAATCAGCCACAGCAGCCAAAGCGCTATCGCCACCACTGTCGCGATTAACAGCAGACCAATCCACTTTTGAGGAAGTAGGAAAAATAAAATAATCACTACCGCCGCTGAGCAGAGCAGGAAAAATGCCACTGCTGCCAGGCGCACTTTTATAAGCTCCAAAGAAACTGGCCGGAACTGTACTCCTGTCGGCGCAAAGGGATCTAACTGAGAAGAAGGCATTGCTAGTCCTTTTTGCTTCTATACTACCAGCATCTTCCCCCTAGCCTTTAGTTGCTTTTAGTAGGCGGCAAAGGGATATGAAAAACCCCGGGCAGTTGAGGGGTGCCCGGGGTTTTTATCAGGTAGTAAGAGGATCTACCCGATCATGAAGGAACGTGTAAGGCTAATAGCACCGGCCGCGCCGATACCACCCAAGATAACGATTCCGGCAAGGGAACCGGCGCCGCCCATGCGGTCAATCGCGGAGAGATTGTTGGCCGCATAAGCCGAAGCATCAACATCGTTAGCGGCTAGGTTTCCGCTAACCTCGGTCGTGCGAGCCTGAATCTGAACAGTGGTCTGCACACCATCATTGGACAGCCCTTCGGCAGCCTGTGCGGTGAGCACGCCAGCAGGAATCAAAGCTGCGGCAGCAACCCCACAAGCAGCCATCTTCTTAATCGAAGTTCCCTTGTTCATTTCAGTCTCCCTCACGACCTGAATTCTTTCTTGTTGGTATTAATGTTACCACTCGGTCAAATGAAAGCAAGCTAATAGCCCTGATTTATGGGTGATGTGTGTCACAATTTACAAAAACTTATGAGGTGGAAAGTAGATCAGTTTTCAAAATAGCCTTACGACCAGCATTAATAGGTGTTTTATTGATTATAACAAAGCTATAACGCCAATACTTACCACCCGGTAAGTATTGGCAATTCCCAAAAACTTAAGCCTAAATTCACCCATTTCGTGACTGCTATCTAATAACTTTTTCATCACTTCAAATCTTTTTGCGTCCCAGTTCACATAGTTGGCCTCAGTGGTGTTGCTCGCCCGCCAATAATCAACTGCCACCACCCCGAAAAATGTCAGCGTTCCCCTTTCTTTTATGCAAAAGCCCCACGAAACCCAAATTATCTCGCCTACTTAATCCCCGAAACACGCCCTACTTGATAACCTAAAACCGTGAATGACATGGACGATTTCCTTCCTCTAGCCGCCATGGCGGCCGCCGCGATGCCCGACAACGACTTTGTATCGCTATGCTCGCCCCGCTATAAAACCGAAGACCTGCGCGTATGCGCAGTTAAAGACAAAGCTGAACGCAAGTGGCTAGTAAACTGCCCTACCACCCAACACCGCGATGAAGAACTGCAAATCCAGAGCCGGATAATGCAGGCACTAGCCCATGATGGCGCCCGTTTACCTTTTGCCCTCCCCTGGCCGGCACATTCGGTACGGATTGTAGGCGGAAAACGCGCCCTCGTTCATGCAGCTTTCCCTGGCAGACCCTTGACCCAAGAGGATCTGACCGTCTCAGACAAACTCGCAGAATCATTAGGAAAGGCCTTAGCGTCTCTCCACGACTTGCCGGCGCGGATTCTACAAGCCGCTGAACGCCCAACTTCTAGCGCCGACCAGATTCGCCGTCGCTGGCTAAATCTCTTGGATCAGGGGGCTGCCACCCGCGCTATCCAGCCCCGCCTATGGCAGCGCTGGGAGGAACGCCTCGAGGATGTTTCGCTGTGGCGATTTTCGCCGGCTTTTATCCACGCAGACCTACAAGAGCCCTACCTATATATAGAGGATGAAGCAATCACCGGTATCACCGGGTTTGGCAACGCCCAATTCGGTGATCCGGCTCGCGACCTGGCCTGGGTGGTATCTTCCTCTTCAGATGAATTCGCTAGAGGGGTACTGGGTACCTACCGCAAGCTACGTATAAGCGAAGACCCCAAACTAAACGCGCGTATCGAGCTTAACTCCGAACTGGTATTGCTGGAATGGCTGCTACATGGAGTAGCAGAAAACAACGAAGAAATCATAGCTGACGCTCGTGACTTAATCACCCAATTGGCAGATACCTTGGATAGTACCGGGCTGCTACCTGCCCTCCGCGAGGATTTTGCCTCTAAGAATGCAGATAAACTGACGGAAACCAGCACAGAGAAATTCAAGGAAACTGAGGAAAACGCCGCGGAAATATCCCCCCAGACGGAGGCAATACCCGCTGGCGATACTTCCTCGGACGCGAATGAGGACGCGCAAGCAGACCCCGGTATTTAAGGGTTTTTATCCTCGCGCGGGAAAACCAGCGCAGCGTAAACCTATCTGACCATCCCTGGCGTCTGCAGCTAAACCAGGTCAGGAAAGAGCTCCTCCAGTTTTTGCGGCAAGTGCAGATGCTCATGCCACTCATCTAGAGGACACAGCAAATCGTAGCGCACAAAGTATAGGGCAGCGCCGATATCTTCCAGCCGCATTCCTTTAGAAAACGCATAGACCAGGCGATAGGTATTAATTTGCCGGAGATATTTTTTAACCACTTCTAGACTGTTAGCACCTATCTCGTTAGAGCTATCAAGATCCAAATAATCCGTTTTCCAGTCAATAATGGTGAGCTTACCGGTCTTAGGACTGCGCATAATAGCATCGATTCGCGCCACCAATTTAGTAGCCATCGGAGCAGCAAATTCAACCTCGGAATCGATATACTCCCAGCCGCGCTGGGGATGAATCCTGCCGCCGCGCCATTTCTTCTGCAAACACCTCAACTCGTCAAGTAGTTTTTTATCCAGATGTTTAGATAAGGGATAGACCTTTCCTCTCAGTTCCTGATCTACCCATTCGTGGAATAAAGTTCCTAAAGTAGCGCCCCCCGACGGGAAATCCGGCAGAGGACGCCGCTGACTTAAGGCAAATCCCGCCGGATCTTCCTGCAATTTACGTGCCCGGGTTACCCCGGTGGAAATCGGTAGCTGAACTTGATTGCGGGCTTCCCATTCGGATTGCTGGTCACAGGTGAGCTGTACCGCCTGTTGCATCCAAGAAGAATGGATAGCAGCTATTTCCTGTGTCTCGTCTTCGTCGGAACTGGATAATAACCCCCGTAAGAAAGAATCAGCATGGATATTATCGATTAGCTCGCTCAGCTCGGCCGCCGCCACAGAAAGTTGGGCTAACTCTGGAGAGGGGCTACCAGGCCATTCGAGGTGGCGGGGTGTTGCCTCCCAGTCATCATCCTCACCCGGAAGCCTATTTCGCAGATCACGCATTTTCCCACTGGAGTCTATTTCCGCCAAAAATTGTGAGGGCACTCGCCTAGTCGTAGCAGTTCCCGAGTGTTCACTCCCGGTGAGTAATAATTCGGATTCCGCGCGAGTGAAAGCCACATAAGCTACCCGGCGGTCAGCTAGCTGCGAGTGAAATCCCAAAGCTAGCTGGTAACTGTTTATCACTTTCCCATTCTCTGAAAACACGCTTGTATCGAAGTCATAGCCACTTTCCTCTAGACCGCGCTCAATAGTAGGGAGTACTTCTTTATCGGGACGCAGGTCGTAGGGAATCATCTTCGGATCAGTGGTCCAGGAGGAAGTTTTACATTCGCCCTTACTCGCAGATATCGGGCGGTCGGGAAGATTTCCGCCAAACTTTGCCGGGCTGGGAGGTTCATCGAGACCAGGAACTGCCACCCAAGTCCATTCCAAACCTTTTGCCGCATAGATTGTCATGACCTGGATGGCATTCGGGTTAGGCTCCTGAAGAGGCATATCTAAGCCCCGCTCATGCTTATCAGCCATTTTTAGCCATTCTAAGAAACTAGGCAGGTTGGTGTTTACTCCGCTGGTCTCGTAGTCGCGGGCGACCTTGACAAAACTGTCAAGGCAGCCTTGCGAGAGTCCCCCATCGGGACGCACTTTGACATCTAAATCCAGAGACAGGGTAAAAATGGTGCGCTGCACCAAAGAACCCAACGGATCGTGAATATGGCGGCGTACCTCTGCTAACTGGGAACGTAAAATATCCAGGCGGCGGCGGGCCTCCGTACTAAAAGCGCTGCCAGTTCCCTTTACAGTCCAGCCAGGCTCCGGCAGATTATCGAGGGCATCCATTAAATAAGGTTGGGGATTAATATCCGGGTTATCCTCCGGGTTGGCTAAATGGCGCGCCCAGCGCCACAACAAATCAATGTCGGCCGGGCTGATACCACACCCGGTAATCAGTCGCATTAGGGCATCTCCCCGTCCGGCATCTGCCGATACTTGCAACGCAGCAATCACATCGGCAACTGCAGGATCATAGATGAGACCGGAAACCCCGGTAACCTCCACGGGAAGTCCCTTCCGGCGCAATGCCTGGGTGATTAACGGACCTTGGGAATGTTTACGCAGCAAAACCGCTCCGGTAGGCAAACTTTCTTGCT